>JALHOE010000161.1 GCA_022843175.1 Deltaproteobacteria bacterium
GCCGCAAAAGCCCGCCGTCGCGGCGGCGCCGCCGCCCGCCTCGCGCGGCGAGTTTCCGTGGGTGTTCGTCATGCTGCTCATCGCGGGCGGAGCGTACGTCTGGTATCGGTACCGCCCGCAGCCGAAGATCGAGCCCACCGCGGAGCCCTCGGTGAGCGCGGTGGTCGCCGACGCCCAGCTGCTCGTCGACAGCGAACCCCCGATCGAGGCCGCGGTCGACGAGGCCGCGGCGGCGACCACGCTCGACGCCGGGGAGGACGCCGAGGAAGAGGAAGAAGAGGAGGACCTCGACGCGGACGTCGACGCGGATCTCGACGCCGCGGACGACGCCGACGACGCCGCCGACGCCGCCGACGCCGCCGACGCCGGCTTCGACGCCCACGCGACGAAGACGGCGGCCTCCGCGCTCAAGGCGGTGCTCAAGCCCGCACCGCCGCCGAAGAAGCCCGCGCCGCACCCGGCGCCGGTCGTGAAGAAGAAGAAGAAGAAGAAGAAGTAGCCGCGTATTCTGGGGCGCGATGGCCTATCAGCTCTACTACTGGCCGACGATCCAGGGGCGCGGAGAGTTCGTTCGCCTCGTGCTCGAAGAGGCCGCCGCCGACTACGTCGACGTCGCGCGCCTGCCCGCGGCCGACGGCGGGGGGGCTCCGGCGATCCTTCGCGTGCTCCGCGAGACGCCCGGCGTCGCGCCGTTCGCGCCGCCGATCCTGCGCGACGGCGCGCTGACGCTCGCGCAGACCGCGAACATCTGCGCCTACCTCGCGGAGAACCACGCGCTCGTGGCCGACGACCGCGCCGCGCGGGTCCACGCCAACCAGCTGCAGCTGACGGTCACCGATCTCGTCGCCGAGGTGCACGACACCCACCACCCGCTCTCGACGGGGCTCTACTACGAGGACCAACGGGCGGCGGCGGTCGAACGCGCGAAGGGGTTCCGCGAGGAGCGCATGCCGAAGTATCTCGGCTACTTCGAGCGCCAGCTCCACGACGACCACCTGCTCTCGACGTTCAGCTACGTCGACCTCTCGCTGTTCCAGGTCCTTCGCGGTCTCGAGTACGCGTTCCCCCGCGCGTTCGCCCGGGTCACGCGCGAGACCCCGAAGCTCGTGGCGCTCGGGGAGCGGGTCGCCGCGCGCCCGCGGATCGCCGCCTACCTCGCGTCGCCCCGGCGCATCGCGTTCAACGAGCAGGGGATCTTCCGCCGCTACCCCGAGCTCGACGACGGCTGACCGCCGAGGCGCGGGGCGAGCACCACCGCGCCCGCGTAGAGGACGAGCGCCAGCAGCATCACCGTTCGGAAGCCGAACAGCATCGCCAGCATTGGCGTGAGCAACGACGCGACGACCGACGCGCACGCGTTGCTCGCCTGCGCGAAGGCCGTCCGCGCGGTGCCGCTCTCGGCGGTGGCTCGGATGCCGGTCGGGAAGAACACGCCCATCGCCACCCCGAGCGGCGCGATCGCGACGGCGATCGCGAGGATGCGGAGGGCGAACGGGAGCCGCAGGACCATGGCACCCCACGGCACGAACGCCCAGGCGAAGGTGGCCAGCACGAGGAGCAGCGCGGCGCGACGCACGCCGAGCCGCTGTGCGTACGCGCTCCCGACGGCGCTCGAGAGCAAGAGCGCGAACAGCGTGACCGACACCGACCAGCTCGGATGTCCGAGCGTCAGCGCGGTGCGTTGGACCAGCGAGAGCTCGATGAGGAGGAAGCCCGCGCCGATCAGCCCGAAGTACCCGAGCGTGGGGAGCGCGCCGCCGCGAAGCACCCGCAGCGGCCCGAACAAAATCATCGCGGAGAGCGCCGTCAGCCCGAGCAGCATCATGAGGTGCTCGCGGAGGCCGCGGGCGAAGAAATCGTCGGCCGGCGCGTCGAGCACCCGCCCGAGCTGTCGCGGCCCGAGGAACTGAAAGAAGAAGGGGCGGTCGTCGGTGACCGGCGTGACGTCGAACGGGAACTGCGCGAGGTACTGCTCGCCTCCCGCGACGTCGACCGCGCGGAGGTAGCGCGCGATCGGATCGTCGGACGGCGCGCTCGGCGCGTAGACGAGCGACAGCGGCGGCATCTCGGGGGACGCCATCAGCAGAGCCGCGTTGAGCGGGACGTTGAGACGCGGGAGCGTACGGGCGTTGCCGATGAAGCGCGCGACGCGGCGGAGCTGGTCGTCGCGGATCGGCTGCTTGGAGAAGACGACCGATTGGCAGGAGCCCTGGCCGAGGACGACGAAGTGCTGCGACGGGCGCGCGATCCCGAGCTTGCGCGCCGCAGCGACCTCGGTCGCGACGAGCCGGAGCGGCTCGGGGCCGAAGCGGATCATGACCAGCATCCCGTCGGGCGCGAGCACGCGGAGGAACGAGCTGATCGCCTCTTCGGTGTAGAGGTAGCTCTCGCTGAACATGAAGGCGCCGGCGTTGCCCGCAGACCACGTGTCGGTGCCGCTGATCTGGACGAGGTCGAACGTGCGCCGCTCGGCCTCGACGAAGCTGCGGCCGTCGGCGTGGTGCAGCTCGACGCCGTCGTACGGCGCTCCGAGGAACTCCTTGAAGTGGCTACGCACGGTCTCGATCGTGGCGCCGTTCACCTCCACGCCGACGATGTGGCGTGCGCCGAAGTGCTTGGCGGTCATGATGTCCGGCGCGCCGCCGAGGCCGATCACCAGCACCTCGTGCGCGTGATCGTGGACGGCGTAGGCCGCGCCGTAGGTCGAGCCCTCGAACAGGGCGCGCGCCAGATCGGGGTGGTCGGCGAGGCGGCCGAACAGGAGCGAGCCGGCGCCGCCGTCGTGCAGCAGCACCTTGAGCGGCGCGCTCCCGTTGACGAGGCCGAGCGAGCCGGGGAACTGGAAGACCTCGACCCGCGCGACCGGATCCCACACCGCGTGCTCGCGACGCGCGAGGTGCCCCGGCTTCGCGCCACGCTCGGCCGGGAGCGCGAGCTTCTGCGCCGCGCGCTCCGCCGACGCGTAGAGATCTTGGGGGTCGGGCTCGAACGGCAGCACCCTGCGCGCGAAGGGCAGCGTGACGAGCAGCGCAGCGAGCGCGAGGCCGTGGCGGATTCTTCGGTCGAAGACCAGCGCCGCGACGACCGGCAGCGCGGCGATCCCGACCAACAGGCGCTCGAGCCCCACGTTTCGTAGGAGCAACGGGACGACGAAGCAGCCGAGCGCAGAGCCGACGAGGTTCGCCATGTAGCGGCGGTGGATGTCCTCGGCGCGGAGCTGCAGCGTGACCATCGCGAGGCCCGCGAACGCGTACGGGACAGCGCAGAGCAGGAACATCGGCGCGCCGGTGAAGAGGAACCGCGTGAGCGACGAGGCGCTGAACGCCGTCGACACGCGCGCGAAGATCGCGAGCGACGCGATCGCGCTCACGCCCATCAGCGCCGCGTACCCGGGCGCGCGCTCCTCGGACAAGAGGCTCGGACGCAGCGCCGCGGCGACCGCGGCTGCGCCCATGCCGAGCATCGCGAGACCGATCACGCCGTAGACGAGGCGCGGGTCCATCGCGTAGCTGAAGACGCGGATCTCGGCGACCTCGAGCGCGAGCAAACCGAGCGCGACGCAGAACAGGAGTGCTTCGCCGCGACGCACGGGGGGCGCCTACTATCGACGGCGAGCCTCGCGGCCCGCAAGGAGAGTTGCGACGACGATCGCGGTCCCGAGACCCGAGGTCGCGCCCAGCTACCCCAGCATTTGGCGACGATGTGGTAGAAGGTCGCTTATGCGTCACCTCCAGTCTTTCGCGGGTATTTCGCTGGTGCTCCTCGTCAGTGGCTGCGGCAGCGAGGGCGGCGGGTTGCCGAGCGACCCGGCCGACACCGGCGCCGCTAGCGATACGCGCGTCGTGCGTCCGGACACCGGCACGCCGGTCGAAGCGGACACGGGCACCGTCGAGGAGGACTCCGGCGCGCCGCCCGCGGACAGCGGAGCGGGAGGCGACTCGACCGCGAGCGACTCGACCGCGAGCGAAACGAGCGCCGACGCCGCGGGCGACACCACGGTCGCGACCGACACCACGGTGACCGACACCACGGTGACGACCGATACGAGCGTGGGCGACACCGCGGTGACCGACGCGCCCGATGCGGTCGGGGAGACCGGCGTCACCAGCGGCACGCGCGTCTACACCGGCACGATCACGCTCCGCGGCGTCACGACCGACAACTTCGCGATCATCACCGACGCGAGCGGCGCGGCGTACGCGGTCCCGCTCGCGGGCGGCGCGGCGCAGACGATCGGCGCGGGCGTCGAGCGCGTGCGGGTGACCGGGCGGACGGTGTTCGTGTGGGGCGCGATCAACACCACCTACAACTTCGGCACGCTCCGCGTGTGGACGGCCGCCAACGGCACCAAGAGCATCAGCACCAAGGCGCTCGCGCCGTCGACGACCACCGTGGCCGGGCTCTTCGTCGCCGCCGCGAGCCCCGACGGCACGATGATCGCGTACACCGACAACTTCGTGGAGAGCGCCACCGGCGACGACAAAGCCGACCTGGTCGTCGCGAAGTCCGACGCGACCGGCGTGAAGAAGGTCTTCACGCAGTACGTGATGTACGACTCGGGCACGCTCGGCGAGAACTGCGCGCCGTACATGTTCTGGGTCGGCACCCGGTTCGTCACCACCCACTGTACGCCCGGCGCCACGGCCGACTCGTTCGACGTCTCGTCGATCGACGCGACCGCGGGCACCGCCACGACGCTCGGCACCGACCTGCGCACCTACTTCACGAACAACGACGGCGGGACGATGGTCGGGTTCGTCGCCGGAGCGACCAACCAGCTGCGCATCGTCCCCGTCACCGGCGGCACGCCGATCAACATCGACACCGACGTCGCGTCGGTCGTGTTCGCGCACGACGGGAGCTACGTCGTGTATCGCACGAGCGCCAACGCGCTGAAGCGGTCGGTCACCTCGGCCGCGGCGCCGGTCACGCTGGTCGCGAGCGGCGTCGGCGGCTTCCTCTCCGGCGTCAGCCCCAACGACAAGTTCCTCCTCGTGTCGACGGCCGCGCCCACCGCGTCCGGCTCCGACATCAAGCTCGCGTCGACGACGACCGCCGGCACGCCGACGAGCCTCTATTCGGCGACGAACGGCGAGGTCTACGGCAACGGCTTCACCTCGGACTCGAGCTACGCGCTCTGGTACGGGTCGGTCGTCGCGACGCCCGGCATCGGCACGCTCACCGCGACGCCGACCGCGACCGGCGCCAACATCGTGCTCGGCACCTCCGCCTGGCAGGACTACGCGGTCGGCGGCAGCAACGTCGTGTGGAACGACGGCTACGTCACCGTCGGCTCCACCGGGCGCGCGACGATTCGCGCGCGCAACATCGGCTCGGCGACGGCGATGCCGACGACGCTCGCCGAGCAGGCCGACCGCACGTTCCTCGTCGACGCCGCGTCGACCCGGGTCGTCTACACGATCGCCACGGGCGGCGCGTCGGACGGATTGTGGGTAGCCTCGATCCCCTGATGACCGAGCGCCGCACCCTCTATCCGCCGATCGAGCCCTACCACACTGGCCGCCTCCGGGTGTCCGACCTCCACGAGCTGTACTTCGAGGAGTCGGGCAATCCGCACGGCAAGCCGGTGCTCTTCCTCCACGGCGGACCGGGCGGCGGCACCGAGCCGCGTATGCGCCGCTTCTTCGACCCGGCCGCGTATCGCATCGTGCTCTTCGACCAGCGCGGCTGCGGCAAATCGACGCCGCACGCGGAGCTCCGCGAGAACACCACCTGGGATCTCGTGGCCGACATCGAGCGGCTCCGCGCCCACCTCGGGATCGAGCGCTTCCTCGTGTTCGGCGGGTCGTGGGGGAGCACCCTCGCGCTGGCGTACGCCGAGGAGCACCCCGAGCGCGTGACCGAGCTCGTGCTGCGCGGGATCTTCCTCGTGCGCAAGAAGGAGATCGAGTGGTTCTATCAGCGCGGTGCGAGCGCGCTGTTCCCCGACGCGTGGGACGACTACCTCTTGCCGATCCCCGAGGCCGAGCGCGGCGATCTGCTCCACGCCTACCACCGACGGCTGACCAGCGACGATCCCGTCGTGCGTCAGGAAGCGGCGCGCGCGTGGAGCGTGTGGGAGGGGCGCACGAGCACGCTCCTGACCGACGACGCGCTCGTGAAGCGAACCAGCGGCGATGAGTTCTCGCTCGCGTTCGCCCGGATCGAGAACCACTACTTCGTGCACAACTGCTGGTTCGGCTCCGAGTCGCAGCTGCTCGACCGCGCCGAGCGGCTCCGCAAGATCCCGGGGGTCATCGTGCACGGTCGCTACGACGTCGTGTGCCCGCTCGAGAGCGCGTGGGAGCTCAAGGCGCGCTGGCCCGAGGTCGACCTTCAAATCGTCCCCGACGCCGGCCACTCCGCGATGGAGCCCTCGAACATCGACCGACTCGTCCGCGCGACCGACCGCTTCGCGCGGGGGTAGAGAGGTTGCGGGCGGCCGCACCTTGCGATACGCGCTCTGCATGCGTTCGGCCCTCGCGCTCGTGCTCCTCCTCGTCTCCTGCAGCGACAACTCCTCGTACAGCACGCCGGGACCGGTCGATGCGAGCTCTTGCAAGGTGTCCGCCGCGTCGGCGCTCGAGATCGAGAGCGTCCGCGATCTCGGCACCTTCTCCGCGCCGCCCACCCTGCGCACGTTCTCGGGCGGCGCCTCCGCCAAGATCGGCGAGAGCGTGCTGTGGACGTTCGGCGAAGCGGTGCTCACCGACGGGTCGGAGCCGCGCGGTTCGATCTTCGGCTTCTCCTCGTTCGGGGACGCGTGGCGGCCGTGGATCGTCGCCGACTCGACGGGGCGTCCGGCGGAGCTCATTCCGCTCACGGACGAGGAGCGCGCGCAGAACAAGGCCACCCCCGACGACCGCTGGGTGGTGTGGCCGGTCGGCGTCGTCGAGCAGTCGCTCGAGGCCACGGTGTTCTACGGCCGGTTCAAGGTCGGTCCGGCCGACCTCGACATTCGCGGCGTGGACGCGGGCATCGCGCACGTGCGCAAGGGCGACCTCAAGGCGCGCGATCGCGTGGTCGTGTTCAAGACCGGCACCCCGGCGTTCGGCATCGGTCCGCTGATGCACGCCGGCTCGGTGTACGCCTGGGCGTGCATCGAGGGCGGGTGCGTGCTCGGGCGCGCGCCCGCCGCAAGGCTCGCCGAGGTGGAGGCGTGGGAGGCCTACGACGGCGCTGCGTTCAACAAGGACCTCACCAAGGGCGCCAAGCTGATCTCCAACGCTCCCGGCGACCTGTCGATGTCCTACAACCCGTGGCTGCGCAAGTTCATCGTCGTGCACAGCGAGTCGTTCACCGACAAGGTCGTCATCCGCACGGCGGACAAGCCCGAGGGCCCGTGGTCGACGCCGGTGACGGCGTTCCAGACCGGCGGCAACCAGTACGCCGGCAAGGAGCACGTCGCGCTCAGCTCGGCCTGCGGCGAATCGATCGTCATCACGTATTTCCAACGCGCGACCGACGCGGGCCCGGAGTACGTCGGCGAGCTGCGCGCCAAAGAAGTGAAGCTGCGCTGAGGCGCTCAGGGGCCGAGCAGCGCCTCGAGCTCGGCGATTCGGAAGGGCTTCTGGATGGAGCGCCGCTCGCGTCCGTCGAGGAACGCGGTGGTCTTCGGGGTGAACGCGCCGCCGGTCATGAACACGAAGCGCTCGGCGAGCTCGGGGCGGCGCTCGGTCGCTCGCTCGAACACGTCGACGCCGTCGAGGCCGGGCATCGCGAGATCGCAGAGGACGAGATCGCAGAGCGGCTCCTCGAGCAGACGGCGGAGCGCCTCGTGAGCGTCGGTCGTGGCGACGACGTCGTGGTCCTTCTCGAGCAGGCAGCGGAGCGTCATCACCAGCGCGCGCTCGTCGTCGAGGATGAGGATTCGCTTGCGCGCCGCGGTTCGGCGGGGCTCGGCCGGGGGCGCGACGGGGCGCGGCTCGTCGGGCGCGACCGGCAGCGCGACGCGCACCACCGTCCCCTCGCCGCGGACGCTCTCGATCGAGATGTCGCCGCCGAGCTGGGAGATGATGCGGTGGCAGATCGAGAGGCCGAGCCCCGTGCCGACGCCCGGCGCCTTGGTGGTGAAGAACGGATCGAACACGCGCGACACGATGTCCGCGGCGATGCCGTCGCCGTTGTCGCGCACCTCGATGACGATCGCGCCGGTGAGCGAGTTGTGGGTAGCGATCTCGATGAGGTTCTCGGCGCGCCCCTCGGGGAGCGCCTGCACGGCGTTCATCAAGAGGTTGACGAACACTTGCTCGAGTCGGTTGCCGTTGCCGAGGACGCGGCCATGCTCCTCGAGGCGCCGCTCGACGCGCGCGCGGCCGCGGAGCTGGTGGGCGACCAGGCGTTCGGCAGCGGTGAGCACGGCGCGGATGTCGACCGGACCGCGGACGTCGTCGTCGGACTGCGAGAAGGCGCGCAGCTCGCGGACGATGGCCGCGACCCGCGACGCTCCCTGACGGATCTCCTGCAGCAGGTTGTCGACCGACGGCCCCCCGTGCTCGCCCGAGCGGAGCACCCGCTCGAGCGCGTCGATCCCGAGGGTCACGAAGGTGAGCGGGTTGTTGATCTCGTGCGCGACGCCCGCCGCGAGAGTGCCGACCGCGACGAGGCGCTCGGCCCGCGCGAGCTGCGCCTGGAGCGCGGCGCGGTCGGTGACGTCGCGGGCGAACGCGATCACCGCGGGCGCGCCCTCCCACTCGATGGGCAGCGAGGAGATCTCGGCGATGACGATCGAGCCGTCGGGGCGGTGCGTGCGGTACTCCGCGGGCGGCTCCTGCTTGCCGCTCGCGGCCTGCCGCGCGATCCGCTCGCGCATCATGGCGACCCCCTCGGCGTCGAGGAACTCGCCGAGCGAGCGGCCGATCAGGGCCTCGGGTGGGTCGACGCCGAGCAGGCGTCCGGCAGCGCGGTTCGCCCAGAGCAGCCGCCCCTGGCGTGAGATCGCCACGCCGTCCGGCGCGCCCTCGACCAGGTTCCGCAGGCGCCCCTCGGACGCGAGCACCGCGGCCTCGGCGCGCTTCCGCTCGCGGATGTCGGTCACGAACGCCACGCCGATGCGGTGACCCTGTCGCGTGAGATACGAGATCGCGACCGAGATCGGGACGCGCTCGCCGGCGGCCGTGATCACCACGGTCTCGAACGTGGGGGGCACGGGCTCGCCGCGCGCGCGCCGCGCCCGCTGGTCGTGCAGTCGCTCGCGCTCCTCGGGCGCGACGGAGTCGAACGCGGAGCCGGCGAGCAGCTCCTCGATCGGTCGTCCGAGGATCTCGGCGGCGCGCGGGCTGACCCAGATGTGGCGCGCGCCGCCGTCATGCATCTCCGATACGGTGATGCCGATGCCGGCGGCCAGCGCGGCGTCGAGGACCGCGTCGGATACTCCCTCGGGCGGGGCCCCCATGAAGTCGGCAATGATATACCGAGGAGCGGCCTCGTGATCGATCTCCACGCCCACACCACCGCCAGCGACGGCCAGCTCACCCCGCGCGAGCTCGTCCTTCGCGCGCGGGCCGCCGGCGTCACCACCCTGGCCGTGACCGACCACGACACCGTCGCCGGCGTCGCCGAGGCGGTCGCGACGGCGCGCGCTTTGGGCGGGATCGAGATCGTGCCGGGCATCGAGGTCTCGACCTCGATCGGCGCCACCGACATCCACGTGCTCGGTCACTTCGTGCGTATCGACGACCCGGCGCTGCTCGAGTTCACCCGCGGCCAGGGGGGCGAACGGCGCGCGCGCATGGAGCGCATGGTCCAGAAGCTCAACGACCTCGGCGTCGCGGTCACCATGCAGGAGGTCGAGGCGGTCGCCGGCAGCGACAACCTCTGCCGCCCACACCTCGCGCGAGTGCTCGTCGCGCGCGGCATCTGCGGCGACATGCAGGCGGCCTTCACCCGCTACCTGGGCGACGACGCGCCCGCCTTCTCTCCGCATCGTCACCCGAGCGCGCGCGA
Organism: Deltaproteobacteria bacterium; assembly: GCA_022843175.1. Taxonomy (GTDB): domain Bacteria; phylum Myxococcota_A; class Polyangia; order Polyangiales; family JADJMO01; genus JALHOE01. The sequence goes on from JALHOE010000161.1 coordinate 9,946, forward strand.
GGCGATCGCGCTCATCCACGCCGCCGGCGGCAGGGCCACGCTCGCCCACCCCGCGGCCGACAAGGTGGAGCGCGCCCAGCTCGAGGCGCTCGCCGGGGCCGGGCTCGACGGGGTCGAGATCTTCCGCCCCGAGACCCCGACCGACGTGCGCGAGCGCTACCACGCGATCGCCATCGCGCTCGGCCTCGCCGTCACGGGCGGCAGCGACTTCCACGGCGAGGGAAGCACCCTCGGCACGATCGGCCTCGAGCGCCGCTTCTACGACGCGCTGCTCGCCCGACCGATCACGCCTTGAGCAGGCGCCCGCGCGCGACCGGCCCGCCGGTGACGCCGCGATGGATCACGATCGCTCCGCCGGCCGTGCGGCCGTGCACGAAGGCCTCTCGCTTGCGACCGCCGCCGTAGCTGAAGGTGCGTACGCGCGGGTGACGCTTGCCGAAGTACGCGTCGAGATCCGCGTCGCGCACCCACACGAGGCCCTGCTCGCGATGCTCCTTCGCCTGCTCGGCCAGCTTGGCGGCGAAGCCGCTCATGACGCCGGAGAGGAAGGTGCGCCGGTCGCGATCGCTCGTGATGTTGGCTTCGCGCTTGTGATCGCGCCACAGTCGGTCGCCCGTCGCGAGGAGGTAGCCGTGCACGTACTCGGCGATCTCGAGGTTGGCCGGCGTGCCGATGAGCTCGAGCACGCTGACCCGACGCCCCGCGAGCGGCAGGTAGATCGGGATCCAGATCGCTTCGACGAAGAAGTGCTTGCCGAGGAGCGTCGCGAGCATTTTCTCGTGCTCGGCGTGGCGCGTCGCCGGGGCGCCGACGTGTCGATACGCGTAGCCGCGCGCGTGGGTGCGGCCACGGGCCTCGAGGTTGTGCTTGAGGAGCAGCTTCTGCGCGGCCGCCATCGCCGCTCGGGCCTCGTTGACGTTGGGCGACTCGGCGAGGGCGAGCAGCTTGCCGACGCGATCGAGCACCCGTTGCTCCTCGTCGCTCGCCCGGGGCACGCCGCGCGCGGACGCGTCGATCCCGAGCTGCTCGCAGAGCGCTCGGAAGGCCGGACCGTGCGCGGTCTCGCGTGCGCCGAGCACCTCGTGGACGTATTGGTGCGCCATCTCGTGCTTGAGCACCTCGATGACGACGCCCCACGGCTGCTCGATCACCAGCCGCCGTGCGATCTGGAGGGTGCGGGTGTCCGGCACCCAGCGACCGAGATCGCTCCCCGAGTCGAGCAGCTCGAAGGTGGGCTCGGTCAGCCGATCACGAAAATGCGACCAGTTGAGGTGCTTGTAATCGTGGGTGAGGGCGCGGAGGAGCGCGGCCTCGAGCTCGGTGGTCAGGCCACGAGACGGGGGGGACGGCACCGGCGGGTCATGTCGTCGACTTCCGTCCTCGTCAAGGGTAGCAAGCGGACATGCCCAACCTCAAAGGCAAGACGCTCTTCATCACCGGCGCGAGCCGCGGCATCGGCCTCGCGATCGGCCTGCGCGCCGCGCGCGACGGCGCCAACGTGGTCATCGCCGCCAAAACCGCCGAGCCGCACCCGAAGCTGCCGGGCACCATCTACACGGCCGCCGAGGAGATCGAGAAGGCGGGGGGCAGGGCGCTCCCGCTCATGTGCGACATCCGGTTCGAGGAGCAGGTCGAGGCCGCGATCCAGAAGACGGTCGACACCTTCGGCGGCATCGACATCTGCGTGAACAACGCGTCGGCGATCAGCCTCACGGGCACGCTGGAGACGCCGATGAAGCGCTACGACCTGATGCACTCGATCAACGGGCGAGGCACGTTCCTCACCTCGCAGAAGTGCCTCCCGCACCTGCTCAAGTCGTCGAACCCGCACATCCTCAACCTCTCGCCGCCGCTCACCGCGCTCAAGGCGAAGTGGTTCGGCCCGCACGTCGCCTACACCATGGCGAAGTACAACATGAGCCTGTGCGTGCTCGGCATGGCCGAGGAGTTCAAGGGCCGCGTCGCGGTCAACGCGCTCTGGCCCAAGACGGTGATCGCCACCGCCGCCGTGCAGAACCTCCTCGGCGGCGACGAGACGGTGAAGGTCTCGCGCAAGCCGGACATCATGGGCGACGCGGCCTACGCCATCCTCACCAAGCCGTTCAAGGAGTTCACCGGCAACTTCGTGATCGACGAGGAGATCCTGCGCGCCGAGGGCGTCACCGATCTCGAGAAGTACTCGATGATCCCCGGCGGCAACCTCGCCCCGGACTTCTTCGTCGACTGAGCTAGATGCGGCTCTCGCCCACGATGCGCACCGAGACCATGCGCTTCTTGGGCTGGCCGATGTCGGCCACGTCGAACGAGCCGCCCACCGAGCCCGCGCCGATCATCGGCGAGATCGGCTTGGTGGCGCCGCTCGGGTATTTCATGGCGGCCTCGACGCGGATGCGCACCGAGACGCCCGCGGCGCCGGTGGGCACGCGCAGCTTGCGGCCGCCGAGCGACGCGTGGAGGTCCTTGGCCATCGCCTGCCAGCCCTTGCCGTCGCCGCCGAAGTCGACCACGCGCACCAGCGTCACGGTGCCGAACGCGTCGGTGCTCACGTCGAACGTGGCGTAGCCCATCGCGGTCGACGCGCCCGCCGTGGAGTGCGCGGCCGAGACCACCGGGCCGCCGAAGCCGCCGCCGGTCTCGGTGTCCTTCGCGTCGAGCGCGGACTTGAGCTGCGCGTCGAGCTTCGCGGCGGCCGCCTTCTCTTTGGCCTCCTTCGAGACCGGCGCGGCCGCGACGCTGTCGCTGTTCGACGGGAAGATCACCGCGTGGCTCCCCGGCGAGTCGAGGTTGATCAGCGAGGGGAACTTGGTGGCGACCTTCGGCGCGTCCTCGGCGGGTGGCCCCGCGGCCGGCGGCGGCTCCCCGCTCGGCGCCGGCTGGACCTCGAGGGTGGTGGCGGGGCGCGGAGTCTTCGTGAGCGGGGCGATCGCGAGGTGCGGCGTTGGCGCAACGGGTGCGCCGCCCACTTGTTGCGGGGCCGGAGGGGCGGCCACCGGCTCCTCGACCTCGACCTCGAGGGTGAGCTCCTGTGAACGCTCGACGACGGCGGGTGCGGCCGCATGTCGCACGTGCGGGCGCACGACGGCGATCGCGAGCGCGTGCGCGATCGCGGCAATCCCCAGCGTGACCGCGAGGGAACGCTCCATACGTGCTTAGGATGTGCACGGACCGTTCCACGTTCACGCGGCGCGGGAGGTGCGCTGCTGCGTGAGCCAGTGCAGGGCGCCGAGGAGCAGCCGATCGAGGGAGCTGCGGACGGCGGCGCGGTTACACAGGGTGAGATCGAGCTGCTCCGCCTCGAACCGCGTGTGCTCGTCCTCCGAGCGCACGATCGCGATCGCCGGGAGATCGAGGCCGCGACGGCGCGCGTACCCGAGCCCGTGGAACGGCGAGCACGTCATGGCACCATCGACGATCAGCAGATCGAACGCCCCCCCGTCGCGGAGCAGGCGGTGGAACGACGCGGTGTCGTGCAGCTCGAGGACGTCGCACCCTCGGTCGCGCAGGCGCTTGCTCACGAGCAAGCCGAGCGTCTCGTCCTCGGTGAGGACGAGCGCGGCGGGCGGGAAGCCCGAGCGGGAGCTGTGGTGGTCGACGACTGCGCGGATGTGGCGGGCGATGCTCTCGGAATGCGAGGTGCGAGCGCGCATGGGACGAGCCTCGGAGCAAACGCCGTGCTCCGCTGTCGTACATCCTTCGCGCGACGCGGCCAGAGGGGCTTGCTGACGGAACCATGACCGGCCGTGGCCGCGTTCCGGCTGTGCAGGATGTTTGAGGGGAACTACGATGCTCGCCATGCCCAACGCCTACATTTCCGGGACCGGGATGTACGTCCCGCCGCGCCGCGTCACCAACGACGACCTCGCGAAGGACTTCGGCATCGACACGACCAGCGAGTGGATCGTGCAGCGCACGGGCATCGAGGAGCGGCGCTACGCGGACGACGGCGTCGGCACCAGCGATCTCGCTGTGCACGCCGCGCGCGACGCGATCGAGAAGGCCGGGATCAAGAAGACCGATCTCGACATGATCATCTTCGCCACGCTCTCGCCGGAGCACTGCTTCCCCGGCTCGGGCGTCTACCTGCAGCAGAAGCTCGGTCTGTGTGAGGGCAACGACGCGAAGTTCGTCCCCGCGCTCGACATCCGCAATCAGTGCTCGGGGTTCCTCTACGGCCTCGGCACCGCCACCTCGATGGTGAAGTCCGGCGCGTGCAAGCACGTGCTGCTCGTTGGCGCCGAGGTCCACTCCCACGCGCTCGATCTGAGCAGCCGCGGTCGCACCGTCGGCTCGCTCTTCGGCGACGCGGCCGGCGCGGTGATCGTGAGCGCCACCGATGAGGACCGCGGCGTCCGCAGCTGGCACCTCGGGGCCGACGGTCGCTACGCCGACGTGTTGGCCCAGCGCATCTGGGACATTCGGAGGTTCCCGTTCATCCCGCAGGACGACAAGGGCGTCGGTCAGATTCAGCCCGAGATGATGTGGGCGCAGATGGAGGGCAAGCTCGTCTTCCGCAACGCCATCGAGCGCATGATGACGGTGCTGATGGAGGCTTGCGTCAAGAACGGCATCACCGGCCAGGACATCGACCTGTTCGTGTTCCACCAGGCCAACCTCCGGATCAATCAGTATCTGCAGCAGCACCTCGGCATCCCGGACGAGAAGGTCGTCCACAACATCCAGCGGTTCGGCAACACCACCGCGGCCACCATCCCCACGCTGCTCGCCGAGTCCGAGGCCAACGGCAAGCTGAAGCGCGGCATGAAGGTGGCCATGGTCGCGTTTGGCAGCGGTTTCACCTGGGGCTGTGCGATCGTCGACTGGTGACCCTATGTTGAGTGCACCATGTCCCCATCCCTCCGCGACTGGATCTTGTGGGACGGTGCCTGAGGTTTCTGACGAAGAGTCTCCGTCTGGGTCAGACGGAACGATCGTGAGGGACGCTTCGAGGTCGTGCCCTATCAGGACGCGCCGTCGCCGCCGATGACGGACGCGCTGCGGGAGGCGTGCGCCCACTCGGTCCACGTGGTGACCGCCGAGGGCCTGGTGCTCCGCGCCGGCCGCGCCAGCATGTTCGTGCTCGCGCACACGGGCTGGGGCCGGCTCGCGCGCTTCCTCAGCTATCCGCCCATGATCTGGTTCGTGGAGCTCGGCTACTGGATCGTCGCGCGCAACCGCAAGCTGTTCTCGCGGTTCATGTTCCGCGATCGCTCGCTCCGCGAGTGACCGGGCTGCGGCGCATCGCGACGGCGATCGCCTCGATCAGCGCCGGCCCCTCGAATGGCTTGTCGAGTCGGGGTGCGTTCACGTTCTCGAGGAAGGCGCGCGCGCGGGGCGTGAACGCGCCGCCGGTGAGGAACACGAACCGCTTCGCCAGCTCCGGCATGCGGCGGACGACCTCTGCGTAGAGGTCCATGCCGGTCATCTCCGGCATCATCAGATCGCAGACCACCGCGTCGAACGCCTCGCCGCTCGTGAGCCGACCGAGGGCTTCGCGCGCGCTCACCAGCGCGACCACGTCGTGGACGTCCTCGAGCATGAGCTGGACGGCCTTTCCGATCATCGGCTCGTCGTCGACCACGAGCACTCGGCCGCGGCGCGGCTCGGTCGCGACCGGCAGGCTCGGTACGGGGCGCGCGACGCGGTCGCTCTCGCGGGCGGCCGGCAACACGACGCGGAAGAGGCTGCCCTTTCCGACCTCGCTCTCGACCTCGATCGAGCCGCCGAGCGCGGCGACGATGCCGTGGCAGATCGTCAAGCCGAGGCCGGTGCCCTCGCCGACCGGCTTGGTGGTGTAGAACGGGTCGAAGATGCGCGCGCGGATCTCGGGCGGCATGCCCGGTCCGGTGTCCTCGATCTCGAGCACTGCGCGCCCGCTGTCGTCCTTGCCTATGCGCACGGTGATGGTGTTGTCGCCGACCTTGCCCTCCTCGATCGCCTGCGCGGCGTTGACGAGGAGGTTGACGACGACCTGCCCGAGGCGGCTCGCGTTCGCGTCGACGCGCGGCGCGGGACCGAGCTCGCGCACGAGCTGCGCGCGGTGCCGGATCTCGTTCATCGCCAGGTTGATCGAGCTCTCGACGACGGTGGCGAGATCGACCCGCTCGCGGATCGCGTCGTCGGCGCGGGAGAAGGTCTTGAGATCGCCGACGATGCGGCGGACCCGGTCCGCGCCCTCTCTGGCCTCGCGGAGGGACTCGGCCGCGCGCGCGAGCTGGGGCGTCTTCTTCAGCTCTTGGAGCGCGAGCTCGATGTTGGCGGTGACGTACGCGAGGGGGTTGTTGATCTCGTGCGCGACGCCGGCGGCCAGCGTGCCGACCGAGGCCATCCGGTCGGCGAGCAGGAGCCGGGCCTGCAGCTCGCGGCGCTCGGTGATGTCCATGATCGCGCCGATCATGCGCACCGGCTTGCCCACGGCGTCGTGGATGACGACGCCGCGGTCGTAGACGTTGGCGTAGGTGCCGTCGGCGCGCTTCATGCGGTACTCGTCGGCCCAGTTCTCGTCGCCGATAGCGATGAGCGACTGGATGCCCTCGGAGACGCGCGCGCGGTCGTCGGGGTGCATGACCTCTTCCCACCACTCGATCGGCGTCGTCTTCATCGAGTAGCCGAACAACGCGTGCAGGTTGTCGCTCCACGACACCACGTTGGTGATGAGGTCCCAGTCCCACACCAAGTCGCTCGTGGCGCGGGCCACGATGCGGAAGCGCTCGTCGGACTCGCGCAGCTCGGCGAGCGCGCGGCGGAGCGTGGCCTCGCCCTCGGTGCGCTCGGTGACGTCGATGCCGGTGCCGACGAGGCGAACCGTGTGGCCGCACTCGTCTCGGATCGCGGTGCCGCAGACCTGCACCACCCGGTGCTCGCCGTCGGGCCCGAGCACCCGGAAGTGTTCGGTCACGGTCTCGAGCTGCTTCGACATGTCGCCGAGCGCGTGGAGCAGCCGAGCGCGGTCCTCGGGGTGAATCCGGCGCATGCCGCTCTCGAGCTCGGAGACGTCGCCCTCGGTCGCCATCACCTCGTGCATCTCGTCCGACCAACGGACCCGGCGGGTCTGGACATCGATCTCCCACACGCCGATCTTGGCGGCCCGGAGCGCGATGCGGAGGTCGTGCTCGCCCGCGCGCGCTCTCCGCTCGCAGTCGGCGAACCGCGCGGCGAACGTGATGCGTACGCGCGCCTCTCCGTCGTCGAACGGCGCCACGAGCACGTCGTCGGCGCCGCCCCTGCGCAGGGCCTCGACCTCGCTGCCGATCGCGAGCAGCGCGCCGCGCCAGGTGACTCGGCGCACGCGGACCGCGGCGAGCTGCTCCTCGGTCGGCGCCGCGAGCACGACGACCGTCGGATTGTGCGTTTCGATCAGCGCGCCGACGTCGGCCCCGACGTGAACGGCGAGACCCTCGGCGCGCGCAGCGGCGACGAGGACTGGATGCTCGGGAGACACGACGACGCCGCGCACGGGCGGAGCATATCGGAACGAGTCGATGAGCGTAGCGTCGCGCGGGCAGGGGTAGTACGCCCGCGCCCCGCATGCTCGCTCGCGTCGCCTTCGCGCTGGTCACCGCCTCGCTCCTCCTCGCGGAGATCGCGCTCACACGCGTGTTTTCCGGCACGATTGGCTACTACTTCGCCTTCATGAGCATCAGCGTGGCGATGCTCGGCCTCGGCGCAGGCAGTCTGTGGGTCACCCTTCGCGGTCCGGTGAAGATCGCCCCCGAGGTCCGCGCCGGACGCGCTGCGTTCGCGCTGGCCATCGCGATCGCCGCGTCGACGCTCGCCTACCTCAAGTGGTACCCGCAAATGGGCGTCGAGGGGAGCGCCGGACAGATGGCCCAGGTCGCGATCTTCGCGGCGCTGTTCGTGCCGTTCCTCATCTCCGGCGTGCTCATCGCCACGGTGTTCGAGGCCGCGGGCAGCGCTTTCGCCGCGCTCTACGCGATCGATCTGATCGGCGCTGCCGGCGGCTGCGTCGTCGCGGTGCTCCTCCTCGACCGGGTCGCCGCCCCCAAGGCGATGCTGGTGATCGCGGCGATCGCCGGGCTCGCCTCGCCCCTCTATTTCCTCTCCATCCGCGCGAAGCGGGCGGCAGCCATCGCCGGCGGCCTGCTGGTGGTGCTGTTCGGTTATGGCGCGTTCGCGCTGCGCGACTCGAAGCTGTTTCGCGCCGAGATGATCCGCAACCAGACGCTCACCGGCATCGCGCACGACGAGTGGAACGACTTCTCCCGCGTCATCGTCAAGTGGGGCATCTTCTGCACGTGGGGGCTCTCCGAGACCTACCCGCAGCGCAACGATCCGCAGTTCGACCTGATGATCGAGGGCGTCGCCGGCACGCAGATCCAGAAGTTCGACGGCGACGTGAGCAAGCTCGACTTCATGAAGAGCGACATCATGTCGCTCCCCCACTACGTCGAGACCAAGGGCTCCACCCTGGCGCTCGGGGTCGGCGGCGGGTTCGACATCCTCATGGCGCGCCACTTCGGCAAGGACCCGGTGGTCGGCGTCGAGGTCAACCCGCTCGTCGGCAAGATCGTCAACGACCGCTTCGCGTCGTGGTCCGGCCGCCCGTACTACCAGCCCGGGATCACCGTTCACTTCGAGAACGCGCGCACGTTCGTCAAGCGCGACAAGAGTCAGTACGACGTCGTCACCGTCACCTGGGTCGACTCGGGCGCGGCCACCGGCGCCGGCGCGTTCGCGCTCACCGAGAACTACCTCTACACGGTCGACGCCTTCCGCGACTACCTCGCCCGCACCAAGGACACCGGCATCCTCGCGTTCATGCGCGCGCGCTGGTCGCCCGAGTACGACGCGATCAAGGGCATCGGCATCGCGGTCGAGGCGATGCGCAGCCTCGGCATCGCGGAGCCCGAGAAGAACATCATCGTCTCCTCGGTCGCGAGCCCGCACTTCATCAAGCGCGAGCTCACGCACGTCATGCTCCGCAAGCGCCCGTGGACGGCGGCCGAGATCGCCACGCTCGATGAGGTGCGGAGCAAGCTCCACTTCACCGACGTCTACACGCCCGGCCGCCCGCCGACCGACGCGGCGATCGGTCGCCTGATCCTGGAGAAGAACCGCGAGGCGCTCTACGCGTCGTTCCCGTTCGACATGGAGCCGAACACCGACGACCGGCCGTTCTACTTCTTCCTCCGCGAGATGTCGGGGCGCCCCGCCGGCCACGACGTGATGATCCTCCGCCAGTCGCTGGTGACGATCTTCATCCTCATCGGCGCGTTCCTCCTCGTGCCGATGGCGGCGCTCCTCCGCCGCGGGATCAAGCATCGCGGCGGCGTCGCTGCGCCCACCGTCTACTTCGCGCTCCTCGGTCTCGGCTTCATGCTCGTCGAGATGAAGCTGTTGCAGCAGAGCGTGCTCGTCGTCGGCAACCCCACGCTCTCGCTCGCCGCCGTGCTGGCCGCGCTCCTCTTGTCCACCGGGCTCGGCGCGCTCGCGTCACGCCGCGTCGTCGCCTCGGCCGATCCACGGCGTCGCGGCGGCCAGGTCTTCGTCGTGCTCCTGGTGGTCCTCGCGATCGCGCTCGTCTCGGCCGAGAAGGTCGCCGAGATCCTCGTCGCCAACTCGCTCTTCATGCGCACCGCGGGCGTCGTCGTGGTGATCGCGCCGCTCGGCTTCCTCCTCGGCTTCCCGCTGCCCCTCGGCATGTCGACGCTGCGCGACGGCGACAAGGACGCGCCGCCGGGCCTCGTCGCGTGGTGCTGGGGCATCAACGGCATGCTCGGCGTCGCGGGCAGCGCGGTGGCGATCTGGATCGCGATTCACCACGGCCTCCGCGTGGCGTTCCTGGTGGGCGTCGCCTGCTACGTCGCCGCTGCCGCGCTCTACGTCGGCAAGCTCGCGCGCCGCGCGACGGCGTAGCGGCGTCTACAGCGCTCTTGAACCAATGCCGTTCGGTTAACGCCCGCCAGGCCCGGGAAATCTCGGGCGGCCTTGGCGTGAGGCTCCTCTCCCTTCTATGAAGCGGCCTCCCAGGTCAAGGCACCTACCCTCTCGTCTCTCGCTCGGTGAGCTCTCGACTTTCTCAGCCTTCTATTC
>JALHOE010000162.1 GCA_022843175.1 Deltaproteobacteria bacterium
GCCGCGTCGCCGCGTCGATCCACACGAGGTGCCCGGCGCCCGCGCCGAACGCGCAGGCCTCGGGCTCGGTACGGAGGAGCTCCGACGACGACGAGGAGGATCCGGGAGGCGGGTCGATCGGCGTCGGGCCGACCGCGACGGCTCCCGGCTCGTCGACGCGTCCCCCGCAGGCACCGAGGAAGAGGGCAAGGAAGAAGGCTTTTCTCATGCCTGCCTCGATACGGCCGGCCCGTCTTAGGTGCCCCTTAGATCTCCGACGGCCACGGTCGGGTCGAGGTACCAGCCCTCGTCGCTGCGCAGGATGACGTCCTTGAGACCGAGCTTCCGCAGCTCGTTGAGCGCGACGTAGAGGCGGTTTCGGGCCGCGGCCCGGCGCGTGCGCTCGCCCGGCCAGCCCGCCGCGATGAGCGCGTCGGCGGCGACGACCTGCTTGGTGACGAGCGCCGCGAGCAGCCTCCTGATCACGGGCCGACGCGCCAGCGATACCAGCTCCTCGCGCACCCGGAACGCGGACGCGTCCTCGGCGATCGTCACGTCGTTGTTCGAGGTGGCGGCGAGGGCCCCGCGGATCGCGCGCTCGAGGCGCACGTGCCCGACGTCGACCGCGCGCGCGAGCGCCTGCTCGAACCGCTCGATCGACGCGGCGCGCTCGCCGAGCTTGCCGAGGACCACGCCGAGGTGCGCGAGGATCGAGATCGACAGCTGCGGCAGGTGCTCGGCCGAGCGGAGCGCGGCCTCGAGCGACGCGCGCGCGCGGCCCGGATCGCCGAGCGACTCCTGTGCCTCGGCCAGCTTGGCGAGCGCGAACACGCCGAGCGACGGAGCGGAGCCGGCGTGGGCGAGCGCCCGCTCGGCGCGCTCCGCGGCCTCTCTCGCGTCGCCCCGCATCAGCGCCACGGTGGACGCGTTGGCGAGGATCTCTGCCTGCAGACACTGGTGCGTGAGCGCTTCGGCGTGGAGGCGCTCGGCGGCCTCGAGGTCGCGATCGAGGAACGCGATGACGCCGCGCTCGAGCAGCACCCGGGCCCTCGCGCGGGGATCCGCGGTGTCGATCGCGAGCGCGCGCTCCGCGACCTCGCGCGCCGCGTCGAGGGCGCCGCCCTCGCGGAGGGCGTGGCTCTCTGCGGCGAGCAGCTCGGCGCACAGCTTGCCCGCGACGCCGGTGCGGTCGACGAGCGCGAGGATCGAACGGCGCGTCACGGCGCGGCCCGCGAGGCGCAGCGGCCAGTCCACCGCCAGCGCGCACCACGCGATCTCGTCGGGCGAGCCGGTGCGATCGCGGACCACGGCCAGGAGCTCGGTCGCGAACGGCGCGAGGTCGTCGCGCAGCCTGGCCGGATCGTCGCCGGCCCGCGCGAACGCGCGCTCCGACCTCTGCGCGAACAGCGTCGCGTGGCGCGCGCGCATCCCCGCGTCGAGCGTGCGCGCGACGTCGCGGATCGGCGTTGGGATCGCGAAGAGACGGGCGGCGTCGAGGTTGTCGGGACGGAGCGCGCGCACGAGGCCGCTCCGAACGAGCGTGGACAGCGGATCGAGGACGTCGCTGCCGGCGAGCTCCTCGAGCTCCGCGCGGCCGAACGTGCCGGCGAATGCGCTCGCGGTGACGAGCAGCGCCCGCGCGCCCGGTGCCAGCGCCTCGATCGTGGCGCGGATGGTGTGCGCGACGTCGCCGCGCGGGCCCCTCGCGAGCTCCTCGAGGAGCTCGTGCGCCGTCGCGACGCGGAGGCGCTCGGCGATCAGCTCGAGGGCGAGCGGGTACCCGGAGACGGCGCGCGCGAGCTCGTCGAGGCGCGCGCGCCCGTGCTCGGCGGAGAAGCGGGGCTCCCAGCGGGTGATGCGATCGACGAGGAGCGCGACGGCCTCGGCCGGTTCGAGCGGCGGCAGCACGATCGAGCTCTCGTCGTCGATGGGCACCCGGGAGGTGACGACGAGGGGTGTCGCCTCGCGGAGGTGCTCCGCGATCGCGCGGACCGCGTCGACGCAGCCCTCCGCCTCGTCGAGGACCAGCACGGCCTCGCGGCGCACGAGCGCGGCGACCAGCGCCTCGGCGAGCGCGTCCTCGTCACCGCGCGGCGGCAGCACGATCTCGGCCGCGGCGGCGATCGCGCTCGCGACGTCGACGACGCTCCGCGCCTCGGCGACCTCGACCCACAGCGCGCGTTGCTCGCCGACGAGCTCTTGCGCCAGCCGCGACTTCCCGATGCCGCCCGGACCGACGACGGCGACGAGCTCGCCGCGCGCGAGACGCTGCCGCGCGCCCTCGAGCTCGCTCTCCCGCCCGACGAACGCCACGGCGTGAGCTTAACCGCTATTCGAACCGCAGCGCCTGGATCGGATCGAGCTTCGACGCCTTTCGCGCGGGATACATGCCGAACACAATCCCCACGCCGGCGGAGAACGCCACCGCGATGATGGTGATGTCGGGGCGGATCAGCGTCTGCCACCCGAACTGCCTGGCGAGGTAGCCCGCGGCCCACGTGCCGGCGAGCACGCCGATCATCCCGCCGAACATGGACAGGGTGAGCGCCTCGGCGAGGAACTGCGCGAGGATGTGCCGCGGCTTGGCGCCGATCGCCATGCGCACGCCGATCTCGCGGGTGCGCTCGGTGACGCTCACCAGCATGATGTTCATGATCCCGATGCCGCCGACGAGGAGCGAGACGGCGGCGACGCTGGCGAGCAGCGTGGTGAACGTCTTGGTGCCCTCGGCCTGCGCGCCGGCGATCTCGGCGAGGCTGCGGATCGAGAAGTCGTCGTCCTGCCCGGCGAGGAGGTGGTGGCGATCGCGGAGCAGCGCGGTGACCTCGACCTGCGCCTTGGCCACCTCGCCCGGCTGCGCGGCGACGAAGATCGTGCCGTTCATGTACTTCTGCAGGCCGCCCTGGATCTTCTGCTGGAACGTGGTCACCGGGATGAAGGCGGTGTCGTCGTAGTCCTGGCCCATCGGCGACTGGCCCTTCTTGGCGGCGACGCCGATCACCTCGAAGGGGATGTTCTTGACTCGAATCGTCTGCCCCACCGGGTTGCTGCTCGGGCCGAACAGCTTCGACGCGGTGGTCGCGCCGAGCACGATGACCTTGGTGCCGACGTCGACGTCGGACTGGGAGAACGTGGTGCCGAGCTCGGCGGGCCAGTTGCGCGCGATGAAGTATTCGGGCGTCGTGCCCTGCACCGACACCGACCAGTTCATCTCCTCGCTGAGGAGCTGCGCGTTCGAGCGCAGGGCCGGCGCGGCCGCCTTGACGCTCGGGCACTCGTTCTGGATGGCGCGCACGTCGTCCCAGGTGAGCGTCGGCGCCGAGCCGAAGCCGCCCATGGCGCCGCCCGAGGTGGAAGCGCCGGGCATGATGATGAGCAGGTTGGTGCCCATCGCCGCGAACGACTGCTCGACGCGCGCCTTGGCGCCCTCGCCGATCGCGACCATCGCGATCACCGCGCCGACGCCGATGATCACGCCGAGCATCGTGAGGAACGAGCGCATCTTGTTGCGGGTGAGCGCGCGCAGAGCGATGCGGAGGATCTGCAGCGGGTTCATGACTCGGCCCTCACCGGCTCGCGCCGCTCGTCGGAGAGGACGCGTCCATCGCGGAAGGTTAACACCCGCGCGGCGTAAGCGGCGACATCGGCCTCGTGGGTGACGAGCACGACGGTGATGCCCTCGCGCCCGAGCTCCTGCATCAGCCCCATCACCTCGATGCTCGTCTTGGAGTCGAGCGCGCCGGTGGGCTCGTCCGCCAGGATCACCTTCGGGCGGCCGACGAGCGCGCGCGCGATCGCCACGCGCTGCTGCTGGCCGCCGGAGAGCTGCGCGGGCGTATGATCGAGCCGCTCGCCGAGGCCGACGCGCTCGAGGGCCTCGGTCGCCCGCTTCTTGCGCTCGCGGGCGCCGACGCCGGCGTAGATCATCGGCAGCTCGACGTTCTCGAGCGCGCTCGTGCGGGCGAGGAGGTTGAACTGCTGGAACACGAAGCCGAGCAGCTGGTTTCGGATCTCGGCGAGCTTGTTGACCGACATTCGCGAGACGTCCTCGCCGTGGAGGAAGTATTGGCCGGAGGTCGGGCGGTCGAGGCAGCCGATCACGTTCATCAGCGTGGACTTGCCCGACCCCGACGAGCCCATGATCGCGACGAACTCGCCGTGGTTGATGGTGAGCGTCACGCCGTCGAGCGCGCGCAGCTCCTGCCCGCCCATCTTGTAGACCTTGACGAGGTCCCGCACCTCGATGAGCGGTCGCTCCGCCATCAGAACATTCGCCGAGGGCCGCCGCCGCCGCCTCCACCCATGCCGGGCGTGTTCGGCTTGGGCGCGCTCGTGGCGCCGCTCTCGGCGGGCGCGACGTACTCGGTGATCACCTCGTCGTCGTCCTTGAGGTGGCCGGGAAGGATCTCGGTGAAGGTGCCGTCGGTGATGCCGGTCTCGACGCGGACCGGGTGCGGTTTGCCGTCGCGGAGCACCCACAGCGTCTTGCGGTTTGCCTCGCCCTCGCCGCTGCCGCCGCCGCCCCCACCGCCCCAGCCCGAGGCCGAGCCGGAGCCCGCGGCGCCCGGCCACCGACGCCGACCGCTGGCGCTGCCGCTCGGCGAGCCGGCTGCCCCGAGGGCCTCGGGCGGCGGACGAAAGCGCAGCGCGGCGTTGGGGACCTTGAGGACGTTGTCCTTCTCGGCCCAGACGAACGTGACGTTGGCCGTCATGCCGGGCTTGAGCTTGAGCTCCTCGTTCGGCACGTCGAGCACCGCGTCGTAGGTGACGACGTTCTGCACCGTTTGGGCGGCGTTGCGGACCTCGCGGATCTTCCCCTTGAAGCGGGTGCCGGGGTACGCGTCGACCGAGAACGTGGCCTCCATGCCGCTCGCCAGCTTGCCGACGTCGGCCTCGGCGACGAACGTGTCGACCTGGATCGAGCGGAGATCCTGCGCGATGGTGAAGAGCGTGGGCGACTGCAGCGACGCGGCCACCGTCTGGCCGACGTCGATGGCGCGCGAGAGCACGATGCCGTCGATCGGCGACTTGATGACGGTGAACGAGAGGTTGACCTCGGCCTCGCTCGCGGTGGCGGCGGCGCTCGAGAGCTGGGCCTGCGCGACCGCGATGTCGGCCTTGGTGGACGACACGGCGGTCTCGGCGAGGTCGTAGTCCGCCTGGCCCATCAGGCCCTGCGCCTTGAGGTTCTTGGCGCGCTCGAACGCCTTGTTGGCCTGGTCGTGGTTGGCCTTCGCCTTGGTGACGGCGGCGGCCGCCTGTGCGACCTGGGCGCGCGCCTTCTGCAGCGTGGCGTTGAGGAGGCGTGGATCGATCTTGGCGAGGATGTCGCCCTTCTTGACCTTGGAGTTGTAGTCGACGAAGAGCTCGGCGATGCGGCCGCTGATCTGACTGCCCACGAGCACGGTGACGCGCGCCGACAGCGTGCCGGTGGCGGTGACCTTCGAGCTGAGCCTGCCGCGCTCGACCTGGGCCGTTTTGAACTTGGGCTCGCCCGCGCTCTTGTCGCGTCCGTAGCGGTAGTACGCGAACACGCCGCCCGCGAGGATCGCGACGAGCACGACGTAGGTGATGATCTTGCGGACCACGAGCCCGCTAATTGAGCGCTGCACGCCCGGTGCGGCAACCCCAATCCCGCCCTCCGTGCCGCTAGAAAGCGTAAGAAATCGCGACGCCGGCGCCCGCGCCGCCGCTGCGGAAGTCGCGCGCTTGATAGCCGCCGCGGAGCGCGAGACCGAACCCCTGACCGAGGTTGAGGCCGAGCTCGGTGAGCAGGCGAACGCCCGCGCGATCGGCGTGCGGCATGTCGGTCACCTCGACGATCGGGCTCACCCGAACGCGACCGCGCACGAGATCGAGCCGGCTGTAGCCGCGCGTTCCGAAGAGCGCGACGTGCTCGAAGCCGAGAATGAGCTTGGTGCCGAAGTAGTCGCCGATGTGGATCGCGCTCCCGATGCCGGTCGAGAAGCCGACCTCGGTGACGCTCGTCAGCAGGTGCCCCTCGAGGTGCACCTCGTCGCTCGCGCGAAAGACCACGAACGGCGCTCCGTAGTTGAGACCCACGTCGAAGTTGTCCTTCTTGGTGGTGGTCTCGCCGGCGAGCGTGACGTCGAACGGAACGGGGGCGGTGCCGCGGACGATGCCCACGCGGATGCCGAACTCCATGATCGTGCGGAGCGGCCGGTAGGTGTACGCAGCCTCGATGCGGTACCAGTGATCGAGGACGGTCTTCGGGCCGGTGGACGCGGTGGCGGTGGTGTGCCCGAACGACACCAGCTCGCCGCTCGTGGACACGACCGACCGCACCCCACCGACCCGCTCGAGGAGCGCGGTCTCGCGCGCGTCGTCGAGATCGCCGGGGACGTCGACGACGTGCGGCTCGCCGCGCGTCGCGTAGGCCGGCGAGCGCGCGCCGTCGGGGCCCTCGAGCTCGATCGCGTACGAGAGCGAGGGGTAGTCGACCGACTCGCCCGGCACCTCGGCGACGTAGCCGTCGGCGGCGCGGAGGAAGGGCACCTCGCGGTACGTCGCGTCCTTGCCGGTGCGGTAGACGAGGAGCGCGCGCTTGATGGTGTGGGGGTTGTCGATCGTCGCCGCGATCTTGAAGGTGCTGTGCGCGACCGCGGTCGGCGGCGGCGCGTGGTGCAGCGCGGCGACTCCGGGCAGCTCGGGCTTCGGCGACTCGGCCTTGGCCGGGGCCGCCGATGGCGTCGCCGACGCGACGGGGGCGACCGGCGGCGGGGGCAGCGGGATCACCGGGCCGTCGGTGTTCGCGGACGCGATCGACGCGAGGAGCTGGGCCGCGATCACGGAGACAAGGACGCTACGCTTCACCATTCGACCTGCGCTCCCCCGCCGACGCCGGGACCGGCGTGGTTGATGGTTCGTCCCTGATACGAGCCGCGCACGAACAGCGTGAAGCCCGCGACCGGCCGGTAGCCGAGCTGGAGGATCGCGCGCACGCCGATGTCGCCCGTCTCCGCCGCGACGCCCGCGCCGTCGAGGCGACGCCGGCTCGCGCTCGGGCTCGCGCCGGCCGGCTGGTTGGTGACCTCGCTGCGGAACATGATCGGGAAGCGAGGGAACGTGTTGAGCTCGAGCTGCGCGATGCCGCGGAGACCGACGCCGCCGAGGACCTCGCCGCCGAGGAGCATGTTGGTGCGCCGGTCGTTGCCGATGCGAACGAAGCCCTGCGCGCCGCCGGTGACGCCGTCCTCGGAGAGGCCGACGATCGCGCGGCCGACGATGCCCCAGAAGTGGGTGACGCCCCACTCGCCCTCGACGTAGCCGTAGCTGAGGCCGACGGTGCGCGGAGCGCGTCGCTCGAGCGGATTCGAGCTGTCGAGCTCTCGCAGCGAGCCGCCCTGGCCCTTGTAGACGCCGAACCCCGAGCGGACCGAGCGCAGGCCGACGTCGCGGAAGCGCATCCCGAAGAAGCCCTCGGTCTGCCACGCGCGGTCGTTGCCGCGCAGGCGGTTGTAGTCGGCCCAATCGGTCCACACCGCGGCGACGCTCTTCCACCCGGGAGCCGGGGGGACGCGCGGCGCGTCGACGACCTTGACCGTGCGGGGATCGCTCGCCGAGCCGACGACCGCCACGGTGCTCCCGTCGGGGAGCACCGCTTCGACGAAGTACGCGAGCGAGGGGGCTCGCACGCGCGCGGCGGGCAGCGTCACCCGGTAGTAGCGCGGCCCCGCGGGCGTCATCGGGAGCGGCTGAAACGTGGTCTCGTCCGCGCCCCGGAGCTGCAGCACCGCCCCCTTCAGGTCGCCGGTGATCTCCACCGCCATCACCAGCGGCGTCCCGGTGACGGTGTTCTCGGGCGCGTCGAAGCCGAGGCTCACCGGGCGCGTGGGCTCGGTCCCCGCCGACTCGGGCGCAGCCTGGAGCTTGCGGAGCGCGGCGGCCTCTTCGCGAAGCACCGTCGCGAACCGTCCCTTCGACCACGACTTCGCGAACGACTCGTAGCGCGCGATGCGCACCTCGATCGGCGCGCCGCGGAGCTCGTCGAAGAGGTTGGAGAGCGCGCGCGCCTCGGGATCGACGTCGACGGTCGGCGCGGTGGGAGCCGGAACGACCGGCGTGGTCGGCGTGGTCGGCGTGGTTGGCGTGGGGGTGGTCGGCACGGGCTTGGGCGGGGGCGCGACGCCGTGGAGGATGACGATGTCGCCGGGCTCGACCGACTTCGCGAGCGCGCTGTCGGGGCGCGCCAGCGAGAGTTTGTCGCGCACCTGGGTCAACTTGAGCGACCCGATCCGGAATCGATCGGTGACGATCTTGCCGGTGACCGGGTGTTTGAGCTTGAGCGGCCGCCAGAGCTCGACGACGTCGCCGACCGACGCCCCCTGCTTGACCCCGAGATCGACGATGACGTCGGCCCCGTCAATGGTCATGACGTAGGCCTCGATGTCGTTGTCGGCGGCGCGCGCGGGGCCCTCGGCGAACGCCAGGATCATCGCGGCCAGCGCGATCGATCGTAGGTGGGGTCGGATGGTCACGGCCCACCGCTGAGCAACGGCCGCGCCAGACCTTGCGCGTAGTCATTCCGTCGGGACCGCGTAGGCGGGCGGTCGGGAGCGGATCGAAAAAACCACAATCGACCGTGAAATGGCGGCACGGCGTGGTGCGAAGTGAACACCTGCGAACGGCTCGCCGCGTGTGCAGGCCGTTGCGCAGGGGCGGGCTATGCTTTGTACGCCGTGCGAATCCTCTCGCGCCACCTCGAGCAGCCGCGGGCCTGCTCGTACCTCCCCCTAGCGCGCGCGCAGCTCGAGACGTTCTTGCTCGACGACGTGACCGAGCACGAGCTGGAGGCGCTCCTCTCTCGCGGCTACCGTCGGTTCGGACCGAGCTACTTCCGGCCGCGGTGCGGGGAGTGCTTCGCCTGCGACTCGCTGCGGATTCCGGTCGCCTCCTTCGCGCCGAGCAAGAGCCAGCGTCGGGCCGCGCGCAACGTGGCTGCGTTCGAGCGGGTGGTCCAGCCGCCGGTCGTCAACGGCGAGCGGCTCGCGCTCTATCGCAAGTGGCACGCGGCGCGCGAGGGCGTGCGCGGCTGGGATCCGAACCCGATGGCGCTCGAGGACTACGCGGTGCATTTCGCGTGGCCGCACCCCGCCGCGCGCGAGACGGCGTTCTTCGATGGCGATGCGCTCATCGGCCTCGGCCTGTGGGACGTGACGCCCAACGCGTCGAGCGCCGTCTTCTTCTACTTCGACCCCGACTACGCGTGGGCCTCGCTCGGCGTCGCCAACGTGCTCGCCGGCGTCGAGGACGCAGCGCGCGACGGGCGGGCCCACGTCTATCTCGGCTACCGAGTGCTCGGCTGCGCTTCGCTCGAGTACAAGGGCCGCTTCGTGCCCTACGAGCAGCTCGACGGACGCCCCGGCCTCAACGAGCGGCCCGTGTGGCGAGCGGTCACGTAGTCGCCCGTTGCCCGCGACCAGCGCTTCCGTTAACAAGGCAGCCGCCATGGTCGCCTTCACGCCCGAGTTCCTCGCCGACATGCCGTACGAGCCCGCGGTGCTCTTCTTCGATCAGATCGAGGCGCTCGATCGCGAGAAGAGCTCGGTGACGTGCCGCATGCCGACGCTGCAGCCGATGCCGTTCACCGATCACCAGCGCGTGCACCCGGTGCGGCACCCCAAGCACATCAACGGCGCGGTGATGATCCAGCTCACCGGCAACCTCGGCTTCGTGCACGCCTTTCACCTCGAAAACCTGCGCCACACCGAGGGCTGGATCGGCTACGGCACGCACATCCGCAAGGCGGTGTATCGCAAGCTCGTCCAGCCCGGCGAGCCGATGCTCTGCACGTGCACGCAGGTGAAGGTCCGTCGCGGCAAGTCGCGGCTCTTCTCGATCTACAAATTCGAGTTCCGCCACGAGGGCGACCTCGCGTTCGAGAGCGAGCAGGCGGCGATGTGGCTCAAGGTCGAGGGCGAGAACGCGGTGCCGCTGACGATGGCCAGCTGATCCAAGATCCCCCGGACTTCAGTCCGGGGGATTTCCCGGGTTGTTGAGCCCTCAGGCGTCGTCGATGGTGGCGGTGGCCTTGCGGACGACGAAGGTGAAGCGCTTGCTGCCGCTCGAGGCCTCGACGACGATCTCGGTGTCGCTGCGGCGGGTGAACTCGATGGTGAGGATCTTCCCGTCGGGGTTGGTGAGCGTGTACTTGCCGTCGTAGGGCACCGGGTCGGTCAGCTGGAGCTCGATGCCGGTGATGGCGAGGTTCCACTTGCCGCGGTTCGAGGTCCACGTGCGGTTGCCGTCGATGCCGATGCCACCCGAGAGGCCCTTGGTCGGATCGAGGAGCCGCTGGGTGCGGTCGCCGGTGCCGCGGCCGGTCTTGCCGTCCGACAGGCGCGTCCAGGTGAGGTCGTGCACGACGTGGCGGCTCGACTCCGCGCGGCTCCACGTGACGTTGGCGGTGCCGCTCACCTTTACGCGACCGTTGCTGAGGTCGGTCCACGCGTGATCGACTTGGACGCTGCCGTCGTCGTTGCGCGCGATCGTCACCTTCGAGGTGCCGGTGAGGGTGACGCCCTTGTAGCTGCAGCCGGCGGTCTGACCCCACACGGTGGTGACGGTGTTGTCCGCGACGGTGACCTGCGCGCAGGGGAGCTGCGCGGCGACGAAGCCCCTGAGCTCGGTGGCCGCGTCCTTGAGCGCCTTGCCGATCGTGAAGTTGGTGGAGATCTCGACCGACGTCGAGATGACCGAACCGGCTTCGCCCTCGAGCGCGGCCTCGGAGATGGCCGTCGAGGCCTCGGCGCGCGTGAGCTCCTGCTCCTGGCAGGCGGGGAGGGCGACGAGCGAGAGAGCGATGAGGGCGAAGCTGCGCATGCGGTTCCTCCGGCGTTGAGTCTCCGCCCGGAGAGAGCAACGCGCACGCCGATTGCGTATACGAGTCGAATACGGGCCTTCGCTCGGAGGATTCGAGGGGGCTTCGAGCGGGCTGTGAACGGCGCGCGCCGCCCTGTGAACCCGCGGTCTCAGCAGACCTCGCGGTACGCCGACAAGGTGCGCTCCGCGGTGTGCCGCCACTGGAAGGCGCGGGCGCGCGCGACGCCGCGGGCTCGGAGGTCGTCGGCGAGCTCGGGATCGTCTTCGATCTCGAGCATCGCGCGGGCGATGTCGCGGTCGTCGTGCGGATCGACGAGGAGCGCCGCGTCGCCCGCGACCTCGGGCATTGCGCTCACACGCGAGGTGACCACCGGGCAGCCGCAGGCCATGGCCTCGGCGACCGGCAGGCCGAACCCCTCGATGAACGAGGGATGGCACAGGCAGGTGGCGCCCCAGAACAGCGCGCGCATCTCTTCGTCGTTGAGGCCGTGGAGGAAGCGCAGGCGATCGGCGACGCCGAGCTCGCGCGCGAGGGGCACGAGGCGCGACGACTCGCCGAGCCGGTGCACGAAGACCAGCTCCATGTCGGGGCGGTCGCGAAACGCGAGGGCGAACGAGCGGACCACGCCCTGGTGGTTCTTGTAGCCCGCGAACTGCCCGACCGAGAGGATGTAGTTCTTGACCCCGGGGAGATGTCGCGCACGCACGCGCGCGACCACCGAGGCGTCCTCGGGGGTCGCGGCGCGGAGGCCGGGCTCGATACCGAGCGGGGTGACGCGGGTGCGCTCCGCCGCGCGCGCGTCGATCTGGCCGATGGCGCGGCGCGACGCCTCGGACACCGTGAGCAGGCGCTGCGAGCGCCGGAGCGCGCGGCGCAGGCCGTGCCCCCAATAGAACGTCTCGACGAGGCCCCAGAGGCCGCTCCTCCGGCAGCACTCCGGCTGCGCGAGCCACATGGTGTCGTGCACGGTGGTGATCACCGGCATCGTGAGCCCGGCGGGCTGGATGTTGAACGTGCCGTGGAACGCGTCGACCCCGCGCAGGTCCGCCACCAGCGGGAGCGCCCACATCGTCGTGGGCCCCGACGCCACCGACGCCACCACCTGCTCGCGGACGTTGGGCTCGCGCGAGAGCGCCGCGGGCGCGCGCGGCGAGCGCAGGAACAGCCACTCGATGTCGGGCGCGAGCTTGGGCAGCCACTCGACGAGCCCGCGCACGTAGTTGCCGATCCCGCTGGGCTGATCGGTGATGTAGCGGCAATCCAAAGCTATGACGGGCATCTCGAAGCTGCATGGTGATTGCCGCGTTCGGGGCTTGGACGCAACTTCGGTCGCGACCGGCTGAGCTCTCGAGCGCGAGGGGCCGCGTTTCGTGCCGGTTTTTGCGTTTGTGTGCCCACGGATGAACTTCGCTCGGCCGGCATACCGACCGATGGAATCGCCGATGCCGGGGCCGGACGGCGGGCTCTTGACCCCTGCGCCGCGCGAGCGGAAGTCTCCGCGCGATGGCCGGCTCGCGACACGTCGTGTTGCTCGTCGAGGACGATCACGTCCTCCGCGAGTCCATCACCCGGCAGCTCAAGCTCCGCGGGTACTCGGTGGTGCCGCTCGCCAACGCGCGAGACGCCGCCGAGGTCCTCTCGTTCCTCCGGCCCGCCGTCATCATCGTCGACTACCGCCTGTCGGACAGCAACGTCACGGCGCTGCTCGACGGTGATATCCCGTCGAAGGGCCACAAGGCGCCGGTTGTCATGATCTCCGGGTTCGCCGAGGCGGCCGACGTCGCGGCGGTGCGCGGAATTCCGTTCGTGAAGAAGCCGTTCGCGATAGACACTCTCTTCGCCGTCTTCGAACCGCTGATGGCCGATCCACACACGCCGTAGTAAAGGAGGCCGCATGCGCTCCTGGCTGGTGCTCTTCGCGGTGATGTCGGTCGGTTGTGGCTCGCGCACGATCGGCGACGGGTTCGACATCGACACCAGGGTCGTGGAGGACGGCGCGGTGGTCGACACCGGCTCCTCCTCCACGGACGGCGCGGTGTCGAGCGACTCGACCCCGGTCGACCCCGGCACCGACGGCGGCACGGTCGAGCCGTCGGCCACCATTCGCTGCGGCGCCGACACCTGCGTCGCGTCGTCCGAGGACTGCTGCGTCTCCGGCGGCGGCGGCGGCGGCTCGGCGGACTGTCGCCCCAAGGGCACCTGCGGTCGCGGCCTCGCCCTCTCCTGTTCGAGCCCGGCGAGCTGCGGCGGCCAGGCGTGTTGCCTCGTCGTGCGCGACGGCGGCGGCACCGCCACCTGCCAGCCCACCTGCGCGGGCGGCCGCGAGACCCAGCGTCTCTGCGAGACCGACGCCGACTGCACCATGGGCCGCCGCTGCCGCAACGCGATGTTCGCCGGCCTGCGCGTCTGCTTCTAATCACCTAGAGCGCGGGCGGCGCATGGGTGCTTAGACTACGCCCCTTGCTTCGCGTCGCGGCGGCATCTGCGGTCCTCCTCGCGCCCGCAGCGATCTTCGCGCAGGCGCCCGCCAAGGCCGTGCTCGTTCCGCCGAAGCTCGTCAGCGCGCCGGACGTGCCGTACCCCGAGACCGGCACCGGCGACGCGGTCGTGGTCCTCGAGCTCCTCATCGACGAGCAGGGCGGCGTCGCCGACGTGAAGGTCGAGGAGGGCGACGAGCCCTTCGCGTCGCGCGCGCGCGAGGGCGTGAAGTCGTTCCGGTTCGAGCCCGCGACCCGCGACGGCGCGCCGATCCGGGCGCGGATTCGCTACAAGCTGTCGTTCACGCCGCCGGTCGTCCTCGCGCCCGAGCCCCCGGCGGCGGTGGAGACGCCGAAGCTCGCGCCCGGCCCGGCGAAGCCCGCGCCCGCGAAGCCCACCGAGATCGAGGTGCTCGGCGACAAGCCCGCGCCGTCCATGGTGTCGTTCTCGCGCGCCGAGGTCCGCGAGCTACCCGGCGCGTTCGGCGATCCGTTCCGCGCGATCGAGTCGATGCCCGGGGTCACGCCGATCGTCTCGGGGTTGCCGTTCTTCTACGTGCGCGGCGCGCCGCCCGGCAACGTCGGCTACTTCCTCGACGGCGTTCGCGTTCCGTACCTCTATCACGTCGGCCTCGGACCCTCGGTGATCCACCCCGGCATGGTCGACCGTGTCGATCTCTACCCCGGCGGATACCCGGCGCGTTTTGGTCGGTTCGCCGGCGGCATCGTGTCGGGCGAGGCCACCGCGCCGCGCACCGTGACGCACGGCGAGGGCAACCTCCGGCTGTTCGACGCCGGCGCGTTGGTCGAGACCGGGTTCGCGAAGGGCAGGGGCACCGTGCTCCTCGGCGCGCGCTACTCGTACACCGCGGCGATCCTCTCGTGGATCGCCAAGGGCACGGTGCTCGACTACCGCGACTACCAGGCGCGCGTCACCTACGACGTCGGCCCACGCGACCGGCTCACCGCGTTCGCGTTCGGCGCCTACGATCTCCTCGCCCGGGAGCAGCTCGGCAAGCTCGACGTTCTGTTCGGCTCCGAGTTCTACCGCCTCGATCTGCGGTGGGACCACACGTTCTCCAAGACCAGCTCGCTGCGCTACGCGGTCACCCTCGGCTACGACCAGACCAAGCTCGGCGAGCAGCGCAACGCACGCGACGCGATCGTCGGCACGCGCCTCGAGCTGCGCCACCAACTGAGCTCCCACGCGCTCCTCCGCAGCGGTCTCGACGTGATGACCGACCGCTACACCGCGTCGCGTCCGCGCTTCATCGATCCGGAGAGCCCGGACATGCTCCTCGCCGAGCGGCTGTTCCCGGCGCGGCTCGATCTGATGACCGGCGTGTGGACCGACGTCGTGCTCACCCCCGACAAGCTCGTCGAGATCACGCCCGGCGTGCGCGTCGACGTCTACCGGCAAGCCAGCGAGACGCGCGCCGCGGTCGACCCGCGCATCTCCGCGCGCTTCAAGGTGAGCGAGCGCGTGAAGCTCATCCATGCCTATGGGATCGCCCATCAGGCGCCCTCGTTCATCGTGCCCGTGCCGGGCCTTTCGCCGGCCAACCTCAAGAACGGCCTGCAGTCCGCCTGGCAAGCCAGCGCCGGTGTCGAGCTCACGCTGCCCGAGGAGATCACCGGGACCGTCAGCGTGTTCCATAATGCGTTCTGGGACATGACCGACGGGATCGGAGCCAGCCCGGGGAGCGTGGATCAGGTCGCGGCCGACAACCGCAGCCGCGGTCGCGCGATCGGCCTCGAGGTCTTCCTCCGCCGCCGGCTGACCAAGCGGCTCGGCGGGTTCCTCTCCTACACGCTCTCGCGCTCCACGCGCGAGGTGAACGGCCGCACGTTCATGGCGACGTTCGACCGCACGCACGTCGGCAGCGCCGCGGTCGCCTACGATCTCGGTCGCAAGTGGCGCTTCGGCGCGCGGTTCATGTTCTACACCGGCGCGCCCAGGGTGCTCAGCTCGCGCGGGCTCAACCCGGCGCCGCCCACGCTCTCGCCCGACCGCGATCCCGGCTTCTATCGCGTCGATGTGCGCCTCGAGAAGCGCTGGGAGCTCGGGCAGACGACATGGCTCGCGGTCGTCGCCGAGATGCTCAACGCCACGCTGCACAAGGAGACGATCTCCGGGACCGAGATCGGCCCGGTCTCGATCCCGAGCCTCGGGCTCGAGGGAGCGTTCTGATGAAGCGCGCCCTGCTCGCGGCGCTGCTCCTCGGCTGCCTCCCCGAGGACACGCGCCCGCCGCCGGGGGTGGTGAGCGTCACGTTCCGCGGCGCGGACGCGACGATCGACGGCGTCACCACTTCCGATGGCTGGCGCGTCACGTTCGAGCGCGTGCTCGTGAGCATCGGCTCGGCCGACGTCGAGGGCGCGGGCTGCGAGGAGTACGCCGACGCCGACTACTTCCGCATCCTCGACGGGCGGCTCCGCACCCCGCAGAAGGTCGGCCTCATTTACGGCCTCGGCACATGCACCTTCGAGCTCCGCGCGCGCAACCCGGAGAACGACTCGCTCCTCGGCGAGGGCGTGACCGAGGAGGACAAGAAGCTCATGCGCGATCCGGTCACCGACGAGCACGAGGAGCTCGCCGGGATCACCTACTGGATCCGCGGACGCGCCGAGCGCTCGGGCGTCGCCAAGTCGTTCGACTGGCGGTTCCGTCGGCGTCGCGTCGCGTACGAGGACTGCCTCGTCGACGGCGCGTCCAAGGAGCTCACGCTGCGCGGCGACGAGACGCAGACCGTCGAGATCCGCGCGCACGCCGCGGTGTTGTTCCAGGACGCGCTCGAGCACGACAAGGCCAAGCTCCGCTTCGACCCCATCGCGGCGGCCGACGGGAACGCCGATGGCGTGGTCACCCTCGAGGAGCTCGAGGACGTGACGATGGAGGGCCTCGGCATCGCCAAGCCCGAGGACGAAGAGGCCAAGGAGTGGGTGACGCTCGGCGACTTCGTGTACCTGGGCCTGTTTCCCCGGATCATTCGCGTCGGCGAGAGCGGGACGTGCTCGCTGCGCACCGGTCCGCGGAGGTAGCGGAACCTTTCGGCCCGCTGTGTGTCGGTCGGGCGTGCGCGCCATCCTGCTCCTCGCCCTCGGCTGCGCGCGCGCGATCGACGCGGCGCCGACGCACGAGGTCCGCGCCACCGAGGCGCTCGCGGAGGAGCCCGCCGAGTGCCGGATCGCGGGCGCGATGACCTTGCAGGCGGGCGCGCGGTTGTTCGGAGACCGCGACGCGCCGGCGTCGTTCGCGCAGTTCAACGGGCGGACGGTGACGGTCACCGTCCGCGACGTCCCGAGCATGGTGGTCGATCGCGTCGGCCTCCGCGCGGCGACCCCGAGCGGCTTCGCCGTCGACGGCTGGCTCGATCGTGAGCGCCTCCAGTTCGCCGCGCGCGGGCGGATCCCCCTCGCGGGCGACGTGGCGTGGATCCCCGCGGGCACCCCGGTTTCGGTGAAGCTCGGGGTGGGCAGGCAGGTCGTGGTGTCGCCGGCGACCAAGCGCCTCGCGCCGATCGAGGCGCTCGTCGCGTGCGAGGACCTCGCGCTCGGTCACGTGCCGAGGGCGCGTCCGCTCGAGGAGACCGGCGAGCTGTACAACCTCGTCGACGATCGCCTCGCCGTCGCCGCGACGCGCGACGGCCCGCCGGTGTTCACGCTGCGGCCGCGCAACCCGGGCACGATGGTCGTTTCGGTCGAGGACACCGGCGACGGCATGCGGCTCCGCCTGAGCGACGGGATCGCGGTCGAGGGGTGGGTCGATCGCGCGGCCCTCAAGCCGATCACGTCGTTGTCGATGTCGGGGTGCGGCGGGTGCAGCGGCCTCCACTTCGGACACGTCGTGAAGCTCGGGCCCGTTCGTCTCGCGACCGCGAGGAAGTCGACGGCGGTGGGCGTCGGCGAGACCGGGCCGGGCGTGCGGCGGGGCACCGCGGCGAAGGGCGCGGAGCTGATCGTGCTCGACGAGGTGTCGGGCTACGCGCGCGTCGTGCCGCGTTGCCGCGAGCTCGTCGCCGAGACCTCCTTCTGGGTGCTGCGGGGAGATCTCGACGTGGGCTCACTGGTGGGCGACGGGGGCGCGATCGACCGCGCGTGCCGTTAGCCAGCCCATCTTGCGGGCCCACTGCACGGTCGCGACGATGACCTCTTCGGCCGAGCGCGGCTGGTAGCCGAGCTCTCGCTTCGCCTTGGAGATGTCGAAGAGCGGCGAGCCGCCGTCGACGTCGTCGAGGATCGCACGCGTGATCATCGGTGCCTTGCCCGAGACCGCCGACACGGCCTCCGACAGCGCCGCGACCGTGCGCAGCACCCACGAGGGCGGGAGGCCCTCGGCGGGCCGGCGACCGGTGTGCTTTTCGATGAGATGGGCGAGGGTAGGGATGTCCACGTTGTCTCCTCCGAGTAGGTAGCGCTCGCCGCGCGCTCCACGCGTCGCGGCGAGCAGGTGTCCGCGCGCGACATCGCGCACGTCGACGAGGTTCATGGCGAATGGCACCGGGCTCTTTCCGTTGAGCGCGTCGACGAAGGGCGCCGTGGTCGGGGTCTTTCGGTAGTCGTGCGGGCCGAGCACCGCGGTCGGGAGCACGGTCACGAGGTCGAGCGAGAGCTCGTCGGCGAGGGCGAGCGCGCGCAGCTCCTGCTCGCGCTTGGCCTGCATATACGGGCTCGCCGCGTGCTCTCGGAACGACGTCTCGTCGAGCGGCGCGCCGCGGGTGAACCCCACTGCGTTGCAGCTCCCGGTGACGACCACGCGCTTGGCGCGCGAGGCGCGGAGGACGTTCTCGGTGCCGAGCACCGCCGGCTCGACGATCGTCTTCGGATCGCGGTCCCACACCTGGTAGGGCGCGGCGAGGTGGAAGATCAGCTCGATGCCGTCGGTCGCGCGCCGGACCGCCTCGGCGTCGCGTACGTCGCCGCGTGCGAGGTCGACGTCGAGCCCCTCGAGCCCGCGGAGGTCTGCGTTCTCGCGAACCAACGCTCGGACCTCGAAGCCCTCGGCGAGGAGCTCGCGTACGAGGTTCGACCCGATGTGACCGTTTGCTCCGGTGACCAGCGCTGTTGTCATGCTGCGACCATCAGCGAGCGTCGTGCCAGCGCCGGATCGCGGGAGATTCGCGGTGCCTGTTGCCGCGGAGGCAACACCCGGGGAGCCGGGGTGTTGCCCGGGCGTTTACCGAGAGGCCCGAATCGCAGGAGATTCCTGCTGGTTCGCGGCTCGCACTGCGCCTTGTGATGGAGTTCACGCGGGGAGAGAATCGTGCGCCGATGAGGGTCGGGGAGATCGTCGGCGGGCGCTTCGCGGTCGAGGCGCTCGCGGGCAGCGGCGGGATGGGCGCGGTGTATCGCGCGCGCGATCGTCAACGCGACGTGCCGGTCGCGGTGAAGGTGCTCGCCGAGGAGGGCTCCCACTCGCGCTTCGACCAGGAGGCGCGTGTCCTCGCCGGGCTCGAGCATCCCGCGATCGTTCGCTACGTGGCCCACGGTCGCACCGAGGCCGGAGAGCCGTTCCTCGCGATGGACTGGCTCGAAGGGGAAGATCTCCGCGCGCGCATCCAGAGGGGCCCGCTCTCGCTCGCCGAGGCGCGCACCGTCGCGAGGCGCGTGGCCGAGGCGCTCGCCTTCGCGCACGCGCGCGGCGTGGTCCATCGTGACGTCAAGCCGGGCAACCTGTTCCTCCCCGGCGGCGATCCCGGGCGGCTGACGGTGCTCGACTTCGGCGTGGCGCGCACCACCATGGCCCGCGCGCTCGACAGCACCGCGGCGCCGATCACACGCACGGGGATGGTCGTGGGCACCGTCGGGTACATGTCGCCGGAGCAGGCGCGTGGAGGCGAAGACGTCGACGCGCGCGCCGACGTCTTCGCGCTCGGCTGCGTGCTGTTCGAGTGCGTCACCGGGCGGCCCGCGTTCGTCGGCGCGAACCCGGTCGCCGTCCTGGCCAAGCTCCTGCTCGAAGAGGCGCCGCGCGCGCGCTACTTCGAGCCGGCCACGCCGCCCGCGCTCGACGATCTCATCGCGCGCATGCTCGCGAAGGACCCTGCCGGTCGCCCGCGCGACGCGTCGGCGGTGCTGCGCGCGCTCGACAGCGCCGAGGGGAGCGCCGTACCGAGCTCCAGCGGCGCGTACGAGCGCGAGCAGCGGATGGTCACCATCGTCCTCGCGCGCGGCCTCGATCGCGAGTCGGCGCGCGCGCTCGTCGACGCCGAGCTCCTCGAGCTCGCGGACGGCGCGACGTTGATCGAGTTCCGTGGCAGCGACCCCGCCACGGCCGCGGCCGCCGCGGCGCTCGCGCTCGCCCGCGCTCAACCGCGGGTCGCGCTCGCCATCGCGACGGGTCGGGTTTCGTCGGCCAACGCGTACGGGCCGATCATCGATCGCGTCGCTACGCTGGTTCACCCCCGCGCGGAGCGGCGCGGCATCCCGATCGACGAGATCTCGGCGACGCTCCTCGGCGACCGCTTCGAGCTCGACGATGGCGTCCTGCTCGGTCCCGCGCGGGCGCCGTCCGCGCCGCGCACGCTCCTCGGTCGGGCCACCCCCTGCGTCGGGCGCGACAAAGAGCTCGCGCTCCTCGAAGCGACGCTCCGCGAGTGCATCGGCGAGCCGGTCGCGCGCAGCGTCCTCGTGACCGCCGCCGCCGGCAGCGGCAAGACCCGGCTCGCC
>JALHOE010000163.1 GCA_022843175.1 Deltaproteobacteria bacterium
GCACCCGAGGTGGCGACGCTCGCCGACGCGGCGCCGGTCTCGCTGCCGGCCACCGCGAACAACCCCGGACCCGCGCCGACCCAGCCCCTCATCCCGACGGTGTCCAATCACGCGCCGGTCGGGTTCGTCGCGCAACAGCCCACGGTCTCGCAGCACGCGCCGGTGGTGTTCGCGGCGCCGCCGCCGTCGCGCGCGAGCAAGCTGCCGCTCGCGCTCGCCGCGTTCGCGGTGGTCGCGCTGCTCATCGTCGGTGGCGCGCTGTTCTTCGTCTTCTCGTCGACGCCCGCGTCGCCGAAGTCGGTCCCCGAGCGGCACGACGACGAGATCGAGAACGACGAGAAGCCCTCGGCCGACAAGAGCGTCGATCCGCGGCCGGTGCTGCCCACGCCCGAGCAACCCGAGCCGTCCACGCCCGCGCCCAAACCGGCGACCAAGCCGATCGCGAAGCCCGTCGCCAAGCCGACGGTCGCGAAGTCGGCGAGCGCGGCGCCCGTCGTGCCCAAGCTCGCGCCGATCCCCGCAGCCCCGGCCGCGACCACGACCGCGACCGCTGGGCCGGCTTCGCCGTCCGGGCCCGGCAACGGCAACGGCAAGGCCAAGGGCAAGGACAAGTAGCGATCAGCGCGAGGCGACGCGCTCGTCCGTCCCGCGGGCGTTGACCGGCAGCGCGACCTCGGCGACCGCGAGCACACCGCGGACGTTGCCGCCGGGGAAGGGGCCGGTGCCGACCGCGAGCTGCGCGACGTGGGCGTAGAACGAGGCCGGGACCTCGCGCGCGGCGGGCTTCGGCGCGGGCTTCGGCTTCACGGCGAGCTCCTCGTCGACGGGGAGCGAGTCCGCGTCGGCGCAGCAGCGGAAGCCGATCGAGTAGTCGTAGTACTCCTTGTTGTGCGCGCCCGTGACGTAGTCGCAGCCCTCGCGGTTGATCTTCGTGTCGAGGTAGTAGCCGCCGTGGAACTTGCCGTCGTCGGTCCACTCGTGGACGTTGCCGACCATGTCGTGCACGCCGAATTCGTTGGTGCACGCGGCTGCGGCGCCGGTGGTCTCGACGGTGTTCGGCGTCTGGTTGAGGCGCGGATCGTTCATCGCCTTCGACGTGTACATCTCGCTGCCGCTGTAGAACTTGCCGAGCGGCGCGGTGCGTCCGGTGTCGACGCACGCGTTGGGCACGTGCGCGTCGCCGTACGGATAACGGGTCTTGCTCGGGCCCTTGCACGCCGTCTTCCACTCGTCGGCGCGGCAGAGTCGCTTGCCGGCGTTGGTGCACGCAGCCTTGGCGTCGTGCCACGACACGTGCGACTGGGGGACGACGCCCGCCTTCGACACCGCCTTGAGCTTGCCCTCGGGGTGCTCGTACGGCGATTGCGCGAGCTCACGACCGTCGGGCAGCACTTGCACGACGGAGGCTTCGTAGCGGTCGACGCAGGTGTCGCCGACCAGGGTCATGTCGCGCGGGCACTTCTCGTGCGACTTCGCGTTCGCGGACGCGGTGACGAGGAGCATCCCCGTCGCAGCGGCGGCCACCGCGAGGGAAAGACGAAGGTTCATGCCAGAGGGGCAAAGCAGGGACGATGCCGAGTCGGGAAGTGGTGGACTTCGTTACCAATTCGCGCAATTGAGGCCAAAAGACCTCGCGATTTCGAGACCGCAATCGAGGTGCTGCGGTAGCAGCTCCAGCGGCCGGTGTGCTCGACGTGCCCGGCGGGCGCTCCTACTTCGCGCGCAGGCCGTGGCGCTGAACCAGACGATGTAGATACATCCGGTCGATGCCTGCGTGGCGCGCGGCCTTGCTCATGTTGCCGCCCGACCAGGTGAGGAGCGCCTGCAGGTAGGCGCGCTCGAACTCGTCGATCAAGCCCTCTTTGGCGATCTTGAACGGGGTGTTGATGTCGATCGGGCGCTGCGCGAGCGAGGGGATGTTGTCTCCCGGCTGGCTGAACTCGCGGGCGGACGGCGGCGGGCGCAGCGCCGCGGACTCGAGCACGACCGCGCGCTCGACGTAGTTGCGGAGCTCGCGCACGTTGCCCGGCCACTCGTGCTGCGCGAGCTCGGCGATCACCTCTTTGGTGAAGAGGCGGTCTGCGTTCTTGGCGCCGAGGGCTTCGAGGAAGTGGCCGATGAGGAGCTCGATGTCTCCCTTGCGCTCGCGGAGCGAGGGCACGGTGACGGTGACGACCGAGAGTCGGAAGTAGAGATCCTCGCGGAAGCGGCTCTTGTTGATCTCGCGCTCGAGGTCCCGGTTCGTCGCGGCGATGACCCGCACGTCGACCTTGCGCGGCTGCGTCTCGCCGAGCCGGCGGACCTCTTGCGCCTCGATCACGCGCAGCAGCTTGGGCTGGAGATCGATCGCGAGCTCGCCGATCTCGTCGAGGAAGATGGTGCCGCCGTTGGCCGCCTCGAACGCGCCGACGCGGTCGCGGTCGGCGCCGGTGAATGCGCCGCGCATGTGGCCGAACAGCTGCGACTCGACCAGGTTGGGCGAGATCGCGCCGCAGTCGACGACGACGAAGGGCGCGTCGCGGCGGGGCGAGTGCTGGACGATCTCGGCGGCGACGAGCTCCTTGCCGACTCCGCTCTCGCCCTGGATGAGGACGTTGACCTCGGCCTTCGCGATCTTCTCGAGGAGCGCGAACATCTTGCGCATCGCGAGCGAGGTGCCGATCAGCGTGCCGAACGCGGGCCACGCGGGGACCTCGTCGTCGGCGGCCGGCGCGACCGCGCGCACGTGCAGGATCGACGACCCGACGCGGACGCTGGTGTTCGGGGCCACGTCGGCGTCGCGGATGCGGATCGGATCGTTTTGCCCCGTCTGCAGCCAGGTGCCGTTGAGCGAGCCGAGGTCTTGCACGCGGCAGACCTGGTTCTCGAG
Organism: Deltaproteobacteria bacterium; assembly: GCA_022843175.1. Classification (GTDB taxonomy): domain Bacteria; phylum Myxococcota_A; class Polyangia; order Polyangiales; family JADJMO01; genus JALHOE01. The sequence continues at coordinate 2,870 of JALHOE010000163.1, forward strand.
CGTGAAGCGGCAGTGGAAGCGGCTGACCGTGGGATCGTTGAGGACGATCTCGTTGGACGGGTGGGTGCCGACGCGGAGGGTCCCGCCGTCGAGCTGCATGGTGCGGGCGCTCGGGCGGTCGCCCTCGCGTTCGACCACGACCTCGAGGCGAGGGATCGCTACGTGCTCGACAAGACTCGGGATCGTCCCGAGGGGCTGCAGCGCGCTCGGGCGCGGCGGGGGCAGGGGCGCGTCGGACATTGAAGGCAGGAGACAGTGTCGCACGCTTGGTCTAGCTTCGCGACGATGCTTTTGAGGACCCTCCCCGCCGCCATCGTCGCCTCCGTCAGTCTCCTCCCGGCCACGGCCTCCGCCGTCGGACTGGAGGTCAACACCCGGATTGGGTACGGGTCGGGGGGGTCGGAATCGCCAGTGGTCTACGAGCCCTCGGGACTCGTTCGCCTCGCGGATCCCGGCCCGATCTTCGGCAAGACCGCGGCTCCCTACGGAGGTGGGCTCATCCTCCAGGGCGGGCTCGGGTTCCGCACCGGCAAGTTCGTCTCGGTCGGCCTCGGCGGCGGGATTCGCAACGCGTCCGCGGAGTCGCCGAGCCCGGAGATCAGCGATCTGAAGCGGTCGGCGTGGAACGCCGGGCCGTGGGTCCGCGTGTACCTGCCGTTCGTGCCGATCGTCGATCCGTACGTCGGCCTCGGCGTCGAGTACGTCAACGACCGCCAGACCTACAAGGGCCCGTTCCGCCAGCCCAACGGCTCCGCGATCAACGGGATCGACCACACGCTCGAGCACCACGGCATCGGCGTCCCGCTCACGCTCGGCGTCGATTACACCATCGCGAAAATCTTCTCGGTGGGCCCGTCGTTCCAGTACACGCTGATCTTCCCGGCCGGCGGCTGCACGAAATACAACGCCTCGGGCTTCAACAGCACCAGCAACTGCGCGAGCGACAGCGACCGCGAGCGCTTCACGTCGGCCAAGGGCTACGGCGTGTGGTCGCTGGCGCTCTCGCTGCGGATCACGTTCCCGCCGGTTTGAGCTCCACGCCGGCGTGCTCCTTCGCGATCGCAACCAGCGTCGCGAAGAGCTCGCCGCGCCCCTTGTCGTCCATCCACTGCTTGCGCTCCTCGTCCCACGAGAAGTGCCAGGCGGTGGCGCGCGCGGCGACCCACAGCTGACGGACCGGGCGCTGCGTGTTCACGATGCAGCGCACGCCGTTCTTCATGGTGAGGGTGAGCACGTCTCCCGCGGAGGAGAAGTCGATGTCGCTCGGATCGACGTCCTCGAGCGCGTCCTCGATCTTGCGGAACGTGTCGCCGACGATGCGGAGGTAGTGGGATTCGTCGATCATGGGGTTAGTTCAGCGTGCGCGGGAGCTCGAGCTCGAATCGGGCGATCTCCGCGTCGAACACGTGGCCGTCCTCGCGGTGCATGCGGTAGGTGCCGTGCATCGCACCGCGCGGAGTCTTGAGGACGCAGCCGCTCGTGTACTCGAAGTGCTGACCGGGCCGGAGCGTGGGCTGCGCGCCGACGACGCCCTCGCCGCGCACTTCGTCGACGTTGCCCTCGGCGTCGGTGATGATCCAGTGCCGCGTGCGGAGCTGCGCGGTGAGCGTGCCCTCGTTGGCGATGCGCACGGTGTACGCGAAGACGTAGCGCTGCGCGCGCGGCGCCGACTGCTCGGGGACGTAGAAGCTCCGCACCGTGACGCGGATGCCCTCCGTGATCGCGTTCGACACGGCGGCAGGCTGGCCTCGCGGGCCTGCGGACGCAAGCCCTTGTAAGCACGAGAGACCGGGTGCCAGGGAGAGGAGCCTCACGCCAGGGCCGCCCGAGCGCGAGAAGGTCTGCCGATGCGTGCATCGACGTCGACGCAGCAGCCGCAGGCCTTGATACGTGCCCCTCGGCAATTCGCGGGCGTCCTTGGCGCGAGGCTCTTCTCCCTGGCGACCGGTAGTCAGGGGGCTTTGTCGGTCTCGGTGAACGCGAGCTCGGCGGCCGCCGTCGCGTCGGCGGTGACGGTGACCTTCTGCGTCTTCTTGCCGTGGAGCGGGTGGATCGCCTCGAGGTCGTAGGCGCCCACCGGCACCTTCTTGAGCGTGAACCGCCCCTCGTCGTTGGTGGCGTCGAAGAAGGGGTGATCGGTGACGATCATCCACGACACCATCCACGGGTGAACGTCGCACTTGATGCGGACGATGCCCGGCTCGGCGGGCGCCTTCTTGACGATCGGCGGAGCGCCCATGCCCTGACCGGCGTTGAGCACGGTGTCGTCGTCGCCGACGGTGTTCTTCACGAACCCGTGGATGTTGTGCATCGTGCGGTCGTCGTTCACCAGCTCGAGGTCCTGGCCGGCGACGATCCCGAACACGCGCGGCACGTACATGCATCCGCTCTGCTTGAGGACGGCTCGCGGGGCGAGCGCCGGATCGCCCTTCGCGGCGCCCGGCGGTAGGCGCACGACCACGTCGAGCAGCCCGTTGTCCTTGCCGACGCGCGTGACCTTGCCCTCGGTGGGCTTGTGCTTCTCGCAGAACGGATCGCGCGGGTGATCGATCGCGGCGGCGGGCGAGACCTTGCCCTTGAACACGACGCGGCCGGCGATCGTCCCCGTTTGAACCGGCGTCGCGGGGGCGGAGGCAGCGGGCGCAGCGGGTGAGGCCGCGGGCGCCGGCGCGTCGGTCTGCGGTTTCTGGCACGCGAGGGCGAGGCCAGCGAGAAGGAGCAATCGGCGCATGCGTTCGCGGTAGAGTACGCCTCCGATGGATGTCCTGGCTCCCGAGGAGTTTCGCGCGCTCGGGCACTCGGTCGTCGACCGCCTCGCCGGATCACCTCGACGCGTGCACGCGGCTGCCGGTGCTGCCGTGGGCGCGCCCGACGAGATGATCGCGCGCTGGCCCGAGCCGCGCGGCGGCGCCGATCCGCTCGCGTTGATCTCTCGGGTGATCGCGGAGTCCAACCACCGCCCGCGCTACGCCGGCCACCAGGTCACCTCGCCGCTCCCGCTCGCTGCGCTCGCCGAGCTGGTCTCTGCGTTCCCCAACAACTCGATGGCCTTTTGATGTCGCTCCCGATCTACTCGAACCTTGCGGTGGCTCCCGAGTCCTTCTTCGATGACCACGTGACCGGCTGCTTCGATCTCGCGCGCCGCTTCGCCGTCATGCTGCGCGAGGCCGGCTTCGAGCTGCCGGCCGAGCCGATGGCCAACATCGTCTGCTTTCGCCGGCCGAATGCGCGTGAAGATGTCCGCCGCTCGATCGTCGAACGCGGCTCCTTCCACCTCGTGCAGACGCGCCTCCGCGGAGAGACCCACTTGCGAACCACGCTGATCAACCCGCGCACCACCGAGGCCGACCTCGCCGCGCTCATCGAAGAGGCCTCGTGAACTTCGCGATCTTCGTCAAACCCGAGGCATGGATCAGCCTCGCGACGCTGACCCTGATGGAGATCGTCCTCGGGATCGACAACATCATTTTCATCTCGATCCTGGTCGCTCGGCTGCCGCTGGCCCAACAGGCCAAGGCGCGGCAGATCGGCATTTCGCTCGCGCTGTTCATGCGCCTCGGCCTGCTCGCCACGCTCTCGTTCATCATGGGCCTCAAGAAGCCCTTCTTCACGTTGATGGGCCGGGGGATCTCCGGGCGCGACATCATCCTCCTCGGCGGCGGCCTGTTCCTCGTGGCCAAGGCCACGCACGAGATCTACGAGAAGCTCGAGGTCGAGGGCCAGGACGAGGACGCGGGCGAGGGGGAGGAGGACAGCAACGAGGTCGTCGCCGCTGCGGCCAAGCGCAGCTCCAACAAGTTCCTCTTCACCATCCTCCAGATCCTGGTGCTCGACATCGTGTTCTCGCTCGACTCGGTGATCACCGCCGTCGGCATGGCGCAAGAGGTCGTGATCATGGTGATCGCGATGGTGATCGCGGTGCTGGTGATGCTCGTGGCCGCCGGCAAGATCGGCGAATTCGTCAACAACCACCCGAGCATGAAGATCCTCGCGCTGTCCTTCCTGCTCCTCATCGGCGTGCTGCTCATCGCCGAGGGCATGGGTCAGCACGTGAGCAAGGGCTACATCTACTTCGCGCTCGGCTTCTCGCTGTTGATCGAGCTGCTCAACATGCGCTTCCGAAAGAAGCGCCAGGCCCCCGTCCACCTCCACCAACGCTTCAGCGACCCCGGACCCAAGCACGTGGGGCGCAAGCCGTAGAGCGAGCTCCTCAGGTGAGGTAGCGCACCACCACGTCGCGGACCTCGTTGACCATGCGGCGGTCGGCGAGGAGATCGGGGCGGTAGAGGACCGCCGCGTGGGTGAGGGCCTCGACGGTCGCGACCACGATGAAGGACGCGAGGTCGAGGTCGAGCCCCGGGCGCAGCTCGGTCCTGCGGTGCTCGAGGAAGTCGCGGGCGAGCCGCAGCGCGCCCTCCTCGATGTCGCGGATCTTCTGCAGCCGGCCGACCCGCGGGACCTGCTCGACGAACACCTTGTGCAGCTTCGGGTTCACCGCGTGGGCGGCGAGCATCGCCTGGACCACGTGCTCGATCGCGCTCTCGAAGGGCGCGTCGAGGACCCGCGCCGTCTCGCGCTGGAGCACGATCGACATCTCTTCGACGTGGCGATCCATCAACGCCGCGACCAGCGCCTCTTTGCTCGGGAAGTATTGGTAGAGCGAGCCGATGCTCACCCCGGCCGCCTCGGCGATGCGGTTGGTGCTGGCGTGGTCGTAGCCCTCGCGAACGAGAATCCGAGCAGTGGCCTCGAGGATCGCGTCGACGGTGGCCAGCGCCCGCGGCTGGATGGCTTGTTTTCTCGGCGCGGTGCGCAGTTTCTGGGTCGCCGGCATGAGGTCTCCGAAATGCGAGTAGCGAACCTGAGCGGTCGCTCACATCATGGTGCGATGACGACCTCGAGCGCAACCATCCCGGTGATCCCCGGCCTGCCGGTCATCGGCGCCCTGCTCGCGATGCGGAGGGATCGCGTCGGCTTCCAGATCGACACCGGTCGCCGGTTCCCCGGCCTGGCGCAGACGCGGATGGGGCTGATGCCGTTCCCGGTCGTGATCGCGAGCTCGCCCGAGCTCGTGGGCGAAATCCTCGTCGACCACGCGGACGCCTTCCGCAAGGCGCCGGGGCTGTCGCTGTTCGGCAAGCCGCTCCTCGGCAAGGGCCTCCTCACGAGCGAGGGGGAGCTCCACAAACGGCAGCGCCGGATGATGGCGCCCTCGTTCGTGCAGAAGCGGATCGCCGCGTTCGCCGAGGCGATGGTCGAGCGCGGCGACCGGGCGATCGCGCGGATGCACGACGGCGAGACCGTCGACTTCGCCGAGGTGACCATGCGCGTCACGCTCGAGATCGTCGGCAAGACGCTGTTCGACGCCGAGGTCGGCGACGAGTCGAGCGAGATCGACGAGGCGCTCACCGAGTGCCTCGAGTACATCATCACCTCGGTGCAGCGCGTGGTGCCGGTGCCGCCGGGCATCCCGACCCCGGCGAGCCGTCGCTACAAGAAGGCGGTCGCTCGCCTCGACGAGACCATCTATCGAATGATCCGCGAGCGGCGCGCGTCGGGCGCCGACAAAGGCGATCTGCTCTCGATGCTCCTCGCCGCGCGCGACGAGGACGATCCGGCGCGCGGCATGGACGATCAGCAGGTCCGCGACGAGCTGATGACGATCTTCCTCGCCGGCCACGAGACGACGGCGAACGCCCTGGCGTGGACGTTCTACCTCCTCGCGCAGCACCCGCACGTGTGGGTGCGCCTGCAGGAGGAGGTCGATCGCGTGCTGCCCGGCGGCCGCGCCCCGACGCTGGCCGATCTCCCGAAGCTCCCCTACACGCTGCAGGTGTTCAAGGAGTCGATGCGGCTCTACCCGCCGGCCTACATGGTCGGGCGGCAGGCGCTGCGAGACGTGACCATCGCCGGGCAGACGATCAAGAAGAGCTCGATCGTGGTCATCAACATCATCGGCATGCACCACAGCCCGAGCCTCTTCCCGGATCCGGAGCGCTTCGACCCGTCGCGCTTCACGCCGGAGAACGAGAAGAAGCTCCCCCGCCACGCCTACATGCCGTTCGGCGCCGGGTCGAGGATCTGCATCGGCAACCACTTCGCGCTGATGGAGGGGCACCTCCTCGTCGCCGCGTTCGCGCGGAGCGTGCGCCTCGAGCTGCCGCCCGGCCAGCGCGTGTCGCCCGAGCCGCTCGTCACGCTGCGGCCCCGCGGCGGCATGCCGATGCGGGTGCGGATGCGGTCACACGATGCGGCGCACCCGAATACGGACGTAGTCGCGCACCTCGGGTGAGACGCGCGCGAGCACGTAGAGCGACGCTCGCGCCACGCGACGCAGGCGCCGCGACCGACGGAGGCGCTCCTCGACGAGCCGCGCGGCCGCGACGACGTGGGCGATCATGCGCTGACGTCCTTGGCGAGAGAGGGCTTCTTCTTGAGCACGATCGGCTTCACGTCGATGCGGCAGATGTGGCCGCCGTTCTTCGGGATCGTGCTCGTGAGGTGGTAGCGAAGGCCGAAGCCCGCGGCGATGCCGGACTGGAACTGCCCGAAGATGCCGCAGTGCGCGCCGTTCCAGCCGGGCGCGTCGTACCAGGGGCAGGCGGTGCCCTCGAGCCAGCCGGTCTCCTCGTTGGCCTCGCCCCAGTGCTGCGGGTTCACGCGGAAGACGTACTCGCTCATGCGCAAGAGCTCGAGCGCGTGCTCCGGCGAGGCGTTCATGCCGAACGCGCGACGCATCCGCTTGGCGAAGCGCTCGCCGGCGGCGAAGCAGATCTCGCCGAGGATCGCCCGCACGCGCGGGAGCGGGAAACGCTCGGTCACCGCGATGAGCAGCTCGCCGAGGTGGGTCGTCAGCTCGGTCCACCGTGTCTCGAGCGGGATCGCCGCGAGCCACCGCTCGGCCGCGACGTGTTGCCGAAACGTGGACGGCGCGCCGCCGAGGGGGGCGAAGATCCAGCGCGCGCTCGGGTAGCTCGCGATGCGGTAGAGCGCGCCCATCACCAGGCCCGCGGAGCCCTCGGGGAGCGAGGGGAACTGCCCGCGGAGGAGCGCGTACCGGCGCTCGAACATCGGCCGGGCCACCTCGGCGAGCACGCGGTCGATGTCGGGGACGTGGCGACCGAGCTCCTCGCGGAGCACGGAGAACCAGTCGGCCATCCCCTCGGCGGCGAACCACCAGCGCATTCGCAGCGGGATGAGCTCCCGCCGGAAGACCTCGCGCACGGTGCGAGCGAGCAGCGTCGGCATCGCCCCTCAGCTTACCAGGATCACTTCTTGAGCGTCGCCTTGCGCTCTTCCAGCTCTTCCAGCGTCTTCGGCCAGTCCTTCTTCATGAGCGTGGACAGCGACCGGTCCGCGAGCAGCTTGCCGCCGGTCTGGCAGGTCGCGCAGTAGTTGGTCTCGTTGTCGGCGTAGGCGATGCGCTGCACCGGATCGCCGCAGACCGGGCAGGGCTTGCCGTAGCGACCGTGGACCGCCATGCCCTCGCGGAACGCGGTCACCTTCTCGGGCCAGCCGTCCTTCGACTCCGCGCGGAGGACGTCGAGCCAGTGGGTGAGGGTGTCGAAGGTGGCGCCGTGGAGGGCGCGGATTTCCTCCTCCTTCAGCTTGTGGCTCATCGTCACGGGCGAGAGCTTGGCCCGGTGGAGGATCTCGTCGGAGTAGGCGTTGCCGATGCCGGAGAAGAGGGTCGGGTCGGTGAGCGTGCGCTTGAGCGTGTGGTTCTCGCGGAGGAGGGCCTCGCGGAACTCCGCGTAGGAGATCTCGAGCGGCTCGGCGCCGCGGCGATGGAAGGCGTCGAGGTGCTCCTCGCCGCGCACCAGGTGGATCGACGCCCGCTTCTTGGTGCTCGCCTCGGTGAGGATGAGCGTGCCCGTCGAGAAGTCGAACGCCGCGAGGCCGACCTTCCCCGGGATCTTCGCCCTCGGCTCGTCGAGGAAGCGGAGGCGGCCCGCGATCATCAGGTGGATGACGACGAAGAGATCGCCCTCGAGCGCGAGGACCAGGCGCTTGCCCATGCGCCGCGTGCCGAGGACCTTCTTGCCGAGGACCTCGGCCGGCTTGGGATCGAACGAGCGGAGGACGAACGGGCTCGCGAGCCGCAGGCCGTCGAGCGTCGCGCCGCGGGTCTTGTGCTCGAGCCGCTCGAGGTAGACGACGACGTCGGGCAGCTCGGGCATCTCACTTCCCGGTGAACTTCGGCGGGCGTCGCTCCATGAACGCGGCCATCGCCTCGCCGAGATCCTGCGAGGGGAGGAACGCGGCGTTCCATGCGGCGACGTGGCGGAGACCGCGCTCGACGCGCTCGGTCGTGGCCTCCTCCATGACCCGCTTGATGCCCTGCACCACGATCGGCGGGTTCTCGGCGATGGAGCGCGCGAGCGCACGCGCGCCCGCGAGGAGCGCCTCGGGCGTGTCGAACAGCTCGTTGACGAGGCCGATCCGGAGCGCGTGCTCGGCCCCGAAGTCGCGGCCGGTCATCGCGAGCTCGCGCGCGTGGCCCTCGCCGACGATCGCCGGCAAGCGCTGCAGGCTCCCGAGGTCGGCGACCATCGCGACCTTCACCTCGCGCACCGAGAAGCGCGCGTCGCGGGTGGCGACGCGGATGTCGCAGGCGGTGATGAGATCGACCCCGCCGCCGATGCACCAGCCGTGGACCGCGGCGATCACCGGCTTGCGGCAGTTGTAGATCGCGCGGAACGAGCGCTGGAGCTCGCCGATCTTGTCGTAGAGCCGGGTTCGGGTGGCGGCCGCGCCGTCGCCGGACAGGAGCGGCCCGAGGTCTCCCATCATCGCGGGCAGGTCGAGGCCGTAGGTGAAGTGCGGACCCTCGGCGCGGACGACGATGGCGCGCACCGCGTCGTCACGGTCGAGCGCCTCGAACGCGAGGGGGATCTCGCGCCAGAACTCCGGGCCCATCGCGTTGCCCTTGCCGGGGCCGAGGAGCGCGACCTCGGCCAGCGCTTCGACGTTGGTGACTCGGAGAGAGACGTAGTCGCCCATGCGCCGAGCCTTCCGCGGACGACCGCGCGTCGCAAGGCCGTCGTTCGCGCCGACTCCGCGGTGTGCGGTCGGGGGCCACCGGCGGTCGACTGGACGGGGCAGCGTGTGCACGCGCGTCGTTGCGTCGGGGTTCCGCGGGTGTGGTCGCTCGCTTGCAAGAGCGCGGAGCACGCACCCGTGAGCGACGACGTCTCCTCCGCTCGTGACGCCCGCCTCGACGTCCTCGCGGCCACCGCCGCCTCGACGGCGATGATCGCGCAGCAGGTCGCCGGCAAGTCGACCCGGGACGCGCTGTTCCTCGCGCAGTTCGACGTGCGCCGGCTCCCCTCGATGATGATCGTCGGGGCGCTCCTCTCCTTCGGGGCGGCGCTCATCGCGGCCAGGGCGCTCGCGGTCCATGGCCCGCGCAAGGTCGTTCACTACGCGTTCGGCCTCGGCGCGCTCGCCTTCGCCGCCGAGTTCGCCGCGAGCTTCATCTCCAAGAGATCGCTCGCGATCGTCGTCTACCTCCACATGGCGCTGTTCGGCGCTACCGTGATTTCGCTGTTCTGGTCGTTGGTCAACGAGCGCTTCGATCCCCACGCGGCCAAGCGCGCGGTCGCGCGGATCGCGGCCGGCGGAACCCTCGGCGGCGTGCTCGGCGGCTTCATCGGTTGGAACGTCGCGTCGCTGACCTCTGTCCGCGGCATGCTCTTCGTGCTCGCCGTCCTGAACCTGATCGCGCTCGCGGCGGTCTCGCGGTTTCGCCCCGGCGAGAGGACGACCGATCCCGCCTCCGCCCGCGCACCCCTACCGGAGCTCGTGGGGTCGGGCATTCGGGCGCTGCGGGTCGAGCGCTACCTCATGACCCTCGCCGTGATGGTGGGGGTCGTCGCGTGCACCGAGGCGCTCGCGGACTACGTGTTTGCCGCGAGCGTGCGCGAGCGCGTGCAGGACGGCCGCAAGCTGATGGCCTTCTTCTCGGCCTTCCACACGGTGGTGGCGATCGCGACCTTCATCGCTCAAGCGGGCCTCAGCCGCCGCGCGCTCGAGCGGTTCGGGCTCGCCGGCACCATCGCCGGGCTGCCGATCGTCGTCCTCTTGTTCGGCGGCGTCGCGCTCGCGGCGCCGACGCTGATCGCGATCGTGGTGTTCCGGGGCGCCGAGGCGGTGATGAGCAACTCGCTCTGGCGCTCCGCCTACGAGCTCCTCTACACGCCCGTCGCGCAGGACAAGAAGCGCCCGATGAAGACCCTGATCGACGTCGGCTGCGACCGGCTCGGCACGCTGGTCGGCGCAGGGATCGTTCTCGTCGTCCTCGCGCTCGCCGTTTCGACGACGACGCTGCTGGTCGTGATGATGGTCCTCGCGTGCGTAGCCTTCCTCGTCGCGCGTCGACTGCAGCGCGGCTACGTAGCGGCCCTCGAGGAGAGCCTGCGCGTCGGTGCGGTGCGCCTGGAGGGCGCAGAGATCTTCGACGCCACGACCCGTCGAACCGTGCGCGAGTCGACGAACGTCCACCCGGTGCACGTGCGGCTCGAGGAGCAGGTCGCTCCGCCTCCCCGCCGCTCGGGGGAGCCCCTCCTGCAGGCGATCGACGATCTGCTCTCCGACGATCGGCTGCGGGTCCAGCGCGTGCTGTGCGCGGGCGAGGACGATCCTCGCCTCGCGCCCTTCGTGCTGCCGCTGCTCGGGCGCACCGAGACGAGGGGTGAGGCGCTCGCCTGGCTGCGCCGGCTCGCGCCACGGATCGAGGGGCTCCTGCTCGACGCGCTCGCCGATCGCTCCGCGCTCCCGTGCGTCCGGCGTCGCATCCCGCGGATCCTCCGGGCCGGGCCGTCGCGTGTCGCCGCCGAGGGGCTGATCCGCGGCCTCGCCGACGAGCTGTTCGAGGTGCGCTACGAGTGCGGCCTCGCGCTCGCGCGCATGGTCGAGACGTCGCCCGCGATCGAGATCCCGTCGCGGCCGGTGCTCGAGGCGGTGCGCCGCGAGCTCGCGGTCGAGCGCGCGATCCTCCAGGCCGAGCCGACGCTCGAACCCATCGACGAAGAGCCGGACGCGCCGATCTTCCAGGCCGAGCTCCGCGATCGCGCCAACCGCGGCCTCGAGCACGTGTTCACCATCCTCTCGCTGATGCTCGACCGCGAGCAGCTCCGCACGGCCTTCCGCGCGCTCACGAGCGCCGACGAGTCGCTCCGGGGAACGGCCCTCGAGTACCTCGAGAACGTCCTGCCCTCCGAGATCCGCGACGCGTTGTGGCCCTACGTCACCGGCCGCCGTCGCCCGCCTCGTCCGCAGCGGCCGCCGCACGAGGTGCTCAAGGACCTCGTCGAGGGCGAGGGCCTGCTCCGCGCGCTCACCGGCATGCGCCGCTCGACGGCGTGACTCAGAAGCCGCGGGTGGCGCCGAAGAGGATGCGGACGAGGTTCGGGCGGAGGCCGTCCTCGATCGTCTCGGTGCCGGTGCCGATCAGCAGCTCGAACTGGTGGTCGGGCGAGCCCACGGTGCGAAAGCCGATGCCGGTCGAGAAGCGCATCAGCTTGGTCTCGAGGTCGCGGAAGTGCGGGCCCCAAACGTTGCCGGCCGCGACGTGGAACGTGCCGTCGAGCCAGATCCAGATCGGCCACTGATAGAGCACCGTCGCGACCAGCGCGCTGCGATCGACGAGGCGGCCCGGGCGAAACCCGCGCATCGGTCCGGCGCCGATCGAGCCGGCGGCGAGCGTGGATGGGCCGGGGAGGTTGACCTGTTCGGTGAAGGGGACCTCGCCCCCGTTGCCGAGCGGATCGGCGAGGAACGCGCTCACCACCAGGCCGACCACCCGCCCGTGACCGTCGAGATCGGCGAACGCGCCGGCCTGACCGCCGTAGTGGAGCCACTGCCGTGCGCGCGCGTCGCGGACGTCGGCGGCGTGCTCGCCCTGGATCGACACGCGGAAGCCGGTGAGCGAGCCGTCGACCCGGCGGTTGTCGAGCGCGAGCTCGAGCGACTGGTGCACCGCGGTGTAGCCGTCGAAGCCGGGGGGGATCGCGAGCTCTCCGCGGTCCACGCGCTCGCGAATGGTGAGATCGCCGCAGCACTGCCGATCGTCCCGGAAGTCCATGCTGCGCACCCCGATCGCGGCGCGAAACAGGCTCGAGCGCCAGAACCGCACGTCGAGGCTCGTGCTCGCGGCCATGCGGCGGAACCCGAAGCGCGCCACGTGGCTCTCGAGACTGCGCGGCCCGAGACCGGCGAAGAGGCCGTCCGGGCGGCGCGTGAACTCGGCGCGGGTCCCCCAGGTGGCGCGACCGTCGAGGAACGTGACCCGGTCGGCCACGGCGACGCTGAGCCACTCCGGTCCCCACGTGCCGACGTGGGTGCGGAACGCGTTGTTCTTCACGAACGCATCGTCCCAGAACAGGTAGAGGCCGACGCTCGGGCGAAAGCCGAAGTCGTAGAGGGCGGTGGGGATGAGGCCGGACTTGTGCTCTTGGTCGAAGGTGAAGAAGTCGATGATCTTGGTCGGCCAGTGGTTCTTCTCGGCCGTGGTCGCGAGCGCGCCGAGCGGGCGGCGCACGACGTACTCGCTCGTGACCCAGAGCGGGAAGAGCACGACCCGCGGCGGCCACAGCAGCACGTCGGCGGCCGTCGTCGGCGCGGGGCCGCGGCCCTCGTAGTCGGGGAGCTCGCGCTTGCGTGGAGCGGCATCGGCGTCGCCGCTGAGGAGGAGACCGGCGACCGCCGCCGCCGCGAAGAGAGCACGCACGCGATTCCGATGGAGCTTAGCCGAACCCATCGCGATCACAGCATGATCAAGCCGTAGTCGGAGACCGGCTGGAATCCGAGCGCGACGTAAGCGCGTCGCGCGGCGACGTTGTCCCGGTCGGTGAACAGCGTTCCGCGCGAGACCCCCCGGCTCCGTGCGTCGAGCAGCGAACCTGCGACGGCGGCCCGGGCGAGGCCGCGGCCCCGGAGCGATCGCGGCGTGAACACTCCGCCGATCTGCACGACGTCGGGCAGCTCGGCGTTGAACGCGGAGAACGAGACCACCGCTCCGTCTCGCTCGAGGACGAACGCGGTCCGCTCCGCGATCGCGCGTGCCATCTCGCCGCGGGCGGCCAGTCGCAGATCCGCGCCCGGTCGGGCGTGGAGGGCTTCGACCATGTAGTCGTGGCGGAACTCGGCGATGACATCGAGATCGTGCTCGCGCGCGTGGCGGACCCGCGCCGCCTCGGGCGGCACGCGGAGATCGTCGAGCGCGAGCGAGAAGAGATCCTCGCGGCTCTCGAGCGAGGGGGTGCGGGTGATCGAGAGCGCGGCGCGCGCGGCGGTGACCTGAGCCCACGGACCGGCGAAGCCGCGCACCTCGCGGCCGGAGAGGCGCGTGGCCGCCGCGACGAGCGCCGGCAGCTCGACCGGCGCCTGCAGCAGCAGCATGCCGTTCCACGCGTGGGCCACGACCGCCACGATCGCCTCGGCCTCGAACCACGCGACGTAGGTGCCGTGATACCGCTCGCCGCCGTCGACGAGCCCCGCGTGCCGCACGTTCGACCGTAGAAACATCGACGACGCCGCGTGCTGCACGAGAAACGTCTCGAGCAACGGCTCATCGCCGGGAACGAGCAACCGGAGCACGGGGCGCCAAGCTATCATGCCTGCGATGATCGCCATCCGTGGCGCGATCCAGGTCGACGAGGACACCCCCGAGGCGATCGGAAGCGCAGTCGAGCTCCTGTGCGCCGAGATCACGAGGGACAACGCGCTCTCGCCAGACGAGATCGTGTCGGCGATCTTCACCCTCACGCCCGATCTCAACTCGGCGTTCCCCGCGCTGTCGGCGCGCAGGCAGGGGTGGGGCGAGGTGCCCATGATCTGCGCGCGCGAGCTGAGCGTGCCGGGCTCGCTGCCGCGGGTGTGCCGGGTGCTGCTCCACATCAACCGGGACGCGAAGGGCAAGCACGTCTACCTCGGCGGCGCGCGCGTGCTGCGTCCGGACCTGGTCTCGTCGTGAGGGTCGGGATCGTCGGCCTCGGGTTGATGGGCGGCGCGCTCGCGCGGGCGCTCAAGGCGCTCGTCCCCGCGCCCCATATCGTCGGCGTCGAGTCTCGCGCCGAGGCCCGCGCCGCCGCTGCGGGCGTCGTCGACGAGGTGCACGCGGAGCTCGCGGCCCTCGCCCCGTGCGAGCTCGTCGTCCTCTGCGCGCTGATCGGCGCGATCGAGGCGCTGCTCGGGCCGGTTTCGCGCGTGCTCGCCGACGGCGCGCTCATCACCGACGTCGGCGGGGTCAAGGTCAGCGTCCTGCGGGCCGCGCGCGCGGTGCGGAAGGGCGTGTCCTTCGTCGGCGCGCACCCGATGTTCGGCGGCGAGAAGGGGGGCTTCGAGCGCGTGGTGCGCTTCTCCGGCGTGGTCGCGGTCTGCGAGGACGGTGCCGACGAGGCCTCGATCGCGCGGGTGTGCGCGCTGTTCGAGTCGCTCGGCGGGCGCGTGGTGCGCTGCACCGCCGAGGCGCACGACGCCGCGGTCGCCAGGGTCTCGCACCTCCCGTACGTCACCGCCCACGCTCTCATCGAGACCGCCGAGGGCGATCCGCTCGCGGCGGCGCTCGCCGGCCCCGGCTTCGCCGACGCGACGAGGCTCGCCGGCTTCGACTTCGGGGTGCAGGGCGAGGTCGCTCGCCGCAACGAGCACCTGCCGGCGGCGATCGACGCCCTCATCGAAAACCTCACGCGGCTGCGGGCCGCGCTCGCCACCGACGAAGCGGCCCACGCGCTCCGCCGTCGCCGGTAGTATCGCCAGGGGCCGATGAGCAAGCAGCGACGCGTCGGGTTCGATCTGCGCTCGGCCGCCCACGACCGGTCGTTCATCCCCGCGCGCGCCGATCTCCCCGCGCTCATCGAGCTCCTCGTTCACGAGGACGACGGCGACGCGGCCGAGCGCGCGATCGCCCGCGCCGGCGCCGAGGGTGCGCGCGCCGTCATCACCACCTTCGACGCCTCGAGGCCGCCGCTCCGCGGGAGGCTGGTCAAGGTGATCGATCGGATCGGCGGTCACGCCGATTGGCTTGTCGACCGGCTGCGGGACGAGGACGCGAAGACCCGTCGCAACGCGATCGTCGCGCTCGGCCACGTCGCGAGCCCGGAGGTCGAGGCCGCGCTGATCGACGCGTGGTCGCGGGAGGAGCGCGTCGAGCATCGCCGGTCTCTCGCGGCGGCGCTCGGCAAGATCGGGGGAGCGCGCTCGCTCGAGCTGCTCCGTACGGTCGACGCCGCCGACGGCGAGCTGCGCCGCATCGCGTCCGAGGCGATCCTCAAGCTCGAGCGCACCCACGGTCGATCCGAGCGCGGAACGATCGATTCGGCGGCGCGGCCGACCGAGCCCATCGTTGTCCGCTACCACTGTCGCCGCGGGCTCGAGCAGATCCTCGTCGACGAGATCGGCGATCTCGGCGCGCGGGGCGTGGCGCCCGGGGTCGTCGAGGTGAAGTCTCTCTCCTCGATCGCGTCGCTGTATGCGCCGCGCACCGCCCTCCGTTTCGGCTTCCCGCTCGAGGTCCCCGCCGCCGGCGACGAGGAGGAGCGCGTCGCCGGGGCGATCGCCGCGAGCGCCCCGAGGCTCGCCCGCTTCACGCACGGTCCGATCACCTACCGCCTGGAGTGGACGGGGCGGGGGCACCGGCGCGCGGCGACGTTCAAGGTGGCGCGCCTCGTCTCCGAGCGCGCGCCCCAGCTGCGCAACGACCCGACCCACAGCGTCTGGGAGATCGTCGTCGGCGAGGATCTATCCGTCGAGGCGTGGCCCAAGGCCGCCGAGGATCCGCGCTTCACCTATCGTGTGGCGGACGTGCCCGCGTCGTCGCACCCGACCATCGCGGCCGCGCTGGCGCGCGTCGCCGGCATCCGCCGCGACGAGGTCGTGTGGGATCCCTTCGTGGGCGCGGGCACCGAGCTGATCGAGCGCGCGCGCCTCGGCTCGTACGCGGCGATGTACGGGAGCGACGTCGAGCCGGCGGCGATCGACGCGGCGGGGCGTAACCTCGCGTCGGCCGGGGTGAAGGCGCTGCTCGTCGTGTCCGACGCGCGCGTTTCGCGTCCGCCCGAGCCGGTTTCGCTGGTGATCACCAATCCGCCGATGGGTCGTCGGGTCCTCGATCGCCGGTCGCTCGAGCCGCTGTTCGACGAGCTCCTCGCCAATGTGCGCAACGCGATGCGGAGGGACGGTCGGGTGGTGTTCCTCTCGCCGCTCTTCGGCCGCACGGTGGAGCTCGCGGTTCGCCACGGGTTCCGCGTCGAGCGGCGCGGCGCGGTCGATCTCGGGGGCTTCGACGCGGAGCTGCAGGTGCTCGAGGTCAAGCGGCGATGAGCCTCCACGCGCTCGTGAGGGAGCGCCTCTCGGGGCGGCCGCCGGCGCACGACTATCTCCACGTGTGCCGTGTCGAGCGCCTCGCGCGGCAGATCGCGCTCGCCGAGGGCGCGCGGGTCGAGGTCGTCGTGGCCGCGGCGCTCCTCCACGAGCTGGTCAACCTCCCCAAGGGGCACCCGGAGTCGCACCGCTCGGGCGATCTGTGCGCCGAGGAGGTGCTCCGCGTGCTCGCCGGCGATCCGCTCGCCGACGCCGTCGCGCTGTGCGTGCGCGACCACGCGTTCTCCAAGGGGGCCCGGCCGCGCACGCTCGAGGTCGCGGTGCTGCAGGACGCCGATCGCCTCGACGCGCTCGGCGCGATCGGCGTCGCCCGCTGCTTCGCCACGACGACCGAGATGATGCGGCCGTTCTACGCCGAGGACGATCCCTTCTGCGACCGGCGCGCCCCGGACGACAAGCAGTGGGGGCTCGACCACTTCTATCGAAAGCTCCTGACGCTCGAGATGAACACCGCCACCGGCCGCGCGCTCGCGGAGGATCGCAGGGCCTTCCTCCGAACCTTCCTCGCCCAACTCGCGCGCGAGCTCCAATAGGCGCGCGATCCAATACGCGCGCGATTCGATAGGCGCGGGCGATGGGGCCCAGTTTGG
>JALHOE010000164.1 GCA_022843175.1 Deltaproteobacteria bacterium
CAGCGCCTCGAGCTCGCGCAGCGCGCCGAACGTGCGCGCGGTCGCGATCCGCGCGCGGTAGTCGGCGGCGTCGCCGGTCCAACGCGCGGCTCCCTTCAGCGCGACGCCGAAGCGGCCCTCGGGGAAGTCGACCACGACCTCGACGTCGACGCCCGGATGCGGGGCGCACTCGACGACCGTCCCGTGCGCCTCGACGCTGCCGCTCCGCACGACCGCGATCGGCGCCGTCGTCCCCCGCGGCAACGCGTCGAAATACTCGGCCGCGCCGCCGTCGAGCAACGGGAGCTCGTCGCCCTCGACATCGATCCGCGCTCCGTAGAAAGCGCCCGCGCCGACGATCGCCGAGAGCAGATGCTCGACGACGGAGAGCTCGGCGCCGGTCGGGAGGACCGCGACCGAACAGCGCTCGCGACCCTCGACGCGCAGGCGCGCGAGCGGCGCGCGGTCGTCGCCGCGACCGAGCGTCGTCGGCCCCTCGCAGGGCGAAATCGTGACCGTGCACGCGCGGCCCGAGTGAAGCCCCCTCCCCGCGAGCTTCATCGGACCCGCTGCACGAGGTGAAAGCCCTGGTCGGTCTCGACGAGCGCGGAAATCTCCGAGACCGCGAGCGCGAACGCCGCGTCGGCGAGCGGCGCGACCAGATCGGTCCGCGCGAACACGCCGAGATCTCCGCCGCGGACCGCGGTCGCGTCCTCGCTGTACTCCGCAGCCAGGGCCGCGAAATCCCCGCCCGACCGCAGCTTCGCGAGCACCGCCTCGGCGCGAACTCTCGCCTCCTCGCGGGTGCGTGTCTGCTTCGACTGCTTGGCGCCCTTCCAGCCGATGACGATATGGCGAGCCTGCACCCGACCCTCGGGGAGCGCGCCGTCCGGGCGCCCGAGCAGGATCAACGGCACCGAGGACACCGGCGAGGCCGATGCCGAGGCTGAGGCCGAGGCCGCCGGCTGAGCCTCCGCGCGCGCGCCGGAGCGGCAACCGATGAGGACCGGAAAGATCCACCACACGCGCACCTCGGAGACCGTAGCCGCTCGGCCGGCGCGCGGCATACGCTGGCGAACACATGGCTCAACCGGGTCGGCCCACCACGATCCTTCACATCGAGGACGATCCGGCCAACCGGCTCCTCGTGCGCAAGCTCCTTGCCGCCGAGGGCATGCAGGTCGTCGACGCCGAAAGCGGTCTCGAGGGCGTGCGCCGCGCGCTCGAGATCAAGCCCGATCTGGTGCTCATCGATCTCAACATCCCCGACCTCGACGGCTACGAGGTGGCGCTCCGGCTCCGGGGCGATCCCGCCACCGCCGGCACGCCGCTCGTCGCGATCACGGCCGAGGGCGATCGCGACACCTCGCTCGCCGTCGGGTGCGACGGCTTCATCGCCAAGCCGATCCAGGCGCGCAAGTTCGCCGAAGAGGTGCGCTCCTACCTCGCGGGTCGCCGCGAGCGCCCCTCGCAGCCCGCCGACGGACGGCTCCGCGCGCAGAGCGAGAAGATCGTCCGCCACCTCGAGGAGAAGGTCGCCGAGCTCGTCTCCGCCAACGAACGCCTGCGCGCCGTCGACAAGCTGCGCAAGGAGTTCTACCGCAACGTCTCGCACGAGCTCGCCACGCCGCTGACGCCGATCGTCGGCTACCTCTCGATGCTGCTGAACGACGAGCTCGGCCCGCTCAACAAGCAGCAGCAGAAGGCCCTGCGCGCGGTCGACGACTGCACCAAGCGCCTCCGCGGACAGATCGACAACCTCCTCGACATCACCGGCCTCGAGACGGGCCGCATCCGCTTCGTCCACAAGGACTACGACTTCCTCGACACCACCCGCCGCGCGATCGCACAGATCGCCGATCGCATGGCCGACGCCGGGGTCGATCTCGTCGAGGAGCTCCCGCGCGGCCCGCTCCCGGCGTGGGGCGACGCCGACCGCCTCGGCCGCGCCATCCAACAAATCCTGGATAACGCCGCCAAGTTCACGCCGCGCGGCGGCCACGTCGGCGTGCGCGTGCGCGCGCTCTCCACCGGCCACTACGAGCTCTACGTCGCGGACTCCGGCCCCGGCATCCCGGCCGAGCAGATCGAACGAATCTTCGAGCCGTTCTTCCAGGTCGACGGCTCACCCACCCGCCAGTTCGGCGGCGCCGGCGTCGGCCTCGCCCTCGCCCGCCGCGTCGCCCAGGCGCTCGGGGGCGACATCCGCGCGACGCCGCGCGCCACCGACCGGATCGCCAACACCCAGTTCACCGGCGCCGGCATCCAGCTCTTCATCGCCCAGCGCGCTCCGCAAGAGATCGCGCGGTAACCTCAGTCGAGCCCGAACAGGTTCTTGATCCCCTGCAGGATCTCCGTGGTCGCGCTCTTGCGCCGCTGCTCGGTGGAGGGGTGCCCCGTGAGGCGCGTGTCGAGCTCCGCCTGTCGCTCGGCGACGATGCGCGAGATCTCCTCGGCGATCTTCGGCTGCCCCTGGAGCACGTCCTTGAACATGTTCTCGTTCACCTCGAACACCTCGGCCTCGGTGACCGCGGTGACGGTCGCGTGCCGCTCCTTGCCGGTGAGGAGCGCGAGCTCGCCGAAGAACTCCCCGGGCCCGAGCCGCGCGATCTCGGCGTCGCCGACCCGGATCGCCACCTCGCCGCGACGCACGATGTAGAACTCCCGCCCCTTGTCGCCAGCGCGGAGGATCGTCTCGCCGACGCCGAACATGCGGCGGTGTCCCCGCTCGGCGAGCTGCTCCTTGGCTTCCTCGGAGAGCGGCGCGAGGAAGTCCACGGCGTCGATGGCGGCGCGCCGATCGGCGATGACCTTGGCGCGGCCGGCGGCGAGCGCCTCTTCGTCGACCTCGGTCACGAAGTTCTTCCGGACCGGGATCGCGAAGTCGATCTTGCGACGCTTCAGCTGGAACCAGATGCGGGTGAGCAGCTCGCCCTGCGCCTTGTCGCGAAGCGCGAAGTCCGCGATGAAGAAGCGGAGCCAATACTGCACGCCATGATCGAGGAAGCTCCAGGTGAGCAGGCTCGGCGGCGGATCGTGGATGACGCTCGGCGTGTCGGTGCAGGCCGCGAGCACCGCCTCGTGAACGCGGTTGGGCGGGACGTCGTAGGGCACCGTGAAATACACGCTGCGGCGGAAGGCGCCGCCCGGTCGCGAGAAGTTGGTGAACGGCGCCCGGCTGAGGAAGTTGTTCGGTACGACCAGGTGCAGCCGGTCGTCTCCCTGAATGGTGACCGAGCGCCAGTTGGTGGAAACCACCCGCCCGATCACGTCGCCCTTGTCGAGCTTGACCCAGTCGCCGAGCCCGACGGGCTTGTCGACTTGGAGCGCCACGCCGGCCGCGAGGTTGCCGAGCGTCTCTTGCAGCGCGAGACCGACGATCGCGGTGACCACCGTTCCGGTCGCGAGCAGCGACGTCGCCTGTAGGCCCGCCGCGCGGAGCGCGATGAACGCGCTGACGGCGTAGGCCACCGTCTGCAGCACGTCGCGGAGCAGCTGGTTGAGCGGGACTCGCCCGCCGCGCTCCCAGCCGAGGTCGATGACGAGGACGAAGCCGAGGCGCGCGACCGCGATCGCGCCGAGCAGATACGCCGTCGCGGCGAGCGGCGTGTGGAAGCCCGAGCCCTCGGGGACGTAGCGAAACCCGAGGATGAGGAGCGCGGAGAACAGGCACAGGACGATGACCGCGCGCAGCCGTCGCTTGATCGGCACGGGCGCGATCGCCGTCGCGACCAACGCGACCACCAACGTCCCAAAGAGAAACCCGGGTCCGAGCCACTGCTCCATCTGCATGGGCGGAGGCGAGCTTACAGGATCAATGGATGGTGTCCGGCACGACCAGCGCGTCGCACAGGCGGAGCGACAAATCCTTGCGGGTGCGGAGATAGGACGGCTGGGGGGTGGTGGGGCCGACGCAGGTCGGGCACCCGGCGTCGCACCCGCAGCCGGCGATGAGCGCCCGCGCCCGCCCGAGGAGGACCGGATACTGCTCGAAGATGCGGGGAGAGAGGCCGATGCCGCCCGGGTAGGCGTCGTAGAGGTGGAGGGTGGGCGCGAAGGTGGACGCGTCGTCGGCGGTGCTCTTGTCCTCGACGGACATCGCGATGTCGCGGGGATCGCACATCAGCGCGATCGTCGACACCGTCTCGAGGGCGCGGCCGACGCCGCGGAGCGCGTCGATCAGGGCGGCGCGGCCGATGCCCTCTTCCGCGAGCGCGAGCACCAGGGACTCCGGGATGGTGACCCAGCACGAGGTGGTGTGCATCTCGAGATCGGGGAGCCGCACGTCGCCGTAGCCCACGTTTTCGTGGGTGTGGAACTTGATCTTCTTGTAGCCGACGACCTTCTCGACCACCTGCACCTCGCCGTGCTTCACCGGCACGGCGAGCTCGCGCACGCCGGCTTCCTCGAGCACCGCGACCTTCGCGTAGGTCATCGCCTCGGTGTAGTAGTCCGGCTCGACGAGGCGGATGAACGCCTTGTGGTTCTCGAAGTCGAAGCGCTCGACCTGATACTGGCGGCCGTCGTGCTGATAGATGGCCTGCTCGTGGAGCATCGTCTGCGCGGCGCGCCAGTCGAGCTCGGCGAGCGTTTTGTCGTCTGTCTCGGCGCGCTGCTCGACGATGACGACGTTGTCCCAGCTGACCGAGCGGAGCGGCACGTGGGTGGCCGGATAGACGTCCGCCGTCCAGTGCCAGCGCGTCTTTGGCCCCGGCACCTCGTGGACGACGCCGTTCTCGACGAGCCAGCGGAGCGCGTCGCGCGTGGCGTCGGGGCCGAGGTCGCCGTACGCATCGCCGTCCTCGAACGGCGCCTCGAACGCCGCGCACTTGATGTGTTGCACCAGGATCTCGACGTTGTTGGGATCGATCCGCGCCTCTTCGACCGGCGCGCCGAGGAGGTACTGCGGATCGCGCGCGAGGTATTGGTCGAGCGCGGCGCTCGACGCGACGAGGACCGCGACGCTCGGCGCGCCGCGACGACCGGCGCGCCCGAACCGCTGCCAGGTGGCGGCGATGGAGCCCGGGTAGCCGGCGCACACCACGGCATCGAGCTCGCCGATGTCGACGCCGAGCTCGAGGGCGTTGGTGGCGACGACGCCGAGGATGGTGCCGTTGCGCAGCCCCTCTTCGATCTTGCGCCGCGTGTCGGCGAGGTAGCCGCCGCGGTAGCCCATGACCGAGCCCTCGGGGAGCCCCGCGTCGGCGGTGGCCTCGCGGAGATACTTGAGCATCGTCTCCACGCCGTTGCGCGAGCCGCCGAACAGGATGGTGGGCACGCGCGCCCCGAGCAGATCGGCGGCGAACCGGACCGCGCGCTTGGGGCAGCTGCCGCGGATGCCGAGCTCGGCGTTGACCACCGGCGGGTTGTAGATGAGCACGCGACGCGAGCCGCGCGGCGCGCCCGACTGGTCGATGAGCTCCACGTCCTCGGGGCGCTCGCCGATGATGCGCGCGGTGTGCTCGCGCGGGTTGCCGATGGTGGCGGTGGCGCCGATGAAGATCGGATCGGAGCCGTGGAAGCGGCACACGCGCCGGAGACGCCGGATGACGTTGGCGAGGTGGCTGCCGAACACGCCGCGGTAGGTGTGGAGCTCGTCGATCACCACGTATTTGAGCTGCTGGAACGTGGCCGCCCACGCGGCGTGGTGCGGGAGGATGCCGGAGTGCAGCATGTCCGGGTTGGTGAGGACGATGCCGGAGCGCTCGCGCGCGGCGCGGCGCGCGTCGCCCGGGGTGTCGCCGTCGTAGACCACCGCGCCGCCGACCCCCGCCTCGAACACGCCCGCGTCCTTCATGAGCGTGCGCAGCGACGCCTCCTGGTCGCGGGCGAGCGCCTTCGTGGGGTACAGGTAGAGCGCGCGGGCGCGCGGGTTCTCGACGAGCGCGGAGAGCACCGGCAGGTGGAAGCACATCGACTTGCCGCTCGCCGTGGGCGTGGACACGACGAGGTGCCGCCGGTTCATCACCGCGTCGAACGCGCGGGCCTGGTGCGCGTAGAGCGACTCGATGCCCTTGCGCCGCAGCGCCGCGCGCAGGCCCTCGGGGAGCTTGGCCGGGAACGGCGCGTACTCGGCGGAGGTCGGGTCGTATTCCTTCTCGGCGACGATGTCCTCGCGGACGATGCCGCGGGACAGCCAGCGTTGGATGACGGCTTCGAGGCCGGTTTCTCGTGCCCAGGGAACGGCGACCATGCCGAGCAGCCTATACGGATGCGCAGTACCCCTCAAGCGAACGCCCCAACCGGCCGTACCTCATCCTGGAACCATCCCGTGCCGCGCGCGTCCTTCCCACCCATGACCCCCGCGCGCCGCGCGCGCCCTCCCTATCTTCGCCTCGTCACGCCCCTGCCCGCCGAGGCCCCGTCGCCGACGCGCTTCATCGAGATCGCCGTCGCGTGGGGCAACAACCCGCTCCGCGTGCATCACCTCGAGGCGCCGGCGACCTTCGAGCTCGCGGACTCGCCCATCCCCGGCGGCCCGCTCGTGATCGATCGCGACGGCGTGCCCTACGTGCGGATCACCGAGCGCGCGCGCAACCTCTCGCTGGTGATGGCCAATGGCCACACCGCGCGCGGCGTGCGCACGCCGGACGCGACGCTGTTCCCGCTCTACCGCGGTCACCGGGCGCACTTCGAGCTCGGCCCGCTCATCGTGGACGTCGCAGCGATCGAGCTCCCGCCGCCCCCTCCCCAGCCGCGCTGGTGGCGGCTGCAGTGGGCGCTGCTCGCGGTGTCGCTGATCCTGAATGCGATCGTGATCGCGCTGGTCCTCAAGGGCTAAACGATCCGACACGCGCACGCGACGCCGGCGCACGACCATGACACGCCCGCGCGCGCAAGCACGCGTTTGCTCACACTATCCATCGAGGCCACGCCCGGGCACCTCGCTTGCACGACCCGGTGCATGGCCCACCCCGATCTCGACGACTGCACCGAGAAGTCCGAAGTCGACCCCGAGGTGCAGCGCGCGCTCCGCGAGTTGCTGGAGCTCGAAGAGCATCACGCCGACGAGTAGCGTCGGTACCGCGACTGCCGCCCGCGCTGCGCGCGCGGGGGGGGTGGGGACACCGTTCCAAGTTCGCAACTACTCGCTATACGCGTTAGTTCGGCACCTCGGCGACCGCCGATGGGCCGGGCGGGCAACAGGCTCGACGGCTCCACTCGCCGGAGCCCACGCGTGCGCAACTAACGCATATAGCGAGTAGATCGGAATTTCGGACCGGTATCGAGGGGGGGCGGGGCGCACCGGGAGCCCTCAGGGCCCCTGCTTCAGCCATTCGTCGCGCAGCATCCCGAACACCACGACGTCGACGTACTTGCCCTCGACCTGGTCGTGCTCGCGGAGCACGCCCTCGCGCACGAAGCCGATCTTCTCCGCCGACTTCTGCGCGCGGACGTTGCCGGCCTGCATCGTGTGCCACACCCGGTGGGCCTTGAGGTCCTCGAACAGGTGCTTGAGCGCGGCGCGCAGCGCGTCGGTGCCGTAGCCGGCGTCGCGGTATTCCGGCTCGCCGATCAGCACGTCGATCTGCGAGTTCTTCGCGCGCGGCTGCAGGCGCGAGAACTGGATCATGCCGATCGTGCGCGTGACCCCGTCCTTGTCGACCTCGATCATGAAGCGCTGCGACTCGCGATCGGAGTTCTCGATCGAGCGGCGGAAGCGCGCCTCGACGCGGTCGAACGACGCCTTGTGATCGCGGCCGTCCCACCACTGCATGATGTCCGGATCGTTGAGCCAGCGATGGAGCAGCGTGAGATCGTCGCGCGTCATCGCGCGTAAGCTGGTCTGCTGACCGCGAAGCGTGGGCATCGAATTCCAGTCTAGAGCGATGGAGCCGCGAGCGTAAGCGAGCGGGCGTTCAGAGCAGGATCTGCGTCGGGCGCTCAATCAGGCGGCGCAGCTCCTTGAGGAACGTCGCCCCAATCGCGCCGTCGACCACGCGGTGATCGCACGACAGCGTGCAGGCCAGCTTGTGACCGATGACGATCTCGTCGCCCTTCACCACCGGCTCGCGCCGCGTCTGGCCCACCGCGAGGATCGCGCCCTCGGGCGGGTTGATCACGGCGGCGAACGCGTCGATGCCGTACATGCCGAGGTTCGAGATGGAGAACGTGCCGTTCATCATCTCTTCGGGCTTCAGCTTCTTGCCCTTGGCGCGCGCGGCGAGGTCGCGCACCTCGGCGCCGATCTCGCGCACCGTCTTGTGGTCGGCGTCGCGCACCACC
Organism: Deltaproteobacteria bacterium; assembly: GCA_022843175.1. Lineage (GTDB taxonomy): Bacteria > Myxococcota_A > Polyangia > Polyangiales > JADJMO01 > JALHOE01. Next base: position 8,206 of record JALHOE010000164.1, read on the forward strand.
GGCGTGACGAGGCCGTCCTCGACCGCGACCGCGACCGAGATGTCGACCCGCTGGTGGTAGAGGATCGCCTCCGGCGTGAACTGCGCGTTGCACTCGGGCACGCGGCGGAGCGCGATCGCGCACGCCTTGATGATCAGGTCGTTGAGGCTGATCTTCTCGGGCTTCTCGTCCTTGCCCACCGAGGCGGCGAGGTCTTCGTTGATCTGCTCGCGCAGCTTCACGAGCGCGTCGGCGTCGAGATCGACCGTGAGGTAGAAGTGCGGGACCGTCTGCTTCGATTCGGTGAGCCGCTTGGCGATGGTCTTGCGCATCATCGAGAGCGGCTTGCTCGTCGGCTGCTCGAGCTCACCCGGTGCGACCGGCGCGCGCGCCACGCTCTTGCCCCTCGGCGCCTCGGCGAGATCGCGCGAGACAATCCGCCCGTGCGGGCCGGTGCCGCGGACACGGGTGAGGTCGAACCCCTGCTCGCGCGCGAGCTTGCGCACGTAGGGCGAGGCCTTGACGCGACCATCGGCGCCGGTGCTCTCGGCGATGACCGGAGACTCGGGCGCAGGCGCAGGCGCAGCAGCAGGCGCAGCAGCAGCAGGCGCAGGCGCAGGCGCAGCAGCAGGCGCAGGCGCAGGCGCAGCAGCAGGCGCAGGCGCAGCAGCAGGCGCAGGCGCAGCCGCAGGCGCAGCCGCTTTCGCGCCCCCCACCTGCTGCTCCAACGCGGAGATGTCCTCCCCCGCATTCCCGAGGATCGCCACCGGCTGCCCGAGCACGACGTTCGAGCCCGCGGGCGCGAGCACCTTCAGGATGGTGCCCTTATCGAAGGAGCGGAACTCCATCGTGGCTTTGTCGGTCTCGACCTCGGCGAGGAGATCGTCGATGCCGACGGTGTCGCCCTCTTTCTTGTGCCAGGTCGCGATCCGGCCCTCCTCCATCGTGGGGGAGAGCTTCGGCATCTCGAGGATCTTCGCCATGTGTCCCGTTCCTCAATCCCGGTAGAGGACCTTCTTGCACGCGGCGGCGATCGTCTCCGGCTGCGGCAAACAGTACTGTTCGAGCTTCGCGTTGTAGGGCATCGGCACGTCGGCGCCGCTCACCCGGAGGACCGGCGCGTCGAGCTCGTCGAACCCGTAGCGCTGGATGCGGTCGACGACCTCGGCGCCGACGCCGCCGTACGGCCAACCCTCGTGCGCGACGACCGCGCGGTGGGTCTTGCCGACGCTGTTGAGCACCGTCTCGTGGTCGAGCGGGCGGAGCGAGCGGAGGTCGACGACCTCGGCCGAGATGCCCTCTTTCTCGAGGAGCGCGGCGGCCTGCATCGCGACCATGCTGATGCGCGACCACGAGACGATGGTGACGTCGGTGCCCTCGCGCAGCACGTTGGCCTTGCCGATCTCGACGACGAAGTCGCCCTCGGCCGGATCGGGCACGTCGCCCTTGAGGTTGTAGAGGGTCTCGCTCTCGAGGAAGCAGATCGGGTTGTCGTCGCGGATGGCCGCCTTGAGCAGCCCCTTCGCGTCGCGCGGCGTGGCCGGCGCGAGCACTTTGAGGCCGGGCACGTGGGCGTAGAAGATGTCCATCGACTGGCTGTGCTGCGAGCCGACCTGCCGCGCCGAGCCGTTGGGGCCGCGGAAGACGATCGGGCAGGTGAACTGACCGCCGCTCATCTGCCGGACCTTGGCCGCGTTGCTCAGGATCTGGTCGAACGCGACGGCGCTGAAGTTCCACGTCATGAACTCGACGATCGGACGCAGGCCGACCATCGCCGCGCCGACGCCGATGCCGGCGAACCCGTTCTCGGCGATCGGCGTGTCGATCACGCGGCGGTCGCCGAAGCGGTCGAACAGGCCCTCGGTCACCTTGTAGGCGCCCTGATAACGGCCGACCTCCTCGCCCATGATGAGGACTCGGTCGTCACGCTCCATCTCTTCGGCGATCGCCTCGCGAAGCGCCAACCGGTAGGCAATCTCTCTCATCGGGCAAACGGTCCTGAGTAGGTGGTCGGCTCGAGGATCTCCGGACCGGGCTCCTCGGACTCTTCGGCGAACTTCACGGCCTCCTGCACCTCGGCCTCGATCTCCTCGTCCAGCTTGGCGAGCTGCTCCTCGGTGCGACCGAGCAGCTTGAGCTGCTCGCGCGCGCGGTTGAGCGGATCGAGCTTCTTCTGCGCCTCGATCTCGTCCGCCGTGCGGTACTTGCCGGGATCGCTCATGGAGTGGCCGCGGAACCGATAGGTGCGCACCTCGACCAGCGTGGGCTCGCTCTCGGTGCGCGCGCGCTCGACGGCCTCGCCGATGCGCTGCTTCACCTCGAGGACATCGCGCGCGAAGAAGCGGTCGCGCTGCATGCCGTAGGCGAGCGCCTTCTGCGACACGTCCTCGACGCTGAGCGTGCGCGCGAGCGGCGTGCCCATCGCGTACTCGTTGTTCTCGCAGATGAACACGATCGGCAGGTGCCAGAGCGCCGCGAGCGAGAGCGCCTCGTGGAAGCTCCCGATGGTGACCGAGCCCTCGCCGAAGTAGCAGAGCGTGACGCGGCCATCGCCGCGGTATTTGGAGGCGAACGCACAGCCGACGGCGAGCGGGATGTGGCCGCCGACGATGCCGTAGCCGCCGAGCATGCCGTTCTTGGCGTCGAAGAGGTGCATCGAGCCGCCGAGGCCCTGGCTGCAGCCGGTGGCCTTGCCGAAGAGCTCGGCCATCACCTGCTTGGCGGCCATCCCCTTGGCCATCGCGATGCCGTGATCGCGATACGTGCCGACCACGTAGTCGTCATGACGGAGCGCGGCGATCGAGCCGACGCCGACCGACTCCTGGCCGATGTAGAGGTGGAGGAAGCCACCAATCTTCCCCTGCGCGTAGGCGCGCGCGCACTCCTCCTCGACGCGGCGGATGAGCTGCATCTGGCGGTAGAGCCGCGACAGCTCGTCGGTGTCGACGTCGGCCCTGGGCAGCGAGACGCGATCGGCGCCCGCCTGCTTGGCGAACTGGGAGTCCTTGATCGAGGGGGAGCTCGCCTCGCCGTGCACGCTCGGTTTCTTCGCTTCTTGTTTGGTTTGCTTGCCGGGCATGGGCTTCCGAAGGGGCCGGCAGCATAGCGGCTGAGGCGTGAAAATTAACGGGGGATTGGTCAACGCAGCGCGTCCATCGCGCGGCGCGGTCCATATCGCTTGTATGCGCCGGGCCCCGGTGTTAGGAACGACTCCGTCGCAAGGACGCTGTGGACCAACGTGGCGTGGGGCCCGTGGTCGCGTCGCGTCGTTGGAGTCAGGTCCCGAATCCAGGGAGCCGCTCCCCTGCAATCCAAGGCGACAGCCTCACGAGCCGCTGGCCGTGGGGAGTGACCGAGAAGGAAAGTGTCATGACGTTCACCGAAGCCGCCGCAGAGGTCCTGCGCATCGCCGGTAAGCCGCTCCATTTCAAGGACATCACCCAGATGGCCATCGAGAGGAACCTCCTCTCGCACGTCGGCAAGACGCCGGACGTGACCATGGGCGCGCGCTTGTCGCTGCAGATCAAGAAGGAGCCCGACGGCGTGCTCGTTCGTATGAAGCCGGGCGTCTTCGCCCTCCGCGAGTGGGAGGGCGGCAAGGGCAAGAAGAAGAAGAAGGGCGAGGTCGAGCCCGAGCCGGCCCCCGAGACCACCGCCGACGCGAGCCGCGACGACGAGGACGCGCAGGCCGATCAGTTCGCCGCGCTCGCCTCCGAGGTCGAGGCCGCCGAGGACCAGGCGCGCGAGGCGAAGAAGCCGTCGCGCCACGAGGAGCCCGCGGGCATGGGCGACGCGTCGCCCGGCGAGGACGACGACGACGCGCCCATCCTCGACGAGGACGAGCGCATGCGCAGCCAGCTCGCGGCCACCGCGTCCGACCTGTTCGAAGAAGAGGACGACGACGATCAGCCGCTGTTCGGCGGCCCCGAGCCGCAGTCCCAGGCCGGCGGTCCCCCGAGCGCCGAGGGCTCCGGTCGTCGCCGCCGTCGTCGTCGTCGTCGCGGCAAGGGCCGAGACGGTGGCGAGCCGCTCGGCTCGGGCCCGGCGTCGTTCGCCCCCGCCTCGGGCGAGGGCTCCGACGACGAAGAAGAGACGATCGGCGTCACCATCGGCGACGAGCGCGACGAGCAGCCGACGCGTCGCGCGATCGTCCTCGAGCGCGTCCCCGCGCAGCCGGGGCGTGGGCGGCAGGACCGCCAGGACTTCCGCCCGCCGGGCTTCCAGCGCTCGCGCGACCAGGGCAACTTCGACCTCGGCGGCTCTCCGGCGCTCGAGGGCGAGGGCGCGATCGACGAGCTCGCGGGGCGTGAGCTCTCCGATCTCATCCTCCGCGTGCTCGAGACCGTCGACCGCAACCAGGGCGCGGTGCCCTACCGCGCGATCGCCGAGGCCGCGCAACGTCGCGGTCGTGTCAGCGGCGATCTCAACGCGGCCACCAGCGCGATCGCCGCTGCGATCCGCGGCGACAACCTTCGCCGTCAGGGTCAGGGGGTGCGCCCGCGGTTCCGCATCACGCAGGGTGGGCGCGTCGCGCCGACCGACTGGGTGCTCGGCGCCGATTTGCTCCGTCTCGAGCAAGAGGCGCTGCTCGCCATCGAACGCTACCGCGAGGCGGCGCGCCGCACGCTGGCGAGCAAGCTGCAGAAGGACATGTCCGGTCCCGCGCTGATCGAGCTCCTGCTCATCGCGCTCGAGCGGCTCGGCTTCCGCGACATCCGTCCGGTCCGCCGCGCCGGTCTGCCGGGTGGCGAGAGCCACTTCAGCGCCGTTCACGTCGGCGTCGGCGGCGAGGAGATCCGCACCGCCATCGTTCTTCGCCGCGACGGCCGCGAGATCGGCCGCGAGCGCGTGATCGACCTCCGCGGCTCGCTCCACCACTACGGCCCGGCCAACGCCGGCTGGCTGATCACCACCGGTCAGTGCCTCTCGGGCGCGCGCGAAGAGGCGAGCGCCCCCGGCACGGTGCCGATCACGCTGTTCGACAGCATCGCGTTCGCGAAGCTCCTCGAGGAGAACGACGTGGCGGTCTGCAAGACCACCATCCAGATCCCGTTCCCCGACGTGGACCTCCTCGAGACCCTCCGCGGGATCTAACCGGAAACTCCGCCCACAGGCGCGCGCGTGAGCGAGCGCCTACGCACAGAAACCTGCACCAAGGCGCTCGCTCACGCGCGCGCCTGACCTGCACCAAGGCGCTCGCTCACGCGCGCGCCTGACCTGCACCCAGGCGCTCGCTCACGCGCGCGCCTATGTGTGGTGCTCGCTACGGGCAGCGGCCCATCGTGTACGGCGCGCCGCTCGGCTTGTATGGGGCGCACGTCTTCCCGCTGCCGCACTCGGCGTCGGTCTGGCAGAGGCGCGGACCGAAGCAGAGCCAGCTCTCGCGGCAGTCGCTGCCCTCGGGCGAGCCGGTGAGCGAGACCTTGGTGCAGCAGATCTGCGAGCCCGAGCAGTCGGCGGTCTCGTCGCAGGCGTAGTCCTTGTCGAACGCGCTGCAGCTCGATTTGCACGAGTAGCCGCTGGAGGTGCCGCAGCAGATCTGGCCCGCGGCGCACAGTTTGGTGCCGCCGCTGCCGTCGGCGCAGACAACGGCGCCCTTGCTCGGCATGAACGTGGAGGCCACGACGCCGGTGTCGACCGGCGCGGTGTCGGGCGCGCTCGCCTCGGCTGCGTCGACGCCGCTGTCGACGCCGCTGTCGACGCTGGTCTCGACCTCGACGTCGGGCATCGCCTCGGGCGCGGCGTCGGCCGTGCTGTCGAGCGCGACGCCGCTCTCGACGACCGACATCGCGGTGTCGGGCGCGGTGTCGGGCGCGGCGTCGGTGGTGACGCCGGTGTCGTCGTCGGTCTCGAACAGCGGCTCGGTGTCATCGCCCGCGGAGGTGTCGGACGCCGTCGCGTCGATCCCGGGGACGACGTCGTCGCCGAGACCATAGGTGTCGGCGCTGCAGCCGATCAGCAAAAAGCAGGTCAGGACTTCCCACCGCATCGTCGGCCGCACCATGCCCCGGCGCGGCCGGCGACGCTACTTTCGGCGGAGCGCGATGAGGTGCTCACGCCGCGGTGCGTTGCTGAAGGCGGACTGCGTGGCGGTGTGGAAATGCGGCCGTGCCTGCGAGCTCATGGCCGCGACCACGAGCCCCGCAGGCTCGGCGAGCCGCGTGACGACCTCGTCGGCGCGGAGCGCAGCGCCGCGAACGCCGCTGTCGGCGAGCACCAGCACCGCGGTGCCGGAGAGCTTGAGCACGCGAGCGATGGCCGAGAGCGTCTTGCCGAGCTCGTCGTCCCAACGCTGACGCGCGCGCTCGGGCCCGAGGCGCGCGTAAGCGCGGCGCGCGCCGACCTCGAGCTCGGCGAATCGCTCGAACTTCATGCGCAGCCAGCGCAGGCGCACGTCGTGGTGCTCGAGGTAGTCGTAGGTGGCCGCGTAGGGCGGCGACGAGAGCACGAGGTCGATCGAGCCCGCGCGGATCGTGCCGAGGACGCGCGCGTCGTCGGAGTGGACGTCGACCTCGGGGGTGCCCGCGGGCACCGCGCGCTCGAACGTCTCGAGCGAGCGCGCGAGCTCCTCGGCCTTGGCGACGAAGAGGTGCGCGACGAACCCCGGCGCCAGGCGGCGCGGCTGGAGGTGGTCCTTGCCGGTGTCGCCGCGGCGCTTGCTCGCCTTGGTGAGGATCGCCGAGAGAACCAGCTCGAGGTCCTCGCGGAGGCCCTTGCTATGGATTTTGTCGATTCCGTCGCGGAGGGAGTCGAGCTCGAGGAGCACGTGCGCGTCGAACAGCGCGACGTCCTCTTCGGGGTAGCGCATCGTCGGGCTCGCGCGCTTCTCGCGACGCTTCTTGGCGAGGTCGGCGATCTTGTGGGCCGCGTCGAGGAGCGCCTTGCGTTGGATCGCCGGGACGCCGCGCGCCTTGAGCCGCGCAAGCCGGATCGCGAGCGGGTTGACGTCGGTGCCGCGCGCGTGGCGCCCGCGCATCCGCGCCTCGACGAGCACCGTGCCGCTGCCGCAGAACGGGTCGAGCACCTCGCCGCCGGGCGGCGACAGCGCCTCGATGAGGCGACCGGCGACCGTGGGGTGGAGCCGCGCCGGATAGGAGTGGAAGCCGTGGACGTGCGCGCGCACCGCGTCGGCGTCGGCCTCGCCCACGTCGAACGAACGGGTGAGCATCCACGCGAGCTCGGGATCGCCGCGCTCCTCGCTCGGTCCGCCGACGTGTTTGAGCGCTGTGCGTGCCTCGGGCGGGAGCTTCTTGCTCATCCCTGGCCCTTCGCCTTCATCGACGCCTTGAGGCGCGCGTCGAAGTCGGCGGTGGCCGCCTCGTGCTCGGAGAGCACCTCGGCCGGCATCGTCTGCTCGCCGGCGACGCGATAGCGGACCTGACCGTCGGCCGCGCGCTCGTCGAGCACGGTGTCGACGCGCACGTCGGTGCGGGCCGGCAGGCGCGTGAGGGCTGCGTCGGCCACGTCGACCGGGACGCCGAGCGCCTCGGCGAGCGCGGGGGCGGTGATCGGACCGCGCTGGCGCATGACGTCGAGCGCGACGGCGCCGAACGCGTCGCGCATCGCGTCGCTGGCGCGGCCGCGCGCCTTCTTCGCGGTCATCAGCCCGAAGGCGCCGGCGCCGGCGAAGACCAGCATCGCGACGAGCATGAAGACGGCGATGAAATTGAACTCGATGAGGAACGCGATGCCGGCGATGCCCATGGCGGTGGCGGCGACGATCAGGCCCACCACGCCCAGCGCGAACGCGACCACCGAGCTCTTCTGGTCGGCCTCGGCGCGGGCGAGTGCCTCGCGCTCCCCGCCCGACCGGGCGATCGGCTGCTCGACCGGCACCCGCGGGCGGCCGCAGGCCGAGCAGACGAAGAGCATCCCGCCCTTGCGGATGACCTCGGCCCGCGCGCCGCAGCCGTAGCACTGGCGAAACGCGCCATGGAGCGTGCCGCAGCGTCCGCAGCGGTCGGTGCCGGGCGGCATGGCCGCGCCACAGGTGGTGCAAGTAGTCGGTTGGGGTTGTGCCATGGCGCGGAGTTGGCCCGCCTTCCGGGCGGACCGTACGATCCACCACAATGCCCCGAGGTGAAAGCCCGAATCGCGTGCTCTGGGTCCTTCCCCTCGCGTTCTGCGTGAATGCGTGCGGCGCCGGCGCGGCAAATGAGCTCGCGCTGGTCCGCGGAGAGCTCGCCAGGGTGCAGCGCGATCACTCGGCGCTGAGCAAGCGGGTCGAGGACCTCGAGTCGAAGACCGACCAGCACGTCTCGATCGCGACCAGCGAGCCGGCGATCGCGACCCCGATCGCCGTGACCGAGGACAAGCCCCTCAAGGTGGTGAAGCTCGAGCCGAAGCCGCTCGCGCCGCCGCCCTCGCCGTCGCCGACGTCCGAGGACGACGAGCCGCGCCCGATGCTCAAGATCGGCCCCTCCGGCGCGATCGAGCAGACGATGCCGGACGAGAACCCCAAGCTCTCGAAGAAGCTCACGTCCAAGAACCCGGTGCTCGAGCCGCAAGCCGCCAAGGACTACGACGCGGCGTTCGCGCTCGTGAAGGCCAAGAAGCCGAAGGCCGCGCTCGAGGCGTTCGGCGCGTTCATCGTGCGCTACCCCGATCACCCCTACGCCGCCAACGCGCTCTACTGGCGCGGCGAGTGCTACTACGCCCTCGGCGATCACAGCAGCGCCGTCTCGCAGTTCGAGGCGCTCGGCGCGCGCTACCCCGCGTCCGCCAAGATGCCGGACGCGCTGCTGCGGATGGGCCTCTCGCACAAGAAGCTCGGCAGCGCCGACAAGGCGAAGGCAGCGTTCGCGAAGCTGCGCAAGGAGTTCCCGACGTCGGAGGCGGCCAAGAAGATCCCGCCGGAGGATGCGTCATGAAGACCGTGCGATTCACACTTGCGCTCGCGGCCCTCGCGTTCGCCATTTGGTCCGACAGCGCCAGCGCCGGGATCAAGGTCACCTCCGGCGGCTCCAACGCGGCCCCCGCCGGCCCCGGCACCACCGTCGCCAACGCCTCGGGGACAATCTCGCTCGGCGACGACAGCGGCAAGAAGGGCAAGAGCAGCAACGCGCTCGTCCCGCCGTCGCACACCGTCAAAAAGGGCGACACGCTCTGGGACATCTGCGACAGCTACTTCTCCAACCCGTGGCAGTGGCCGCGCGTGTGGTCGTACAACCCGGAGATCCTCAACCCGCACTGGATCTACCCCGGCGAGATCGTGCGGCTGAAGAAGGACGGCGGCGGCACGCTGTCGCCCACGGCCGGCACCGGCTCGCCGGCGACCTCGCCCAAGGCCGGCCCCGGCGCGTCGCCCAAGACGCTCCCCGGCACCGTCTTCCTCCGCAACATCGGCTTCGTCTACGACAAGGACGTCAAGCAGAACGGCGTCATCACCGGCAGCCCCGAGGACAAGATGCTCCTCGCGGCCCCCGACCGCGTCTACATCCAGCTGAGCGACGAGCAGGCGAAGAACGCTGGCCCCGGCGACGAGCTGACGATCTACCAGACCACCCGCGCCATCAAGGCGAAGGGCGGCGGCACGGTCGGCGACGTCGTCGAGATCCTCGGCACCGTGAAGCTCGACAAGGTCGACAAGGACAAGAAGCTCGCCGAGGGCACGATCACCGAGTCGCTCGACGTCATCGAGCGCGACGCGCGGGTCGGTCCGGTCGATCGCAAGCTCGACGTGGTGAGCCCGACCACCAATCAGGTCGACGCGCAGGGCGAGCTCCTCGAGTCGGTCCACCCCAACGTGATGTTCGGGCAGAACCAGGTCGTGCTCATCGACAAGGGCGAGAGCGCCGGCCTCAAGGTCGGCAACCGCATGTTCGTCCTCGCCAAGGGCGATCCGTGGCAGGAGGGTCTCTCCTCGGCGGGCGCCCTCGCCGCCGGCAAGGTCACCCTCGGCACCGACAGCGCGGAGTTCAAGACCGGCAGCACCGGCGAGCAGTCGAAGAACTACCCGGACGAGGTCATCGCCGAGATCCGCGTGCTCCGCGTCCGCAAGGACACGGCGACCTGCCTCGTGACCCAGTCGAAGAAAGAGCTGCTCCCCGGCGATCGCTGGGTGGCGAAGAAGGGCTACTGAGCGAGCCGCACGACCGCCGCGAACGCGCCCTGCACGACCTTCGCCATGCGCGAGTAGTCGAGCGTGTCGAACGTGTCCCGCGGCGTGTGGTAGCGGTCGTTCCGCAGGAACGAGGTGTCGGTGATCATCACCGCGGTGAACCCCTCGGCCCAGTAGCTCCGGTGATCCGACCAGTCGACGCCCTGCACCGCCGCGGGCGCGTTGAGCGAGTACACCGGTAGCTCCGTCGCGCCGCGCATCGCGCCCTTGATCGTCGCGGTCAGCGCGCGGTCGGCGGGGCGGCCGACGACCGCGATGAAGTCGCCCCGGGTCGGGTAGAGCAGGCCCATCCCCGGCGCGGGGAAGCGCTGGCTGCCCTCGGCGTCGGAGAAGAACCCGATCATCTCCAGCGAGAGCACGCCCCGCACCCGCGCGCCCCGCAGCCGCTTCGCGTGGTCGACGCTGCCCATGTTCGGCGTGCGAAAGTGCGGCGGCTCCTCGAGGGTCCAGAAGACGAGGTCGACGCGCGCGTTGAGCTTGGCCGCGGCGAGCATCGGCGCGAGCTCGAGCAGCCCGGCGACGCCGCTCGCGTTGTCGTCGGCGCCGGGGTGACCGCCCGCCGCGTCGTAGTGCGCGCCGACGACGATCCGCTCCCCGTGCTCCGGGCCGAACGAGAGGACGACGTTGCGATACGTCGCGCCGCCGACCGTGAAGGTCTGCTCCTCGCCGCCCCCGAGCGTCTTCTCGATGTAGTGCGCCACCGCGTCGAGCCGCGCCGGATCTCGGTGGCTGCGCGGGTGCAGATCGACCGTGAGCGCGCGGACGTGCGCGCGGAGCCGCTCCGGATCGACCGAGGGGATCGGCGAGAGCGGCGCGACGCGCCCGACGAACGGCTGGGCGACGCAGTTGGCGCCGACGAGGATCGACGCGACCACGACCGCGAAGAGCGCGCTCGCGATCCGGATGCTCTTCGGGACCCGCCTCATGATGCGCCCGAGAGGAGCGCGCCGAGCGTCGCGGCCGCGGCGAGGATGCCCGACGCCACGACCGGGAGGATCGCGGCGCGCCGGCGCAGCTCTTCGGAGTCCTCGTTGGCCGCGGCGATTCGCTCCACCACGCCGGCGGCGACCAGCGCGAGCGCGATCGGCACCGCGGCGAGCGCGACCAGGCTCTGCCCGAACATCGCGACGCCGCACAGCGTGACGAGCAGGACATCGTGGGCGAGCGTCCGCGCCTCGCGGCCCGCGGCGATGGCGTCGAGAAACGCGAAGGAGGTCAGCGACGCGGCCACGGCGATCGCGACCCCGAGCGCGCCGGCGCCCTCGAGCGAGAGTATCTCGGCCGCGCGATACGAGGCGTAGCCCACGGCCGCGCCGATCGCGATCACCGCGAGCGCGCCCTCGGCGCCGATCCGCG
>JALHOE010000165.1 GCA_022843175.1 Deltaproteobacteria bacterium
GGGACCGCGGCCGCCCCCGCGACGACGGCCGCCCCCGCGGCGACGACGGCGCCGGCGACGACCTCGACCGAGACGACGGTCACCTTCGGAGCGGGCGGTCCCAAGAAGGACGAGCCCTCCAAGGGTGCGGCGAAGACCGAGGAGCCGGCCCCGGCCCCGAACCCGTGGCGCGGCTCGCTGCTCATCCTCGACCAGTCGATGACGACGAACTCGTTCTCGAAGAACGCGCAGCTCTCGTATCAGCCGCTCTACGAGTGGTGGATCTCGCCGCGTATCTCGTACTCGCTGAACAAGCAGTTCCGTCTCACGCTCCGCCAGGACTTGTTCAAGGAGTGGACGAACGTCCAGGATACGACCGACCGCGGCGAGTGGCGCTACACCGATACCTGGCTGACGCTCGGCTACCGCCCCGACCTCAGCGGCGTCTCCAAGCACCTGACCGGTGGCGTCGGCCTCGTCGTCCGCCCCGGCATCAGCAAGGAGTCGCGCATCGCGTCGCAGTACTTCTCGGCCGGCCCCAACGCCAACATCGGCTACGGCTTCGACCTCGCCGGTGAGAAGGCGAAGGCCTTCAAGACCGGTCACGTCAGCATCAGCGGCATGTACACGCACTCGTTCTCCCGCTGCAACACGCCCTGCGCGTCCGGCAACTTCGGCCAGCAGCGCATGAACTCGTCGGGCCAGGTCGTCGACGACAACCAGGTCCGCTCGGCCTCGATGGTCGGCAACCAGCTCCTCTACTCGCTCAACCTCGGCTTCGACATCGTCGACCACCTCGACTTCGCCGCGTCGATGATCTGGATCTCGCAGTTCGCGAACCAGACCTCGGCCGCGTTCGACCCGAGCGGCCGCGAGATCCCGCGCGCCGGCGACGACACCCGGCTCCGTCAGTTCAGCTGGTTCTTCAGCAGCGTGACCTGGGGCTTCATGAAGGAAGCCAGCCTCTCGGCCGGGTACTACAACCTGAACAACGTCCTCCACACCGACGGTTCGTACCGCAACCCGTTCTACAGCACCGAGGCGCGCGTCTTCCTCGACCTGTACGTCCACCTCGACGCGCTCTACGAGAAGCTCACCGGCGGCGACGTCGCCAAGAAGGGCACCGGGCCCGCGGGCGGCGGTCGCGCGTTCTGATCTCGTTCTGATCGCACCTTCGACAGCGGCGCGGGCCCTCGCTCGCGCCGCTTTCGACTTTTGACCGCCGCGACACTAGGTAGAGACGATGGCTCTGGACCCGATCAAGGTGGGCGTCGAAGCGCCCGACTTCGAGCTGCCTTCGAGCGAGCTCACGCCCACGGGCAAGCCGGGCAAGCCCATTCGTTTGAGCGACTATCGGGGCAAGCGCAACGTCGTGCTGGTGTTCTACCCGCTCGACTTCTCCCCGGTGTGCACCGGCGAGAACCAGTGCTTCCAGAAGACGGCCGATCGCTACGAGAACGCCGACGCGCAGATCCTCGGCATCAGCGTCGACAGCGCGTGGGCGCACGCGGCGTTCGCGCGCGAGCTCGGGCTGTCGTACCCGCTGCTCGCCGACTTCCACCCCAAGGGCGAGGTCGCGCGCAAGTACGGGCTCTACCTCGAGGAGTCCGGGATCACGGCGCGCGCCACCGTCGTCGTGGGCAAGGACGGGCTCGTGAAGCTGGTGCAGGTCCAGCAGATCCCCGAGCCGCGCTCCGGCCAGCGGCTGCTCGAGTTCCTCGAAAAGCTCGCGCAATCGGAGCGCTGAGCCGCCGCTGAGTCGCACCGGTTTGCCCGCGCTGCGGGCCCCGTGCTCCGCTTCGAGGATGCGGAAGTCTCTTTTGGCCGGGCTCGCGTTCGTCGCGTCGGTGGGTTCGACGGCGGACGCCTCGGCGCAGGCCGCCTACGGCGCGGCCGCGAAGAACGCCACCCCGCCCGCGCCGCCGTCGCCGGGCGTGATGACGGGTGAGGCCGCTCCGCCCGCACCGAAGCCCGAGATCAAGTTCAACAACGAGGGCACGTTCAAGGTCTCCGGCAGCAAGGGCTCGGGTGCCGTGGGCGGCGCGAAGCCGAAGGCCTCGAGCGACGCGGGCAAGGCGAAGGGCGCCGCCACGGGCAAGGGCAAGGTCAAAGAGACCGGGAACATCGCGCAGTGGCCGGGGTTCCGGTTGACCGACGACGGCGGCAGCGAGGTGATGGTCGAGTTCTCGCAAACCCCGACCGCTCCCACCGAGCACGTCGCGGCCGGCTCGGTCACCTACGTGTTCAAGGGCGCGCACGTCAGCAAGCACAACAACCAGAACCCGCTCCTCACGGTGCACTTCAACACGCCCGTCGCGAGCGCACGGCTCGTCCCCAAGAAGGGCGAGCTGCACCTCGTCGTCGACCTCCGCGCCAACGCGACCGCGAGCTCGGGTCTGCGCGCGTCGTCCGACGGCGACGGTCAGCAGTTCTTCGTGAAGTTCCCGAGCGGTACGTGGCTGCCGAAGGGCGCCGAGAACGATCCGATGCCCCCCGCGCCGACCCAGAAGCTCAAGGCCAAGGGCGAGGGCACGCCGGCGAAGACCGCACCGGCGACCGAGCCCGCGGGGGCGAAGACGGGGCCGAATCCTTAGCGCGACCACGACCGCGATTTGCCCGACCCCTGCGGGGCGTGCTTCGATCCAACGCATGCGAGTGCACGCGGCGGTGTTGGGAGTGCTCGGGGTGCTCGTCTCCGCGGAGGCATCCGCGCAGTACTCCAAGGACAACTCGTCGCCGCCGATCGAGGTGCCGACGGCGCCGGTGCCGCAGGGCAACGCGCCGCCACCTCCGCCGCCCGCGAAGCCGGCCCCCAAACCCGCGCCCGCGCCGGCGCCCGCCGCCGCCCCTGCGGCGCCCGCCGCGTCCCCCAAAGACGACAAGAAGGACGACAAGAAGGACGACAAGGACAAGCCGGTCGGGGAGCCCAAGTACAACAACGAGGGCGTCTTCAAGATCTCCGGCACCAAGGGGCCGGGCGTCGTCGGGGGCGCGAAGCCCAAGGGCAAGACCGCCGCCGCAGCGCCGGCCGAGGTCAAGGGCAAGGGAAAGGGAAAGGTCGCCGCGACGGCGATCGTCGCGCAGTGGCCGGGCTTCCGTCTCACCGACGATGGCGGCAGCGAGGTGATGGTCGAGTTCTCGCAGAACCCGAGCTCGCCCACCGAGCACCGCGCCGCCGGCTCGGTCACCTACGTGTTCAAGGGCGCGCACGTCATCAAGCACAACAACCAGAACCCGCTGATCACGGTGCACTTCAACACCCCGGTGGCGAGCGCGCGGCTCGTTCCGAAGAAGGGCGAGCTGCACCTCGTCGTCGACCTGCGCGCCGGGGCGAACGCCGTGCCCTCGTCGGGGCTCCGCGCGTCGTCCGACGGCGACGGGCAACAGTTCTTCGTGAAGTTCCCGGCCGGGACCTGGCTCCCGAAGGGAGCCGAGAACGAGGAGATCGGTCCGGCGCCGACGCAGAAGCTCAAGGCGAAGGGCGGCTCGGGCGACAAGGCGGCTCCGGCTCCGCCACCGAAGACGGACACGGGTGGGGCGAAGACGGGGCCGAATCCGTGAGGTGACGTCGAGACGCTCGCTGACGCGCGCGCCTATTCGTGCCGGCGGTAGACGAGCGCGAGCCACTCGCCCTGCGCGGGCGACTCCTCGAGCTTCAGGGACGCGTAGGCCTCGAGCAGCTTGTCGCGTTGCACGTCGAGGATGCCCGAGAGGATGAGCAACCCGCCCGGCGCGACGCGCGCGATGACGTCGGCCGCGCGTGGAACCAGCACCTCGGCCTGGATGTTGGCGACGACCAGCGGATAGGTCTCGGCGATCGCGCCGACGTCGGTGGTGTCGGCGTCGATGCGCGCGCGCAGGCCCACGCGCTCCGCGTTCTCGACGGTGATCCGCACGGCGTCGGGATCGACATCGACGCAGCGCGCGCGCGACGCACCGAGCGACAGCGCGACCAGCGCGAGGATGCCGCTGCCGCAGCCCACGTCGAGGAGCGGCTGGCCCGCGTACTCGCCGGCGCGTGCGTCGAGCACGTTGGCGACGAGCGACGTGGTGGCGTGCAGTCCCGTGCCGAACGCGCGCCCGGGCTCGAGCTCGAGCACGTGGGCGCCGGGGGCGACCAGCGCGGGATCGACCTCCCGCCACGGCGGCTTGATCACGATCCGCGGCGAGAGTCGGAACGGCGCGAAGTGCTCCTTCCACGCGTCGCGCCACGCATCGCCGACCACCTCTTCGAGGCGAGGGTTGAGCTCGGCGTCGAACGCTTCGATCGCCTCGAGGGCGGCGTCGTGGTTGGGAAACGCGGCGACGAGCGTGACCATCTCGTCTCCCGAGGGCTCGGGCGCGGTGGTGGGCGCGCCGACGTCCGAGCCGAGATCGGGGCCGCGGTTGAGCGTCGTGCGATCGCGCTGCTCCACGCCCTCGGCGCCGAGCTGAAAGAGCTGCTCGGCGCACACCTCGGCGAGCGAGGCCGGCACGTCGACCGCGACGAACGGATAGACCGTGTTGAGGTCGCTACTCACTGATCGTGATCGTCACCGTGGAGTTCGTCGGACCCGTCGGGCCGGTGGTGCCGGGGCCGTCGTTTTTGCGGGTGAGGAGGATGGCGCCGAGGACGCCGCCCGCCACGACGGCGGTGGCGCCCGTCCAGAACCACCAGGTGCCGAAGATCGAGCCGTCTTTTTCGGCCGCGACCGCGATGCGCAGCGGCGTCTCGGCGTCGCCGCGGGAGGCCACGGCGAGACCGCCCTTGTCGGACGCCTGCACGTAGTACTCGACGAGCGGCGGCTTGACCGCGCTGCCGGGGATGTTCGCCTTGAACGCGCCGGTGCCCGTGACCATCGGCACCTCGACGAACTTGCCGGCGGAGCCGACGCGGTAGAAGAGCGAGAGCTTGGAGACCCGCTTGTCGGGATCGTCGTACGAGCCGCTCACGCTGACGCTCTGATCGTGGGGCACCTCGGCCGGCGGCAGGTGCTTGAGCACCACCGGGGCCGGTGGCTTCTCTTCCTTGGTGACGCCGGGGCGGCCCTCTTCGATCCACTGCTCGCGGTACTTCTTGAACGGCTCGCGGAACTTCGGCGACTCGCTCTTGGGGAGCTCGAAGTCCTCGTTCAGGGCGTAGAGCGCGTAGATCGCCGTCTTGGCGGACTCGTCCTGCTTGAGGACGATGTAGTTGTACGCGAGCCAGCGATAGACCTCGGTCTTCTGGGCCTTCGTCGCGTCCGAACGGAGCAGCGCGGCCGAGAGCTTCTGGATCGACTCGTCGTACTGCTGGTCCTCGAACTTCGTCTTCGCGTCGTCGATCAGCTTCTGCGTCGAGACCTTGCCCTGCGCGTGGGCGACCGAGGGCGCGAGCAGCGCCACGGTGCCCGCGACCGAGAGGTTCATCGCAGCGACGAGCGCCAAACGCGGACCGAAGCGACGCATTTCGGCCCGAGAATACACGAGACGGATGGCACGGGGAGGCGAGGACGCCGGGAGGCGGGATTTTGTCCCTCTAGCTGTCGTCTTCCTCGCGCCAGGCGTCCTTCGCCCGATTCTCGAACCGCGTGTAGTCGTCGATGAAGGTGACCGGTACGCGACCGGTGGGGCCGTTGCGCTGCTTGGAGATGATGACCTCGGCGTAGCCCTTCATCTTGCGCGCCTCCTCACCCTCTTTGTCGGTGAGGTAGTACTCGGGGCGGTAGATGAACTGAATCATGTCCGCGTCCTGCTCGATGGCGCCGGACTCGCGGAGGTCGCTCAGCTGGGGACGCTTGTCCTTGCCGGCGCGCGTCTCGACCGCGCGGTTGAGCTGGGAGAGCGCGATGACCGGCACGTGCAGCTCCTTGGAGAGCGCCTTGAGCCCGCGGGAGATCTCGCTGATCTCCTGCTCGCGCGAGTTCACGCCGTCGCGGCCGCGCATGAGCTGGAGGTAGTCGATGATCACGAGCCCGATGCGCTGCTTCCACTTGTCGGTGCCGGGCCACTTGCGATCGAACTCGTGCTGCTGGCGGCGGACCTTGGCGCGGAGCTCGAGGAGGCTGATCGCCGGCGTGTCGTCGATCCAGATCGGGAGCTGGGAGAGGCGGTCGGCCGCCTCGACCAGGCGGTCCCACTTGTCTCCCGCGACGTTGCCCTTGCGGAGGTCGCTCAGGTTGACCCGACCCTCGGAGCACATCATGCGGTTGGCCAGCTGCTCCTTGGGCATTTCGAGCGAGAACACCATGACGCCGTAGCGGGCATCGACGGTGACCTCTTCGCCGGGGGCCTGCTCGGGGATCGTGGCCGCGACGTTGGCGGCGATGTTGAGGACGTAGGACGTCTTACCCATGCCGGGGCGTGCGGCGATGATGATCAGCTCGCCCTCGTGCATGCCGCTCGTCTTCTCGTCCAAGTCGGTGAAGCCGGTGGGCACGCCGGTGACGTGCTTGCCGCGCTCGAATGCAGCCTGCAGCTGCATGAAGCTGTTCTTCACGACGTCGTACATCAGGTGCACCGTCGACGAGGACGGCGTGCGGGCGAGCTCGTAGATCTGCTGCTCGGCCGAATCGATGAACTCCTGCGTCTCGCCGTAGTCGCCGTAGCCCTGGGCGGCGACCATTTGGCAGGTCTCGATCAGCTGCCGGATGCGCCACTTCTCGCGGACGATGCGCGCGTGGGCGGCGACGTTGGCGACCGACGGCGTGGCGTCGACGATCTTGGCGAGGTAGGTGACGCCGCCGATGGCCTGGAGGCGGTCGCGGTCCTTGAGGAAGCCGGCGACCGTCTGGATGTCGACCGGCTGGCCCTTGGCGTGGAGCTCCACGGCCGCGTCGTAGATGCGGCGGTGGGCGTCGCTGTAGAACGGCTCGCCGTTGGGGAGGATTTCGAGCACGCCGTCGAGCGCCCGTCCGTCGAGGAGGATGGCGCTGAGGACCGCGGCCTCGGCGTCCTCGTTGTGCGGGGGGACGCGGCCGGCGATGTCGATGGCCTGCACGCGCGGCTTGAAGCGGTCGTTGCCGTTCTGCCGTTGATAGGGATGGTGACTCACTGCTGTTGTCCTTGCCCAGGTATTCCACAGCCGCGCACACGACGGCCACCGTCGCGAATACGCGGCGGACCAAGTATGTCCGCGCCTGCCCCGAGCGCAGCGCGCGGGACACGCGAACCGAGTTGTCCCCGGGTGTGGATTACTCGGTCGAGGGCGATCGATCGCCCAGCCGCGGCCGCTGAGACGAGGGTGCCTGCCGGATGCGCCGGCCGGAGTCCGGGGTCTTGTTGACGTGCACGCCCGCGAGCCACGCGCAGGCGAGATAGCAACCGCGGAGTGCCTTCGGCTTCCAAGGCTTCAACTGGTTGTAGGTGCGAACGTTCATCTCGGCCCCCCTTCGACGACCCCCCGCTTCGTGATGAACGTGCGGCGAGGGGTTGAGAGTGATGCCGGAGATCGAAGCGAAGAACAACCTTGATCGTGGCCGCCTTTCGTCGGGGGACTGTGGGAAACCCGGGATTGAGCGGGGACTGATTTGTGGAACGGAGACGCCCCGTTCGGCGATCATGCTGTGGATCGCTGTGGAACAAATTTTCTTCCTCGAGGCGCGCTCATGAGCGCTGAAATCAACGTTCGCGAAGCGCGCGAGAGCGATCTCGACGACGTCGCGAAGCTCGCCGCGAAGCTCGTGCGCTTGCATCACCGCTTCGACCCCGAGCGCTTCTTCCTGCAGGAGCCGGTCGAAGAGGGCTACCGATGGTGGCTCGGTCGCGAGCTCGCCAACGAGTCCGCGATCGTGCTCGTCGCGCTCGTCGACGAGCGCGTCGCGGGCTACGTCTACGCGACGATCGAGGGGCGGGACTGGAACCTCCTGCTCGACAAGTACGCAGGCCTCCACGACATCTACGTCGACGACCAAGCGCGCGCGCGCGGCGTCGGCGAGGCGCTGCTCCGCGCCGCCCTCGCGCGCTTCGAGGAGCGCGGCGCCCCACGCGTGGTGCTGATGAGCGCGGTGCAGAACGAGCCGGCCCAGCGCCTCTTCGCCCGCGTGGGCTTCCGCCCGACCATGGTGGAAATGACCCGCGAGCTCGGCGCGCCCCCCAGATAGGCGCGCGCGTCAGCGAGCGCCTGACCGACAAAAAGAAGAACAGGGCCCGTAAACCGGACCCTGTTCGGGCTCAGGCGCTCGCTGACGCGCGCGCCTATTGGAGCAGGCGCTCGCTGATGCGCGCGCCTATTGGAGCAGGCGCTCGCTGATGCGCGCGCCCGGGTGTTCCTACTTCGCGGTGACTTCGACCTTGATGGTCGCGGTCACGTCGAAGCCGAGCTTGACGGGCAGCTCGAACGTGCCGGTCGTCTTGATCGCCTCGGCGAGCTGGATCTTGCGACGGTCCACGGTGACGCCCTTGTCGGCGAGCGCCGCCTCGATCTCCTTGGTGGTGACCGAGCCGAACAGCTTGCCCTCTTCGCCGGCCTTGCGGGCGAGCGAGATCGGGGTGGCCGCGATCTTGGTCGCGATCTCCTGCGCCGCCGCCTTGGCCTTCGCGTTGCGCGCGCCGGCCTGACGACGCTCGTGCTCGAGGCGATTGACGTTGGACGTCGTCGCCGCGGCCGCGAGCTGGTTGGGGAGGAGGTAGTTGCGGGCGAAGCCCGGACGAACACGGACGAGCTCACCCGTCTTACCGAGGTTCGCGACGTCCTGCTGCAGGATGACGTTGATGGTGGTCGGCATGACTACAAACCTCAGTTGGCCGTCGTGAACGGGAGGAGCGCGATGTTGCGCGCGCGGGAGATCGCGACGTTGACCTTGCGCTGATGAAGCGCGCAGTTGCCGCTGATGCGGCGGGGAACGACCTTGCCGCGGTCGGTGATGAACTGCTTCAGCGTCTGCGGGTCCTTGTAGTCGACCACGGCAGTCTTATCCGCGCAGTACTTGCAAACGCGCTTGCGGGTGCCACGGCGGCGGAGCGCGTCGTTGTTGAGGTCCGGGGTCCCGTCGCGGTCGAAACCACCGCGGTCGTCACGGTCGATGTTGCTCATGATTCAAATCCTTCTTCGATCCGCGGAGGATCAGGCCTGGGGCTCTTCGCCACCGGCGGCCGGGGCGGGGGTTGCGGGAGCAGAGGCGGCCGGCTCGTCGGTCGGCTCGTCGAGGTACTCGTCCTCTTCGCGGCGCTCGCGCTCGGGGCGCTCGCCCTCGACCAGACCGAGCTGCTTCTCGCGCGAGATCTTCTCCTCTTCCTCGGGCGGGAGCTCGAGGCGGCGGAACTTGACCTCTTCCGGGTCGATCGTGACGGTCTCGACGGCGACGTCGTCGCGGAGCTGCACGGTCATGTGCTTGAGCACGACGTCCTGCAGGCGCAGGTTGCGCTCGAGCTCCTGCACCAGGCCGCCCTTGCCGAGGTACTTCACGTAGACGTAGACGCCCTTGCGCTGCTTGGCGACTTCGTACGCGAGCTTGCGACGGCCCCACGCCTCGAACTTCACCAAGCGGCCGTTCTCACGCTCGACGACCTCGGTCACGCGCTGCGCGACGCGGTCGGCGCCATCGGCGTCGACGTCGTTGCGGAGGATGTAGATCGTCTCGTACTCACGAAGATGCTCTGTGCTCGTTGCCATTCTTCTCACGTTCCTTTTGGACATAAGACCCCTCGGGGAACCCCCGAGGAGCAAGGAGTGACGGGGAATTCCGTCACCGGAGTTACCGTTACGCGGTCTTGCGACCCTTGCCCCTGACGTTGGTGTCGTTGGCGGCGAGTGGACCTTTTTCGATCCACTTGCGGGTCGCGTCGCAGGCCTTGGCGATGACGTCGGGGACGGCGATCGCCTCGTCGGGATCGAAGTTGCCGAGGACGTAGTCGGCGACCTCGCCGCGGAAACCGGCCGGCGGACGACCGATGCCGATGCGGACCCGCGCGAAGTCGGGCCCGATGGCGCCGATGATCGAGCGGATGCCGTTCTGCCCGGCGTGACCGCCGCCCACCTTGAGCCGCACGTCGGCGAACTCGAGGTCGATCTCGTCGTGGAGGACGATGAGGTCCTTCTTGAGGTCGACGTGGAAGAACGCCACCGCCGCCTGCACGCTCTTGCCGCTCTCGTTCATGTACGTCTGCGGCTTGAGCAGCACGACGTCCTCGGCGCCGACCGAGCCCTTGCTGAAGAGCCCGCTGAACTTCTCTTTCCACTCGGGGAAGCGGAAGTCCTCGGCGAGGCGGTCTGCGACCATGAAGCCGACGTTGTGTCGGTTCTTGCTGTACTTGGTCCCCGGGTTACCCAGGCCGACGACGAGCTTCATGGCCGCGACTCGATCACTTCTTCTTGGCGGGCGCGGCCTTCTCGGCCGGCTTGCCAGCGGCGGCGGCCGGAGCGGCCTTGCCAGCCGCGGCCGGAGCGGCCTTGCCACCCGCAGCGGGGGCCGCAGCGGCGGCGCCCGGAACGGCCGCGGCCTCTTCGGCGGAGCGGTCCTTCTCCGGCGCGACGATCGCGACGATGGTGTGGTCCTGCGGGAAGCGGACCTTCACGCCCTCGGGGAGCTTGAGCTCGGAGACCTTGAGCACGTCGCCGAGCTCGAGGTGCGTGATCTCCGCGCTGAGGCTCTGCGGGATGTTGTTCGGCCGCGTGCGGAGCGGCAGCTTGCGGTAGACCTGGTGGAGCACGCCGCCCGCGACGACGCCGGCCGGCTTGCCGGTGACGCTGAACGGCACCTCGACGTCCACGTCCTCCTCGAGCTTCACCTGGATGAAGTCGGCGTGGAGGAACTGGCGGGTGACCGGGTGGTGGGTGACCTCGCGGACCATGACCAGGAGGTCCTTCTGACCCGAGAGATCGAGCTTCATCACCGTGTTCAGACCCGCGGGGCCCTGGAGGATCTTCGAGAGCGCGCTCGGATCGACGGTGATCGGCGTGCTGTCGAGCGTCTTGCCGTAGGCCACAGCCGGGATCTTCCCCTGGCGGCGGATGCGGTTGGCGGGGCTCTTGCCCTTCTGGGCGCGGGAATCGGCGTGCAGCGTGGCGAAGTCCATAACGATCTCCAATAAGGTCGACGACTGTCGACTAAACGAACAGCGAGCTCACGGAGTCGCTGTGGTGGATGCGCTTGATGGCCTCGGCGAGGAGGCTCGCGACGGAGAGCTGCCGGATCTTCCCGGAGTCCTTCGCCGCCTGGGTGAGCGGGATGGTGTTGGTGACGACGAGCTCGTCGATCACCGATTCGGTCAGCCGGGTGATGGCGGGACCGCTCAACACCGCGTGCGTGCAACAGGCCACGATCTTGGTCGCGCCATGTTTCTTGAGGGCGGCGGCCGCGTTGGTCAGCGTGCCGGCGGTGTCGACCATGTCGTCGACGAGGACGCAGGTCTTACCCTCGACGTCGCCGATGACGTGCATGACCTCGCTGACGTTGGCCTTCTCGCGGCGCTTGTCGACGATGGCGAGCGCGGCGCCCATGCGCTTGCTGTAGGCGCGGGCGCGCTCGACGCCGCCCGCGTCCGGCGAGACGAACACCGTCGACGAGTCGAAGCCCTTGCGCAGGTAGTCGTTGAGGACGACCGGCATCGAGAAGAGGTTGTCGACGGGGATGTTGAAGAAGCCCTGGATCTGCCCGGCGTGCAGGTCGAGCGTGAGCACGCGCTGGACGCCCGCGGTGACGATCAGGTCGGCCACGAGCTTCGCGCTGATCGGCGTGCGCGGCGCGACCTTACGGTCCTGACGGCCGTAGCCGTAGTAGGGGATGACTGCGGTGATCGACGCGGCCGACGCGCGGCGGAGCGCGTCGCTGATGATCAGCAGCTCGACCAGGTTGTCGTTGGCGGGCGCGCAGGTGGACTGCACGACGTACGCGTCGACGCCGCGGACGTTCTCCTTGATTTCGACCCAGACCTCGCCGTCGCTGAAGCGCGAGACGCTCATCTTGGAGAGGGGCATCTCCAAGTGGTTCGCGATCTCGTTCGCGAGAGCGGGATTACCGTTCCCTCCGAACAGACAGACCTTCTTGAACACGGGCGACTCCGAAACTCTGCCGGGGCTCGACCCCCCTCAGTCACCGGCATGGTGACCGCTCAGGATCGACTCACCCATTCGGCAGAACCGCGAGGGGGCGCGGGTTCTACCACCTCGGGGAGAGCTGTCAACTCGCGCGGGCGCGGCGCTGGCCCAGCCACAGCCCCGTCTGCACGAAGAGGACGAGGAGCGCGAACGCGCCGAGCATGGCGCCCGGCGCGCGGAACGTGGGCTCGGCGCCGGTTTCGAGCAGGAAGGCGTTGGCAGGCACCGCGCGGCCCGTGGCCCGCTCGAGCAATCCGCGGGCGTCGCCGAAGCGCACGCCGCCGTCGTCGAGGGGGACCAGCCGGCCCGACACGGACGTGGGCGGCACGAAGCGGGTCGGGTCGGCGCCGTCCGGCAGCCGCACCTCGACGAAGATGTCGGCGCGTTCGACGAGCGGGGCGAGCCGATGGATCGACGAATCCTGCACCGGCCGGCGGTAGTCGACCGCACCGACGCCCCCGGGGATGCCCTTGATCGAGACCCAGCGGTGGGCGTGGGCCGAGAGCTCGGCCGTGGAGGCGTTGGCCGGCAGCTCGACCATCGAGCGCGGTGAGAGCGCGTAGCGAAGGTCGTGGCGGAGCGCGAACGCGAGCACGGCGGCCGCGACGATCGAGAGCACTCGGACGACCAGCAGGGCGCGAACCGCGGGCAGCGCGCGGGCCTCGGCGATCGCCTCGAGCTCCGCGTCGTGCGCGTCGTCCGCGATGGGCGGGAACGGCACCCCCGGCTCATCCGGCCGGGCGGGATACTCGGTCTGTTGATCTGCAGTAGTCGCGTCCACGATTCGACCGACCACGCGGAGGGCGCGAGGTTCCCGTCGACCGTATCACGGGTCCCGATTTGTCTCGCGGACCCCCTTGCCCCTGGTATCTTCGTCGGCCGCAACCGCCTTTCTCAGGGAGAATTCGAGCATGAGCGACGTCATCAGCCGGAGCCGCCGTGGACTTGCGATGCAGGGCATGTCCGCCCTCGTTGCACTCGCGGTCATGGGCTCCTCCACGACGGTCGTTTTCGCGCAGGCGCCCGCGAAGGCGCCGCCGGCGGCCAAGGCGGCCCCCGCGGCCAAGGCCCCCGCTGCGGCCAAGCCGGGCGACAAAAAGGCTGCCGGCGCGGCCTTCAAGAAGGGCAAAGAGGCCTTCGACAAGAAGGACTACAAGGCCGCGAAGGAGTCGTTCCTCCAGGCCGACGAGATCATGCCCGCCGCCACGGCCCAGTACTACATCGCCAAATCGAGCGAGGAGCTCGGCGAGCTCCCGGACGCGGTGAAGTACTACGAAAAGGCGATCGCCGACGGCAAGCTCAAGGACGATCACCAGGCCGACGCCAAGGCGCGCCTCGAGGCGCTCAAGAAGAAGCCCGCGAAGGTGAAGGTCACGAGCGACCCGCCGGGCGCGACGATCGTCGTCGACGGCAAGCCGCTCACCGAGAAGACGCCCGCCGAAATCGAGCTCGAGCCCGGCACGCACAAGATCACGCTGCAGGCCGCCGGCAAGAAGGACAGCGAGCAGGCCGTCGAGGTCGTCGCGTTCACCGGCGCGAGCCTCAACGCCACGCTCGAGGCCGCGCCGCCGCCTGCCGAGGACCCGTTCGCCAAGAAGCCGGAGCCCGCGCCCGCGCCCGCGCCCACGCCCGAGCCGGCCCCCGCGCCCGCGCCGGTCGACACCAAGAAGGACATGACCTGGGTCTACGTGACCGGCGGCGCCGCCATCGTCGCGCTCGGCGTCGGCACGTTCTTCGGCCTCCAGGCGATGTCGAGCAAGAGCAAGTTCGACGACGCGATCACGGCCGGCAACGCGCCGCTCGCCCGTGACGAGCGCGAGAAGGGCACGCGCAACGCGCTCATCAGCGACATGGGCTTCGGCATCGGCATCACGCTCGCCGTCACGAGCGCGGTCCTCTACTTCACGCGCCCCGAGCCCGAGAAGGCCGCGGCCGCGAAGTCGACCACGAAGATGTCGTTCGCTCCGGTGGTCTCGCCCACGTCCGGCGGCCTCTCGGCCACCGTCAACTTCTGAGCACCCAGTGAACAACACCTCCGCTTCCAAGCTTCGCTGGGTCCGCATCGTGGCGATCGCGCTCGCGAGCGCCACCGCGGCCGCGCTCGGCTGCTCGCTCGTGGTCGAGTTCGACGAGTCGCTCATCCCCACCGCCGACGCCGGCACCGACGCGCCCGAGACCTCGGTGGAAACCGGTACCGATACCGGCGCCGCCCCGGCCGACACCGCAACCGACGACACCGGCACCGCGTCCGAGGCGGGAGACACGGGCACCGCGACCGACACGTCCACCACGATGGAGACCTCGGTCACCGACACCGGTGCGGCGGTCGACACCGGCGCGCCGGCCGACACCGGCGTGGTGGCCGACACCGCCGTCCCCGCCGTTGACGCGGCCGACGCTGACTGATTCTTCCCTCTTTCACGGAGCACTTCGGTGATTCATCGCCACACCCCCCGCACGATCCGCCTCGCCCTCCTTGTGTTCGCTGCTTCCGGGCTGACTGCGCTGGGGTGCTCGTTGATCGTCGACTTCGAGGAGTCGCGGATCCCGGCCGAGGACGTCGGCGTGCTCGACACCGGGGTGGCCGTCGACACCGGCACCCCGCTCCCCGACTCGGGCGCGCCGGACACCACGGTCGAGGACACCGGCACCCCCGAGACGAGCGCCGACACCGGCACCCCGGAGACGAGCGCGGAGACCAGCACGGACACCGGAACCCCCGACACAGGGGCGCCGGACACGGGCACGGACACCGGCTCGCCCGACACGGGCACCCCCGACACCGGCGCCCCCGACACCGAGATGGACACCGGCGCTCCCGACACCGCGATGGACACGGCGCCCGACGCCGCGGACACGATGGTCGAGGACGTGGCCGACGCCACCGACGCCGCCGACGCCACCGACGCCGCCGACGCCACCGACGCCGCCGACGCCGACTAACGGACCCCGAGCACGCGGCCCCGCGATTTCTCGTGGCGACCGTGGTAGGACGCCGGCGCAATGTTTGACGCGCTGTCGAAGGGCTTCCGCAACGCCAAGAACCGCCTCGCCGGTCTGCAGGAGCTCGACGAGAAGAACATCGATACCGCCCTTCGCGAGGTGCGCCTGTCGCTCCTCGAGGCCGACGTCGATCTCGGCGTGGTGAAGGGCTTCCTCGCGAGCGTCAAACAGACCGCGCTCGGCCAGACCGTGCAGGTCGCCGTCAAACAGGGTGGCAAGCAGCACAAGGTCTCCGCCGGCGACCAGTTCGTGAAGATCTGCCACGACGAGCTCGTCGAGCGCATGTCGCACGAGGGCGAGGCGATCAATTGGGCGCCCAAGGGCCCGACCGGCATCATGATGGTCGGCCTCCAGGGCTCGGGTAA
This sequence comes from Deltaproteobacteria bacterium, assembly GCA_022843175.1. Classification (GTDB taxonomy): domain Bacteria; phylum Myxococcota_A; class Polyangia; order Polyangiales; family JADJMO01; genus JALHOE01. Next base: position 15,343 of record JALHOE010000165.1, read on the forward strand.
GACGACGAGCGTCGCCAAGCTCGGGCGCCTCTACGCGAAGGACGGCAAGAAGGTCCTCCTCGTCGCGGCCGACATGCAGCGCCCGGCGGCCGTCGAGCAGCTGAAGATCCTCGGCCAGCAGCTCGACATCCCCGTCTTCAACATGCCGGCGTCGCCGGTCGAGATCTGCCAACGCGGCTTCGAAGAGGCGAAGAAGCTCGGCTACGACCTCGTCATCTTCGACACCGCCGGTCGCTTGGCGATCGACGAGGCGCTCATGAAGGAGCTCGAGTCCATCAAGGACTCGGTGAAGCCCGACAACATCTTCTTCACGGTCGACGCGATGATCGGCCAGGACGCCGTCCGCACCGCGAAGACGTTCCACGACCGCCTCGCGTTCACCGGCGTCGTGATGACGAAGCTCGACGGCGACGCCCGCGGCGGCGCCGCGCTGAGCGTCAAGTCGATCACCGGCGCGCCGCTGCTCTTCGTCGGCCTCGGCGAGACCCCCGACAAGTTCGAGGAGTTCCGCGCCGAGGGCATGGCGTCCCGCATCCTCGGGATGGGCGACGTCGTCGGCCTGATGAAGGACTTCGAAGAGGTCATCGACAAGAAGAAGGCGGAGGAAGACGCGCTCCGCATGCTGCAGGGCGAGTTCTCGCTCGACGACTTCTTGAATCAGGTCCGGATGATCAAGGGGATGGGCTCCCTCAACGACATCGTCGACAAGATGCCCGGCCTCTCGGGGATGATCCCGCAGGGCACCCAGCTCGACGACAAAGAGCTCGACCGCATCGAGGCGATCATCCAGTCGATGACGAAGATGGAGCGCCGCGACGCCTACACGATGGTGCGCGAGCCGGAGCGCGTCGGGCGCATCTCCAAGGGCTCGGGCCGCAAGCCCGAGGAGGTGCAGGCGCTGCTTCAGCAGTACCTGATGATGAAGCAGATGATGGACGCGATGTCGCAGCAGGGCGGCATGCTCAACTCGCTGCTCGGCGCGATGCCCGGCGGCAAGCAGCTGCAGATGGCGCGCGCCATGAAGAAGATGGCCGGCGGCGGCGGGATGCCCCCCGGCATGGGCGGTTTTCCGGGCATGCCCGGCATGGGCGGTTTTCCGGGCATGCCCGGCGGCTTCCCCGGCATGATGCCCGGGATGGGGATGCCCGGCATGATGGGCGCCCCCAAGCCGAGCATGACGAAGATGAAGCCGCTCAGCGAAGCGGAGAAGAACGCGAAGAAGCGCGCGCGCAAAGCAGAGCGCGACGCGCGCAAGAAGGCTCGTAAGTAGTGAGGACTCTTCGGAGGTCGAGGATGCGCACTTTCCTTGGAATCGTGGTCGTCGCGGGGAGCGCTCTCTTGCTCACCACGCAGGTTGGCTGCGCGAAGCGCGGCAAGGGGATGACGAAGGCGGACAAGGAGCTGGTCAAGGATCACATCCTCGACGACATGCCCGCCGACGTGACCCACAAGGTCGACGTCAACTACGAGGACAAGATCCACCTCATCGGCTGGAAGGCCGAGCCGGAGATCGCCGCGCCGGGCTCGACGGTGCGCTTCACCCTCTACTGGCGGAAGACCGGCGATCTCGATCCGGGTTGGAAGCTCTTCACCCACGTCACCACCGACGACCCCAAGCAGGCCAAGGGCAACCTCGACTGCGTCGGCGCGATCCGTCAGGAGAAGAGCGCCAACTGCCAGACGCAGATGTATCCGCCGAGCGAGTGGGAGAAGAACAAGGTCATCAAGGACACCTTCGAGTTCTCCGTCCCGGCCGACGTCACCTGGTCGCAGTACCGCTTCCTGGTCGGCATCTGGAAGGACGACGCGCGCCTCAAGATCAAGAACGCCGACGCCAACGACGGCGACAACCGCGCCAACGTCGTCACGCTGCCCACCGGCGTGAAGCAGGTCGAGCCGCCGCCGCAGAAGACCGAGGTGCCGAAGCTCAACGCGCCGAAGTTCGGCAAGGCCGACGTGAAGATCGACGGCAAGATGGACGAGAAGGCGTGGGAGAGCGCGGGTTTCTCCGGCCCTTTTGTCGGGCCGGGTGACGGGAAGACGCCTCCCGATCATCCGGTGAACGCTGCGGCGAAGGTCGTCTGGGACGACGCGAACCTCTATGTGGGCTTCGTCGTCGAGGACAAGGAGCCGACCTCGCCCTTCAAGGGGGGAGACAAGGATCCGCACATCTGGGAGAAGTCCTCGGCCGTCGAGCTGATGATCCAACCCGGCGATCCCGGCGACAACAAGGGCTACTACGAGATCCAGGTCGACGTGAACGGCGCGGTCTTCGACACCGGCTGGGACGACTACAACCAGCCGATCACCGGCGGACCGGACGAGGCCACCAAGCAGTTCGGCCACATGGACTGGACCTCGGGCCTCAAGCAGGCCGTCGTCGTCGACAAAGAGAAGAAGAACTACACCCTCGAGGTGGCGATCCCGTGGGCCGCGTTCAAGGCGCGCGAGGGGATCTCCGTCCCGCCCAAGCCGGGAGACACCTGGCGGGTGAACCTCTACTCCTTCAAGGACGGGCAGCGCGCCGCGCTCGCCTGGTCGCCGATCCTCGGGGAGGGCAACTTCCATAAGTCGGCCCGCTTCGGGAAGATCACCTTCGCCGGCCCCGGCGGCGTGGTCCCGGCGGCCTCGGCGTCGGGCTCGGCGTCGGGCTCAGCAGCACCGGGTCATTCGCTCGTGCCGAGCGCGATTCCGATGCCGCATCCGGTCAAGCTCGTCCCTCCCGTACAGCCGAAATAGCGTGATTCAGGGCTATCCGTAACGGGTGCCCGTTCCTGCTGTCTCATTTGCCTGAAGGGGTGGCGGAGCTAAGCTCGCCATTCGCCCAACGGCTGTTCGCGCTGGGTATGGAGGAGATCGTGGGAAGTCCGACTGCGCCGGTTCAAGAGGGCGATCTGCTCGCCGGGAAGTACCGGGTCGAGAAGATCCTCGGCCAGGGCGGCATGGGCGTGGTCGTCGCGGCGCAGCACGTCGCGCTCAACCAGCGCGTCGCCATGAAGTTTCTCCTCAACAGCGCGCTCGAGAACCAGGAGTCGGTCGGTCGGTTCCTCCGCGAAGCTCGCGCGGCGGTCCAGATCAAGAGCGAGCACGTCGCCCGCGTGAGCGACGTCGGCACCCTCGAGAACGGCGCCCCCTACATGGTGATGGAGTACCTGCAGGGGCAAGACCTCTCGCAGGTGCTCGCGGCCCGTGGCCCGCTCGCCGTCTCCGAGGCGGCGGACTTCGTCATCCAGGCGTGCGACGCGATCGCCGAAGCCCACAAGCTCGGCATCGTTCACCGCGACCTCAAGCCCGCCAACCTGTTCATGACCGCGCGGCCCGACGGCGCCGCGATGATCAAGGTCCTCGACTTCGGCATCTCCAAGGCCATCGGCGAGAACCACGGCAACTCCGGCGCGGTCACCGCCACCGGCATGATCTTCGGCTCGCCGCTCTACATGTCGCCCGAGCAGATGAAGAGCGCGAAGGACGTCGACCACCGCACCGACATCTGGGCCCTCGGCGTCATCACCTTCGAGCTCCTCACCCGCACCGAGCTGTTCGTCGCGGACACGCTCGCCGGCATCGTCGCGCGCATCGTCGCCGAGCCGCCCACGCCGCTGCGCTCGCTCCGGCCCGACGCGCCGGTCGAGCTCGAGGTCCTCATCCAGCGCTGCCTCGAGAAGAACCGCGAGCTCCGTCTCGCCGACATCGCGGAGCTCGCGGTGGGCTTGCTCCCCTTCGCGCCGAGCCACTGCCGGCCGATCGTCGAGCGCATCGTCAAGGTCGTGAAGGGCGCGGGCGCGTCGATCAGCCTCATGCCGCCGCCCCACCCCACGATGCAGTTCGGCGGCCAGACGAACGCCGCGTGGGGCACCACCAACTCCGGCGCCAAGAAGAAGTCGTCCGCGGCCCCGCTGTTCATCATCCTCGGCGCCCTGGTCTTCCTCGGCCTCGCCGGCGGCGGCGTGTTCCTCGCCACCCGCGGCAAGGAGCCAGAGAAGAAGGCGGCCACCGAGCAGCCCGAGAAGCCGGTCGAAGAGGCCAACGCCAAGAAGCCCGAGAAAACGACCGAACCCGAGAAAACCGCCGAACCCGAGAAAACGGCGGAGCCATCTTTACTATAACCTGCTAAAACATACGCATTTTGTCCGATGCCATTGGCTACTTTTCCGGCATGCGTGCGACCATAACCAACGGCAATTGCCATG
>JALHOE010000166.1 GCA_022843175.1 Deltaproteobacteria bacterium
CGCGCTCCAGCCGGACGACGCCGCGGCGCACCGCGCGCTCGGTCTCGCGCACGACGCCGCCGGGCGTCGGGACGACGCGATCCGGGTGCTCACGCGCGCCGAGCAGCTCGCGGGTGATCCGCAGCTCCGCCGCAAGCTCGCCGAGCTCCACCTCGCGCGCTCGTTCTCATCGACCCAGGCCAGGGACGATCTCACCCGCGCGCGGAAGTTCGCCGGCGACGACGCCGAGTTGCTGCTCGAGATCGCGCGCGGCTTCGAGGCGCTCGGCCTGGCGGCCGACGCCGCCGACACCGCGCGCGAGGTGCTGCGCGTGGCGCCCGCGACGGTCGACGCGGCGCTGCTCCTCGGCGATGTGCTCAACGACTCCGGCGACATCCTCGGCGCCTCGCGCGCCTACGAGCACGCGCTCCAGCATCGGATCGACGCCGTCGACGCGCTGGTCGGGGCGGCGCGCGCCTACGTGACGCTCGGACGCAACGCCGACGCGGTGACGATGCTGCGCCGCGCGGTCGGGATCGATCCCAAGCGCCTCGAGAGCCATCAGCTGCTCGCCGCGGCGCTCACCGCGCTCGGTCAGAGGGAAGAGGCGCTCACCGCGCTCGGCGACGTCATCCGCCTCGCGCCCAACGACGGCGACGCGCTCGTCTCGCGCGGCCGCATCGCCGCGTCGCTCGGGCGGCATCAAGAGGCCCGCGAGTCGCTCGAACGCGCGCTCGCGCTCAAGCCCGGCGACGCCGAGATCCTCCTCGAGCTCTCCGGCGTTCGGCAGAAGCTCGGCCTCGGCGCCGAGAGCCTCGAGGCGGCCGAGCAGCTCGCGCGCGCCGCCCCCAACGACGCGCGCGCGCAGCGGCAGCTCGGCGACGCGTACGCGGCGGTCGGTCGCGCGGACGACGCGATCGCCGCGCTCACGAAGGCCCTCGAGCTCGATCCCGCGCTCGACGTCGAGCGCCTCGGTCGCCTGCTCCGCGAGCGGGCCAACGCAACGACCTCGCTCCCGGACTTCGAGCGCGCGTCCGCCCTGCTCGCGAAGGATCCCGACGTGTGCCTCGAGCACGCCCGCGCGCTCCGCGAGCTCGGTCGCCTGCAGGACGCGATCGGCGAGGCCAAGAAGGCGGTCGCGCGCCGGCCCGACCACGTCGCCGCCCTCATCTTCCTCGGCGAGGTGCAGGCCCAGCTCGCGATGCACGCGCTCGCCGCGGACTCGTTCGCTGCCGCGGCGCAGTTCGACCGCGCGTCGTTCCCCGCGCTGATGGGCCTCGCCCTCGCCACGATGGAGCTCGGACGCTCGAGCGAGGCCGAGGACGCGCTCGCGCGCGCGCTGTCGCTCCGCGCCGATGCGCCCGAGGTCTTCGCCGCGCGCGCCCGGCTGTTCGGCGCGCTCGGTCGCGGCGCCGAGGCGATCGCCGCCTACGAGCAGCTCGAAGATCTCCGGCCGCTGACCGCCGAGGAAGAGCGCGCGCTCGGTCGGCTACAGGCTCGCGCCGGCGACGCGAGCCGCGCGATCGGCGCGCTCGAGCGGGCGGTCGGGCTCGGCGGCGGCGATCTCGACGCGCTCCTCGAGCTCGCCGACGCCTATCAGGCGACCGGAAAGACGAAGGAGGCGATCGGCGCGCTCGAGAAGATCGTCGCCGTCGAGCCCGCGCACTTCGCCTCCAACCAGCGGCTCGGTGTCTGCTACGCGGCCCTCGGGAGGCACGAGGACGCGGTGCGCGCGCTCACCAACGCCCGCAAGGTGAGCGAGGACCCGGCCGTGGTCGAGCTGCTCATCGAGAGCCTGTTCGCGCTCGGTCGCAAGCTCGAGGCGGTCGACGCGCTCAAGGCGCGCTCGGCGCTCTCGCCGGCCGATCCCACCTGGCACGTGCGGCTCGGCGCGGCGCTCGCCGATGTCGAGCGCGACGACGACGCGGCCGCGGCCTACGAGCGCGCGCGCGCGCTGCCCGGCGCCCCCGCCGACACCGCAGCGCTGCTCGCCGCGGTGCACTTCAACGCCGGCCAACGGATGGTGAAGAAGGGGCGCCACGAGGGCGCGATCGATCGCTTCGAGCGCTGCTTGATCGTCGACCCGAACCACGCCGAGGCGCGGCTCGGCCTCGCGCGGGCGCTCCTCGCCCTTGGCCGCACCGAGGAGGCGATGTCCTCGGCGCACGCCGCGCTCTCCTCCGATCCCACGTCGATCGAGGCCGCGACGCTCCTCGGCGAGCTGTATCGCAAGCACAACATGCACGGCGAGGCGGCGCAGGTGTTCGAGTTCGCGTCGCGGGCGAACCCCGGCGACTTCAACCTCGCGTGGGGGCTCGGGCGGAGCCTCGCGGCGGTCGGGCGTTCGAGCGACGCGGCCGACGCGCTCCGCCGCGCGATCGCGATCGATCCCGGGCACCTCGATGCCAAGCGCATGCTCGCGCGCGCGCTCGGCGAGGGCGACGAGGCGCGCGATCTCTGGAAGTCGGTCGTCGCCGCCGCGCCCGAGGATGGCGAGGCCAACCACCGGCTCGGCGTGCTCCTCGCCGCCGAGGGGCGCCACGAGGAAGCGGCGCAGGTGCTCAACCGAGCGATCGCCGCGATGCCCCGCGACGTAGAGCTGCAGCTCCACCTCGCCGGCACCTACGAGGCGCAAGAGCGCTTCGCCGACGCGGTCGGGCCGCTCTCGATCGTCTACCGCGTGCAGCCGGACGACCCCGAGCTCGGTGCGCGCTACGGCCGCGCGCTGTCCGAGGTCGGTCGACAGAGCGAGGCCGTCGAGGTGCTCGCCCGCTCGGCGCGCGTGCGTCCCGACGCCGCGGTGCTCGAGCGCATCGCCGACTGCGAGCAGCAGCTCGGCCGCACCACCGAGGCCATCTCCGCGCTCGAGTCGGCGGTCCGGCTGCTGCCGAGCAACGCGCGGCTCCTCCGCAAGACCGGGCGCGCGCACCTCGCGGCGGGCCACGCCGAGGCCGCCTTCGAGTACCTCTCGGGCGCGCTCACCCTCGAGCCGTCGAAGGAGGTCACCGCGCTCCTCGCCGACGTCTGTCGCAAGGAGGCCAACCGCGCGCTCGCCGCCGGCGAGGACGCGCGCGCGTGGCTCGCGCGCACGCTCGACCTCGATCCCTCGGACGCCGATCTCGGCATGGTCTACGCGCGCCTGCTCGACGGCGACGGCCGCCGCAAGGAGGCGTGGGAGCTCGCCGGGCGCGTCCTCGAGCTGTCGCCCGACCACCTCGACGCCGCGCTCTTCGTCGCGGCGCGGTTCGCGCGGCAGAACTACCACGAGCAGGCGCTCGACGTGCTCACCGGCGCCGCCGAGCACCACCCGAACGACGTCACGCTGTGGATCGCGCTCGGTGACGCGTATCTCGCGTCGGGGCGCGACGCCGACGCCGCCGCCACGTTCGAGCGGGTCGTGGCCGCGCGCCCCGGCGACAGCGCGTCGTGGGAGAAGCTCGCGGCCGCGCAGCACCGCACCGGGCGCCCCGACGCGTCGGCCGCGTCGTATCAGCAGGTGATCGCGCTCGGCCGCAGCGACGCCGCGGCGTACTACCACCTCGGCACGCTCTACGAGCAGGCCGGGCAACCCGAGCACGCGTGGCACGCCTACCACCGCGCGTTCTCGATCGAGGGCCGCGACGTCGAGACGATCCGTCGACTCGCCGCGGTGACCGCCGCGCTCGGCCGGATGCCCGAGGCGATCGACTGGCTCCACCACGGGCTCCAGCTCGCGCCGCGCGACGCCGCGCTGCACTACGCGCTCGCCACGGGATACCTCGCCGTCCAGCGCCGCGCCGACGCGCTCGCCGAGTACGAGATCCTCCGCAGCCTCGACGACGCGCTCGCCACGCAGCTGTACTACGCGCTGAGCCAGTGAGCATGGTCGCGAGGGTTACGCTGCTCTACGCGCATCCGTATCCGCAGCGTTCGCGCGCCGGACGCGTGCTCCTCGACGCGGTCCGCGGGCTGCCGTTCGTCGACGTGCGCGCGCTGTACTCGCTCTATCCCGACTTTGCGATCGACGTCGAGGCCGAGCAGCGGGCGCTCCTCGCGAGCGACGTCATCGTGTGGCAGTCGCCGTTCTATTGGTACGGCGCGCCCGCGATGCTGCACCACTGGTTCGAGAAGGTGCTCGCGCGCGGGTGGGCGTACGGTTCGGGCGGCGACAAGCTGCGCGGCAAGCGCGTCCTCTGGGTCACGACGACCGGCGCCCCGGACAGCGCGTACCGCCCCGGCGCGATGCACGGGCACCCGTTCGACGCGTTCGTGCCAGCCTTCCAGCAGACGGCGGTGTTCTGCGGGATGCGGTGGGAGGAGCCGATCGTCGTGCACCACGCGCATCAGCTCGGCGACGAGAAGCTCGCGGCCGCGGCCGCGGAGTATCGGCGCAGGCTCGAGGCGCTCTGATGGGAGACCACGGCCTGCTCTTCGAGGTGACGATCTACCTCGCGGCCGCGATCGTCTGCGTGCCGATCGCGAGCCGGCTGCGGCTCGGCTCGGTGCTCGGCTACCTCGTGGCCGGCTGCGCGATTGGCCCGTTCGGGCTGCGTCTCGTGCGCGACGTGCACTCGATCCTCCACTTCGCCGAGTTCGGCGTCGTGCTCATGCTCTTCCTCATCGGGCTCGAGCTCGATCCCGCGCGGCTGTGGAGCATGCGCCGGCCGGTGTTCGGCGGCGGAACGCTGCAGATGGCCGCGTGCGGCGCCGCGCTCACCGCTGCTGGCCTCGCGGTCGGGCTGCCGTGGCAGGCGGCCCTCGTCGCCGGCCTCGCGTTGGCGCTGTCGTCGACGGCGATCGCCGTGCAGACGCTCAAGGAGCGAGGCCAGCTCACGTCGCCGCTCGGGTCGACGGCGTTCTCGGTGCTGCTCTTCCAGGACATGGCCGCGATCCCGCTCATCGCCGTCGTGCCGCTGCTCTCGGGCTCGTCCACCGGCTCGGCGGGGACGGCGGCGCTGAAGGTCGTCGGGGCGATCGCGGCGGTGTTCGTGCTCGGCCGCTACGTGACGACGCCGCTCCTCCGCTTCGTCGCGCGGACGGGGCTGCGCGAGGTGTTCACCGCGTTCGCCCTCCTCCTCATCGTCGGCATCGCCCAGATCATGTCGGCGGCGGGCGTGTCGATGGCGCTCGGCGCGTTCCTCGCGGGCGTGCTGCTCGCGAGCTCGGAGTATCGCCACGCGCTCGAGACCGACATCGAGCCCTTCAAGGGCCTGTTGATGGGCCTGTTCTTCATCGCGGTCGGCATGTCGATCGACTTCGGCCTCGCGCGCGAGCGACCGCTGTCGATCGTGGCCCTCGTGGTCGGGCTGGTCGCGGTCAAGGCGCTCACGCTCGCGGCGATCGCCGGCGCGCTCTCGGTGTCGCCAAAGCAGCGCTGGACCTTCGCCGCCGTCATCTCCCAGGGCGGCGAGTTCGCGTTCGTTGTGTTCGGCGTGGCCGGGCAGGCGCACCTCCTGCCCGGCAAATGGGGCGCGATGCTCACGCTCGTCGTGGCGCTGTCGATGGCGTTGACGCCGATCCTGCTGCTTGTGCACGACCGCATCCTCGTCCGTGACGAGCGCCGTGATCGCGAGGCAGACGCGATCGAGCACGAGGGCGCGCCGGTGATCATCGCCGGCTTCGGTCGGTTCGGTCAGATCGTCGGCCGACTGCTCTTCGCCTCGGGGATCCGCGCGACCCTCCTCGATCACGATCCCGACTCGATCGAGCTGCTCAAGAAGTTCGGCTTCCGCGTGTTCTACGGCGACGCGACCCGCCTCGACCTGCTCCACGCTGCGGGGGCCGAGCACGCCAAGCTCGTCGTCGTCGCCCTCGACGACATCGACGCGAGCACCCGCCTCGTCGACCTGTTGCGCGAGCACTTTCCGCAAGCGCGGATCGTCGCGCGCGTGCGCAACGTGACGCACTACCTCGAGCTGCGCGGCCGCGGCGTGAACGAGGTCGAACGCGAGACGTTCGAGTCGGCCCTCCGCGCGGGACGACGCGCGCTCGAGCAGCTCGGGGTCGATCCCTACCAGGCGCGCGAGTACGCGGACCGCTTCCGGAGGCACAACGTGGAGACGCTCGAGGAGCTCCTACCGCACATGTCCGACGAGACCCGCCGGCTGTCGGTGGCGAGGGCGGCGCGAGAGCAGCTCGAGGTGCAGTTCGCGCAGGACCGCGCCGACTTCGAGGGGACCTCCGGCGAGTGGACCGACGCCAAGGAGTGAGCCACGTCCGGGCTCACCGCGGGAGCGTCACCGTGAAGGTCGCTCCCGCGCCGGGCTGACTCTCGACGCTCAACGTCCCGCCGTGCGCGGCCACGATCTCGCGCGAGATCCACAGACCGAGCCCAATGCCGCCGAAGTTCTTGGTGGCGATGGCGCGCTGGAACTTCTGGAAGATGCGCTCGTGCGCCTCGGGGGCGATCCCGATGCCGCGATCGCGCACGCGGAGGCGCGCGGTCGGGCCGGCGCTCTCGACGACCACGTCGACCGGCGCGTCCCCGCCGAACTTCAGCGCGTTGGCCACCAGGTTCGTCACGACCTGCTCGAGGCGCGTCGGGTCCCAGCTCCCGGTGACGCCGGGCTCCGCGGTCACGCGCAGCTGGGCGTCGGAGTGGCGCGCCAGCACGTCAACGACCAGCTCCGAGAGATCGATCGATACCCGGTCGAGGCTCAGCCGGCCGTCGGAGAGGTGCGAGACCTCGAGCAGCTCGTCGGCGAGGCGCGCGAGCCGGGCTGCGCTGCGCTTCGCCCGTTCGGCGGTGGCGACGAGGGGCTCGATGCCCGCCTTCGTCGCGGCGCGGCTCAGCGACGTGAGCTGCAGCTGCAGCGACGTGAGCGGCGTCTTCAGCTCGTGGCCGGCGACCGCGAGGAAGTCGTCGCGCACGCGGACCGCGGCCTCGAGCTCGGCGGCCGCCTCCTTACGCCTCGTGATCTCGTCGTTGAGCTGCTCGACCGTCTGCCGCAGCAGCACGAACGCGTCGTCGCTCTCCGTGCGCCAGAACCGGAGCACGACCGAGCGACCCGCGCCGTCGCACTCGACGCCTGCCGCCCTGCAGCGGAAGCGCTCGGTCCTTACGCTGAACCCGCCCGGGAGCGGGCTCGACGATCGGCGACAATAGCGAAGGAACTCGGCCACGCGATCGGGCTCGTCGCACAGCGCGGCGAGCTTGCTGCCCACCGGCGAGTCGCCGAGCCACTCGACCGCCTGCGCGTTGGCGGCGGTGATCGCCCCGTCGCCGTCGATCATCAGCAACGCGTCCGACAGCACGGCCGCGATCGCTTCGAACGATGAGCCGAGCGCGGTCACGGCTCAGGTTCTCACGTACTCGCGCCCCCGGGCCGCCCGCGCTCCGGCCGTCGGCTGCAGGTGGACGACGACCCGGCATTCGTGGTCGCCGCGCGCGATGGCGTTCTCGATGACCACCTTCGAGTATCCGAGGTTCTCGGCTGCGATCGAGCCGAACACGTTCGAGGTCATCATGCACAGCGACGGGCGATCGACGACCCGGTCGCCGAAGGGGCAGGCGCGGTTGCCGAAGACGAGCTTCTCGTCGGTCTCCTCGATGATGTAGAAATCACCTTGGATCCGCCGCTTGAGGTCGACGAGCACGTCCGCCAGCTGCTCGCGGGTGAGGTTCGAGACCCCGAGCGCCGTCCGGTACATCGCGTTGAGCTCGTCGCCCATGCGCTGGCCGACGATCGCCACGAACCCCGAGGCCTCGTCGGTCCCGACGACGTCCTGCAGAGTCCCCGCGAGGTGGCGGATGAGCGTGCGCGTGAACCCGTCGCGCTCGAGGGGTACGTCGAGCATGGGAAGCCGACGGATCGCGGACATCGGGGGGTACGACGCCGGGCGCGACCAGGGGTTGCGGTGGTGGGGACAAAAGCAGAAAGGCCGGCGAACGAAGCCGGCCTGTTACTGAGTGCCTGAACTGGCAGAAGCCCGGAACGAGGGTCCGAGCATCGCGAGGACGATAGAGCGGGAGACGGGATTTGAACCCGCGACGTCCACCTTGGCAAGGTGGCACTCTACCACTGAGTTACTCCCGCAAACGAAGGAGGCACCTTGTAGTCCGGCCTCCTTGGGTTCGTCAACACGAGATCGACACGACCGCCGCGCTCCGGCGTTCGGCTTCCAACTCGACGTCCACGTCCGGTATGGTACGTTCTCGACGTAACGAACCTTAACGGACGGACGATGGCCATCGACCCGAAGCGACCTGCTGCAGCGCCCCCTGCATCGCGGCGCCCTGCGGCTCCCGCGCCTGCAGCAAGCCCGGCGAGCGAGCGGGGCCCCGGCTTCGTGTGGCTGCTCGCTCCGCAACCCGGGCGGATCCGCGCGGTGGCCGTCGCCGCCGGCGGCGTGCTCGGGCGTGGCGAAGAGGCGAGCCTCCGCGTCGACGCGCCGGGCGTCGCTCCGTCGCACGCGAAGGTCGAGCTCCTCAGCAAGGGCACCGGCCTCCCGAGCGAGATCTACGTCACGGACAACGGCACCCCGTCCGGCACCTACGTGAGCGGCATGCGCGCCTCGCGCACCGTGCTCGCCGACGGCGATCTCCTCCGCGTCGGCTCCGCGATCGCGCTGGTCGTCGAGCGCGACGTCGGCACCTACGAGGGCGCGGTCATCGAAGAGGGCGGCATCATTCGCGGCCCGCGCAGCCGCCGCACGTGGTGGGCCGCCGTCGAGCGCGCGGTCGCCGAGCCGCGCGAGGGTCGCCGCACCGCAATCGTGGCCGGCGCGCCGGGCACCGGCCGCCGTTCGATCGCGCGCCGCATCGCCGAGGGCTGGGGCATCACCGGCCTCGCCGACGACGGCATCGACGTCACGCGCGAGGACGACGTCGAGCAGGCCGTCGCGGCCGCGGCCGCCAAGGGCTGCGTCGTCCTCCGCGGGCTCGATCACGTGGCCGACGCCCGCCGCACCGCGGTCGTGCGCGCCCTCGAGAAGCGCAAAACGGTCCCGGTCATCGCCATCGTCGACGACGCCGCGTGGGCCGTCCCCGCCGAGCTCGAGCCGGTGCTCGGGCCGCACCGCGTCGACCTCCCCTCCATCGAGCAGCGCCGCGAGGAGATCCCGTCGATCATCCGCCATCGCTTCGAGCGCAGGGGCGTCGTCGCCAACCGCCTGTCGATCGAGCTCTACGAGGCGATGACCCGCGCCGCGTGGCCGGGCGAGATCGAAGAGATCGTCGAGTGCGTCGAGCGCATCGCCACCTCGCACGCCGAGGTCCCCCGGCTCGGCCCCGAGCACCTCGTGCGGCCGCTCGCGCGCCGCGGCGGTCGGGTGCAGCCCAAGCCGCGCGCCAACGATCCGGCGGGCGAGGCCGATCGCATCCGCGCCGCGCTCGTCGAGGCCAAGGGCTCGGTCGCCGCCGCTGCCCGCGCGCTCCACCTCTCGCGCCAAGCGCTCTACCGCGAGGCCGCGCGCCTCGGCATCGACATCCGCCGCACCCGCGAAGACGGCAACGCCGCTTGATCCCGGGCCCGCTCCGGGCGACACCGGCGGCATGCGTCAGCCGCTGATCCATCTCGAGGGTAAGGTCGCGATCGTCACCGGCGGCAGCCGCGGCATCGGCGAGGCGATCGCGCGCGCGTTCGCCGGCGCGGGCGCCAAGGTCGTCGTCGCGTCGCGAAAGCAAGAGGGCGTCGACAAGGTCGCCGCGTCCATCCGGCAAGACGGCGGCGAGGCGCACGGCATCGCGTTCCACGCGGGCGATCTCGCGCAGGCGCCGAAGCTGGTCGAGGCGACGATCGCCCAATACGGCCAGGTCGACGTGCTCGTGAACAACGCGGCCACCAACCCGCACTTCGGCCCGCTCCTCACCGCGGACTGGGGCAGGTGGAACAAGACGTTCGAGGTGAACCTGCAGGGCTACTTCGAGCTCTCGCGCCAGGTGTGCAACCACCTCCTCGCCCGCTCGGCGCCCGGCAACATCGTCAACATCGCCAGCATCGTCGCGCTCGCCGGCGCGCGCCTGCAGGGCATCTACGCGATGACCAAGGCCGCGATCGTGTCGATGACCGAGACGATGGCGGCCGAGCTCGCGCCCTCGGGCATCCGGGTCAACGCGATCGCGCCCGGCCTCATCGAGACCAAGTTCGCGAGCGCCATCGTCAACAACCCGGACATGGTCGCGCAGGTCGTGGGCAAGACGCCGCTCGGCCGCGTCGGGCAGCCGCCGGAGATCGCCGGCGCGGCGCTGTTCCTCGCGAGCGACGCGGCCTCGTACGTCACCGGCCACACCCTCGTCGTCGACGGCGGGCTCACGACCGCCGGCATGTAATGCGCGCGGCCAAGGCGCTGCTCGTCATCCTCCTCTGCGCGCTCTTCGCCTGGCACGTACGCACGGCGCGCAGGGAGGCCCGGCAGCGCGGGGTCACGAGCATCTCCACCGCCGACAAGCTCCGCTCGGTCACCCACGACGTGATCCTCCGCGATCGGTCCCTCGACCACGCGATCACGCTCACCTACGCGATCGACCTCGACCGTCCGACCGAGATCGTGCTCGCCCCGGAGATCCACGTCACCGGCGGCCCGGTCGCGTTCGACGTGCTCGATCGACCCGTCTACCTCGAGACGCGCATCACCCACGGCGAGACGAGGATCTCGTTCGGCCCGCCGCCGCCCGCGTTCGGCGCGGCGCGGCAGATCACGCTCGCGTTCTCCACCGACGCCCCGCCGCTCCGCTACGGGTGGGGCTACCGCGCGCGGCCGCTCCCGTGGGCGACGACGTTCGCGCCGCCGCGCGTGGCGTCGATGATCCACGCCCACGTCCCCGCGCTGGTGAGCGCGTCGGGGTGGGGGTGCACCTACGGCGAGGCCGGCGGGCGGATCTGCGCGCTCTCGATCGGCGGGCGAAAGCGCCCGGTGGCGCTGCCGATGGAGCCCTCGGCCGACGTGCCGTTCCGGCTCGCGTTCGCGGCCACCCTCGGCGCGGCGATCTCGTTCGTGATGTGGGCGATCTACCGCCGCTGGTCCAAGCACGCCGACGCGATGGGCCTGCGCGACGACGTCGAGATCCCGACCACCGAGGAGTTCATCGCCGAGTACCGCAAAAAGCCGCGCCCCCGCCCGAGCGTGCCCGACGAGATCGATCCCTTCGACGCCGTCGCCCTCGTCGCGCGCGGCATCATCGGCGTCCTCGGCCTCATCGGCTCGATCTTCGTGGTCAGCCACTTCGAGGGCGGCTTCTTCCCGATCGCGGCGCCGCTCGCGCTCATGCTGTGGACGGCGCTCGCCGGCGCCGTGATCACGCTCGCGATCGGCATCGACCGTCCGCGGCCGTGGGTGTCGGTCGCCGCGGTGGTGGTGCTCGCGACGATCGCGACCATCCCTCAGGCGCGCTGGATGGTGCCGGGGCTCATCCCGATGCTCGCGGCGGTGCTGATGCAGCTCACCGCAAAGTGAAGATCGCCTCGACGAGCGTGTCGTCGCACGCGTCGACGATCGCGTCGGCGCCCGCGGCGGCGAGCTCGTCGCGCGAGGCCTGGTTGACCGCGACGCCCACGCACCGCGCCGAGACCGCCCGCGCCGCCTCGACGTCCTGCCGGGTGTCGCCGATGACGATCACGTCGGCGCCGCCGCCGCAGCGACGGATGCCGGCGCGCACGACCTCCGCGCGCAGCTCGTGGTCGCAGCCGTAGCCGCCGCGGTCGAGATCGAAGACGCCTTCGAGCCCCGCCGACGCGAGCTTGAGCTGCGCGCCCCGTCGCAGGTTTCCGGTCGCCAGGCCGACGCACGCGCCGCGCGCGGCGCACGCGGAGACCGCGGAGGCCACGTCGCCGACGGGGCGGTACGCGCGATTCTCGAGCACGCGCGCGAGCTCCTCGACGTACGCGTCGAGGAAGCGGTCGACGTTCGCCGGCTCGAACGGCAGGCCCGCGCGCTCGAGGACGGCGCGGGCGATCCCGTGGTCGGTGCCGCCCGCGAACCGAATGCCGGCCGTGTGATCGACCCCGAACAGCGCGACCGACGCCCGCCCCATCGACGTGCGCCCCGGCCCCGGCGCGTTCCCGTCGAAGGTGAGCACCGTACCGTCGAGGTCGAAGAGCAGGATCACCGCGTCAGGATAGCCGCGCCGACAGCTGCTCGCTCGCGCGCAACGCCATCGCCATGATGGTGAGCTGCGGGTTGACGCCGAGCGACGAGGGCATCGCGCTCCCATCCATGACGTACAGCCGATCGACCTGGTGCGTCTGCTGGTCGGGGCCGAGCACGCTCGTTCGCGGATCGGTGCCGACGCGGCAGGTGCCGAGCGGGTGGAACGCGGTGATCTCGAAGTCTCCCGGCCGGAGCTTGGCCGTCGCGAGCGCCTCGAGGCCGCCGCGGGTGCGGACCTCGTGATGACCGGCGACGAAGGGGAACACGCGATCGGCGCCGGCGGCGCGGTAGAGCTCGCAGAGCTTCACGATGCCGCGCTGGAGGCGCACCAGATCGCGCGGGTCGAGGTCGTAGCGGATCACCATCCGACCGCCCGGCCCCTCGTAGACCGAACCGCGGCCGTAGTCCTGCACCATCAGACCGAACGTCGCGAGGTTGGGGAACCGCGCCATGATGTCCATGAAACGGCCGCCGACGAACGGGATGCCCATCGAGGTGACGTCGAACGGGGTGGAGCCGCCCTCGAACATGATCCCGTCGCGGTCGAGATCCTCGATCGTGTAGCCCTGCGGGATCCCGCGGGACTGGTCGATCGTCTCGTTGAACAGCGCGAGCACCTTGGTGGCCGGATGGATCGAGAGGTTCTTGCCGAGCCACGCGTGGTCGAGGCCGGAGCGCTTGAGGAGCAGCGGCGTCATCAGCGCGCCGCCGGAGATGACCGTGGCCTCGGCGGTGATCTTGAACTTGCGGCCGTTGGCGAGGGTGCCGTGCACGCCGCGCGCGCGACCGGCGACGATGTCGACCGCCTCGACCTTCGCCGCGGTGATCAGCTGCGCGCCGCGCTTGAGCGCCTCGGGCACGTAGCTCACGTCCGTCGAGCGCTTGGCGCCGGTGGGGCAGCCGAAGCAGCAGATGCCCTGGCCGTCGCAGTCGGGCGCGTTGCGGCGGAGCGGGCCGTGCCGCTCGAGGCCGAGGGCGCGCGCGCCGCGCTCGATCACTCGGCCCACGCCCCCGAGGTGCTCGCGCTTGGCGGGCGCGACCTGGAGCATCGCCTCGACCTGCTCGTAGAAGGGCGACATCTGCGCGCTCGAGAAGTCGGAGAGGCCGTAGCGATCGCGCCACCGCGTGAAGACGCGCTCGGGGACGCGATAGCAGGTGCCGCTGTTGATGACCGTGGAGCCGCCGACCGCGCGGCCGGCGAACACCGGGATGCCGACGTTGCCCCACGCGATGGTCATGCCCATCTCGCGGTAGAGCAGCTTGGTCGCCTCGGGCGCGCGTCCGCGGAACGACGAGCGCTTGTGGTAGTCGCCCTCCTCGACGAGGAGCACCGCGTGACCGCGCTTGGCGAGCTCGTACGCCGCGGCCGCGCCGCCCGCGCCGGTGCCGACGACCACCACCTCGGCCTCGAGCTCGAGCGTGGTGTCGCCGTCGAGCTCGCGGCCGTTCATCACCTGCGCGTTCCACCGCGCCGGCTCGTCCTTGACGACGTCGAGCTCGAACTTGCAGCCGACGTGCGCGAACAGCGCGGGGGACTGGAAGTGCGCGTACTTGAGCGGCGTGAGCAGCGCGCGGAGGATCGAGCGCTGGAGGTGCAGCGAGCCGTTGGCCCACGCGTCGAGGAACGCCTCGCCGTCGTGGCGCGGCAGGCGGCTGAACGGCTTGCCGCGGGTGGGCAGGCTCGAGAGCTCCACCGTCCACAGGAGCGCCTTGAACGACGTGAGGAAGTCGCTCGGCATGCCCCGCAGGAAGCGGGTCATGCGCTCGAGCGTGCCGCGCCCGCCGCCCTCGAGGAACTTCGTCGGGGGCATCGCCGCGGCGGCGACCGCGATCAGGATCTCCTGCTCATGCTCCGAGAGATCGACCGGCTTGCTCCTCGCAAACGGGTCGGGACGAACGACGGGGGTGGGCTCCGCGGACATCATGCTGAATATTCTGTATCAGCAGAATGCCGGCCGCGCCAGCCCCGGTTATGAGGGAAATCAGCGGCGCCGGCGCGCGACCAGGAGCATCGCCAGCGCGAGCGCGAGGCCCCCGCCCGAGGCCGCGGCCCCCGGCTCGCTGACCGAGCACTTCTTGGGCGACGGCCCGGGCGCGCCGTCGTTGGCGGGCGCCGCGGGGTTCTGCACGCACGCGGTGCCGGCGCCGACCGGCTTGCAGGTGAAGCCCTCGCCGCAGACCGAGCCCTCGGCGCACGGATCGACGCATGCGCCCTCGTGACAGACGCCCGAGCGGCACGCGTCGCCGGACTCGCACGCCTCGGTGGCCTTGCCCTTGCGCGGATCGTAGCTGCCCTCGACCCACGGCTCGCCGCCCGCGACCTCGAACGCCTGGTAGATGACGTCCTTGAGCGTGTCGACGCGCGTGTAGATGTTGTGCGTGCGGTACGCGTCGGTGTCGAGGCACTGGGTCCACTCGGGATCGGACGTGGGATCGTAGGGCGCGCCGTTGCCGCCGCGCGAGACGACGCCGACCACCGCGCCGGTCTCCATCGAGTAGGCCGGCCCGCCGCTGTCGCCGGAGCAGATGCCCTCGCCGATGGCGAACTCGTTGGGCGCCACCGAGCCGGTCTGCGGCGTGGCGACCGGGCCGACCGCGAGGATCGGGATGTCGGCGCGACGACGGCGGCCCCGGCCGCCGCTGTTGGAGACGCCGTAGCCGACGGCGAGGATCTTCTCGCTCTTCTTCGGCGGGCTCACCAGGCGCACCGGCGCGATCTGCGCGTCGGGAATGTGGCGGTCGAGCACCACGACGGCGAAGTCGTTGTTGCAGAGGTTGTTGGCGCCGGTGTGGAACACCTGCTGGCCGCGCGCCGCGGCCTTCACGCCCCGACCGAGCGAGGGGCCGATGACGATCGCGAGCTGCTCGGCCGGGTAGTCGCTGCGAACGCCGCCGCCCGAGATCGGCGTGCCGTCCTTCGAGCACGCGATGCCGCCGTTGGAGGTGCGAGCGACGCAGTGCCGCGCGGTGAGCACGACGTTGTCGGCGATGAGGACGCCGGAGCACATGCCCTGCGGGTACCCGTCGGCGGTGAGAATGCCGAGCCACACCGCGCTGTTGTCCTCGGGGCCGCTCGCGACGCCGTCGATGATCGGGGACTCGCTCCGCGACACCGGCGTGGCTCCGTCGTCGAGCGCGCAACCCGCTGCCGTGACCGAGAGGACCGAGACGAGGAAGCAACCAGTGAGGCGGGCAAACATTGAGGCCCCTCATTCAGCACTCGGAGGCCATCCGTTCAAGTTCTGAACGTTGGCCGGCCGTCGTCAACGAAACGTTCCAGGGCGGAATTTTGACCGGACGGTCGAGAGTCTGCTGAGGTCACCCCCGAAGATGCGGCGATCGGCGGTCTTTCACGGCAGATTACGCGACGCGTCGCTCGCGCTGCCGGTGCTCGCCGTGATGGTCGGGCTCGTCCATGCGCAGCCGGCCGGCGGCACCCCGGCGCCGCCCCTTCCTCATCATTGCCCGGCGGACATGGCGCTCGTCGGAGACGTCTGCGTCGACCGCTACGAGGCGTCGCTCGTGGAGGTGATGCCCAACGGCAACGAGGTGACGTGGTCGCCGTACTACTCGCCGCACGGCCACAGGGTGCGCGCGCTCTCGAAGCCCGGCGTCACGCCGCAGGGCTACATCTCGATGCAAGAGGCGAAGAAGGCGTGCGAGGCGTCGCACAAGCGGCTGTGTCGCGCGAGCGAGTGGCGCGCGGCGTGTCGCGGGCCGAACAAGACCCAGTACCCCTACGGCCAGACGTACGTGCCGAGCGCGTGCACCGACTCGGGCCGCACCGCGCCGCTCTCCAAGCTCTACGCCGGCAAGGCGATGTTCGAGAACAAGAGCATGATCGACCCGCGCCTCAACCAGCTGCCGAACACCGTGGCGGCCACCGGCTCGGCGAGCGCGTGCACCAACGCGTACGGCGCGTTCGACATGGTCGGCAACCTGCACGAGTGGACCGACGACGGCACCCTGCACGGCGGCTTCTACCTCGACACCAAGAACCTCCACGAGGGCTGCGACTACGTCACGACCGCCCACGCGCCGATCTACTACGACTACGCGACCGGCTTTCGCTGCTGCGCAGATCCGACCGATCTCCCCGAGCAGGCCAAGACCAAGCCGGGCAGCGGCAAGAAGGTCGCGAAGCGCTAGGAAGAACTACCGGTCGCCAAGGCCGCCAAGCCTCACGCCAAGCTCGCCCGAGACCAAGCGGTCTGCCGATCTTCGCCATCACGTTTCTGCCGCGACGAGCAGCCCACAAGCCATCGCCCAGACATTCTCGGGCGTTCATGGCGTGAGGCTTCGCGTGCTTGGCGCCCGGTCCGTCTGATCAAAACTCGACGGCGCTACTTGATCCTCTGGGGCGGCCAGCAGCTCTCCTGCGGGGGCAGGGGCGTGAGGCCGCCCGCGGCCTGATACGCGAGCACCATCGAGTCGGTGCGGTGGCCGTTGGGGTGGAACGTGCGCTCGCTGATCCACAGCTCCTTGAGCCCGTCGTCGTCGAGATCGGTCGTGGCCTCCACGCGGAACACGGCGTGATCGGAGCTGCGGATCGCGATCGCATCGGGGACGCGACGGTCGGACAGGTAGAGTCCGCTCACCCCCTTGCGGGTCGCGGGATCGAAGCCCTTGGCCGTGGCCGAGTAGAGGATCTCGCTCGCGCCGTCGCCGTCGAGATCGGACGAGGTGGTCTGGACGACGAACACCTCGCTCGCACCGAGCGCCTTGCCGAGGCGCTTCTTGTCCTCCTCGGGGAACGGCACGCCGGCGCCCTTGGTCGCGTCCCACGCGGTGCGCTGGACGCGCGGATCGGAGGCGGGCGGCCAGATGGCCCACGTGCCCGGCTTCTCCTTCGTGGGCTCGACGAAGTTGAGGAGCTTGGTGGAGAGGGTGCAGCTCGTGGGCGTCGGCACGCGGCGCCCCGCGACCTTCACCGTCTCGCCCGACTCGAGCTGCACGCTCGCGTCGTCGGGCAGCATGTCGAGGCAGGGCTCGCCCGAGTCCCACTTCTTGCGCTTGTCGTCGTAGCAGCCGACGGGGAGGAGGGCCTCGTAGACGACGACGAACAGCGCGCCCGAGTGCGCGGCGCGGAGCGGCTTCGGCGTGGGCAGCGTGGACGGGGGCTTCGCGGTCGTCGCCCCGCCGCCGCACGCTGCGAGCAACATCCCCACCGCTGCGAGTCGCTTCATCGCCGACGATGCTACTACGCGAGGCCGCCGCGCCGACGAACGAACCAGTGCAGGCCGAGCGCAATCGCGGCGAGGGTCGCCCAGCCCCACGTGGGGAGGATGGGCGCGACGTTGCGCTCGATCGACACCACCGCGGCGTGCGGGCTCGGGATCGCGCCGGTGTCGCTGGCGCTGACGACGACGCCGCCGTTGGTGCGGGTGATCGCGAGGAGCTTCTCCCGATCCGGCCGCGGATCGGCCCACTCGTCGCCGCCGCGCTCGCAGGTGGCGAGCGCGCGGGTGGCGAGGGCGGACGGCACCTTCGCGTCGTCGTTGGCCTCGCCGATCGAGAGCCGGAGCGCGAACCCGCCGGAGGGCGCGATGCCCGACGCGCCCGACACGCCGAGGGGGACGAGGATCGGCGGCGTGCCGTCGATCTGCTGATCGACCTCGGCCGGCAGCGACTCGCCCTCCTTGGCGCGCGGCGTCTCGAGGTTCTTGATCGTCGCGCGCACGCGGGCGGGACCGGCGACCGGAGACGCCTCGATCCGCATCGCCGCCGGCGCGCCGGCGAGGCACGGCCCGGTGCCCGACGCGTGGACCAATCGCCCGCGCACCGGCTCGTAGCGCGGATCGCGCATGAGCCAGCCGAGGAGCCCGCGCCAGAGCGCGTCGTACGCGCGGCCGCCGCTCTTGGCCGCGAACGCCGAGAAGCCGAGGATGCGCGTGGAGTCGAGGCCGAGCGCGATCGACCGGCCGTCGCCGACGTCTCCGATGGCGAGGATCGGCATCGGCTTGCCCTTGCTCGTCGTGCGCTTGGGGTGGACCCACAGCGGGATGCCGCCGCCGCGCACGTCGCCGAGCAGCGAGGTGCCCTGGAACTCGGGCAGCTCGTCGCCGAGGATCGACTCGACCTCGCTGAGGATCGGCGCGCCCTTCGCGGCGGCGGTGGGGATCGGCACGAACGCCACGCCGTCGTGCGCCTGCTGCCCGCCCTCGACCCGCGGCATCTCCACCGGCGTGACGCGCGCGAGCGGCGAGTTGGCGTAGCCGCCCGCCGAGAACGCGTTGGGGCCGCCGATGTGGACGATGCCTCCGCCGTGCTCGACGTACTTGGCGATCGCCGGGAGGTGCGGCGTGAGGCCGTAGGGCTCGGCGTCGAAGTCCTGGAACAGCACCGCGTCGAACGACGGCAGGTGCTCGGTGAACAGCTCGCGCACCGGGAAGGGGATGAGCGCGAGCTCGTCGTCGGGCGCGTTGACCTCGTCCCCCGGGGTGCGAAGGATGAAGAAGCTGACCACGTCGATCGCGGCGTCGCTCTTGAGCCAGGTGCGGAGCGCGCGCACATCGAAGGTGGGGCGACCGGCGATGTGCAGCACGCGGACGCGCTCGCGGGCGACGTCGATCGAGAGCAGGCGGCGGTCGTTGTCGGGGATCGCGTCGCCCTTGGGCGCGGCGATCGACACCTCGAGGGCGCGGGTGCCGGCGCGCTCGAGGGTGATCGGGAGCTCGATCAGCGCCGTGCCGTCCTTGATCGACGCGGTGCCGGTCGCGAGGATGTCGGAGACCGCGGCCATGCTCGGATCGCGCTCGCGGAGCTCGCGGACGGTGATCGTGAGATCGCCGCACGACAGCCCGCCGGTGCACGCGACCTCGATCTGAAGCGGCAGCTTCTGGTGGGCGACGGCCGCGCCGGCGAGGCGCACCGCGCGGATCGAGGCGTCGGGCGGCGACCCGTCGCCGATCGCGACCGCGTGGACCGCGGGGCCGACCTTGCGCTCGGCGAGGTCCCCGATTTCGACGCGCCCGTCGCTCACGACGACGATCGCGGACGGCGGATCCTCGTGGCGCTCCGACAGCGCGCGGATCGCGCTCGCCAGATCGCTCGCGGCGCCGTCGGCGCGGAGGAGCGGCGAGCCCTTGGCCGAGCCCTCGCGGAGACCGCCCGCGGCGCCGAGCGCGAGGACGTCGACCCGGCCGCCGAGGCTCTTCTTGAGCTTGTCGACGACCTCGTCGGCCACGTCGATGCGCGGCTTGCCGTCGACGGCGTTGGTGGAGGAGAGCGCCATCGAGCGCGAGCGGTCGACGAGCACGACCACGCGCGGCGCGATGCTCACCTCGCGCGCGCGGAGCCGGTGCGGCCGCACCACCGCGAGCACCAACGCGAGCGCCGCGAGGAGCCCCGTGGCGACGAGCGAGGCGCGGGGCGCCTCCCGCGCGCGGCGCAGCTCGAGGACGAGCAGGACCAGCGACGTGACGGCGATGACGAGCGCCGCGACCACGAGCCACGGCGCGGTGCCCTC
>JALHOE010000167.1 GCA_022843175.1 Deltaproteobacteria bacterium
TCGTCGTCGGACATGGACGTGAGCACCGTGACCGCGAGGATGGTGAGCGAGCCACCGCTCTCCTGTTCGGCGCGGCGCGCGGCGCGGCGGAGCATCTCGGGGCCACCGGCCGCGTGGACCGTGAGGTAGCGGACCCCGTGCGCCGCGGCGGCGGCGACCGCGCGCTCGACGGTCTCGGGGATGTCGTGCAGCTTGAGGTCGAGGAAGATTGGACGCTGGTGCTCGAGCCCGAGCGCGAGGACCGCGGGCCCCTCGGCGACGAACAGCTCGAGGCCGATCTTCAGCACGCCGACGGAGGGCGCGACCCGCGCCGCGAGGGCGCGGGCGTCGGCGGCGGTGGCGACGTCGAGCGGAAAGACAATGCGACGGTGGGGCACGACCCCGGTCTACTTGCGCGACCGTCGCGGCGGAAGCTCACGGGCACATCGGCACGCCCTTGAGCCCGGGCGGGCACTTCGGACCGGCGGACGGCGCCGGCGGCGGCTTGAGGGCCGGCGGCTTCGGCGTCGCGGTGGACGCCACCGGGGGCGCCGCCTTCGCGCTCTCGAGCTCGAGGAGCTGCCGCTCGAGCGCGGCGATCTTCTTGCGCGTCGACTCGAGCTCCGCGCTGTTGTCGCTCGGCGGGGGCGGGGCGACGACCGGCACCGGCGGCGGGGTGCGGGCGGCGAGCGCGATCGCGACGACGGCGACGAGCGTGGCGACCGCGGCGAGCGCCGTGGCGACGATCGTCGAGGCGCGACCGCCTCCGCGCTGACTGTCGAGGAGCGCCTGCAGATCGCGGGCGTGGGCCTCTCGCGCGGCGAGCTGGTCTGCGTAGTTGCGCAGCTGCACCTCGAGCCTCGACTTCTCGATCTGGACCGCCTGGTGCGCCTCGATCTGCGCGAGCTCGACGGCGCTCTTCAATTCGCGCTCGCGCTTCGCGGCGTCGGCGGCGCGCACGCGCTCCTCGTGCTCGCGGCGCTGCGCCTCGAGCTCCTCGACGCGACGGCGCTCGCCGTCTGCGATCCGCGCGCGCTCGACCTCCGCGGCCTCGCGCCGGCGCTGCTCCTCCATCGCCATGAGCTCGTGCAACGACACCACCACTGACGACTCTCGATCGGCCATCGCTCCCTCCGCGTTCCGATCGAAGGACCACCGACCCACGCCCGAGCTTGGGAGAAAAAAGAGCGACGACAAAAGCGAGGAAGCCACCTCGCGGTGGCTTCCCTGCCTCTCGGACGGAGAGCGAGACGGAGCGATCAGTTGCAGAGCGGAACGCCCGGGGGGCAGACCTTCTTCGTCTCCGCCTTGGGGGCCGCAGCGCCGGCGATCGCCGTCTTGGTCTTGTTGATCTTGTCCATCGCGGCCTGCTTCTCCGCGTCGGTCTTGGCGTTGGCGAGCAGGTCGTTCGCCTCTTTGAGGTCGCCCTGGAGCTTCTTGAGGCGGTCCTCGAGCTCCTTCTGCTTGGCGAGCTTGTCGGCTTCGACCTTGTCGCGCTTCGCCTTGATCTTGTCCTGGATGGGGCCGATGTCCTTGTTCGTCGGGTCGTTCTTGCGAGCGATGCCGAGGAGGCTCTCGGCCTCCGTCCACGAGGACGGGTCGTCGGACGCCGCGAGGGTCTGCGCCTTGGTGACGGCCTCCTTGGCCTCTTGCGCCGGCTTGATGGCGACGAAGAAGACGACGGCGATGACCGCGCTGAGGAGCGCGACGCCGATGGCGGCGAGGACGCCGGGGTGGATGCCCTTGCGCTTGGTCGCGTTGACGACCGCGATCTCCTTCTCGTGGCGCTGCTGGTGGGCGAGCGCCTCCATCTGGAGACGGTGTTGCTCCTCGAGCTTGCGCTTCTCGATCTCGGCGTGCTTCGCGGCCTCGATCTGCGCCTCTTCCATCTTGCGGCGCATCTCGTCCTGACGACGGCGCTCTTCCTCGGCGCGCAGGCGGCCTTCCTCTTCTTCGCGCGCGCGGCGCTCGGCCTCGGCGCGCGCCTGAACCTCCGCTTCGGCGGCCCGCTTCTTGGCGTCCTCCTCCTCGCGGATTCGGTTCTCCTCGAGGCTCATGAGCTCTTTGAGGGAGAAGAGGACCGAAGACTCCTTCTGCTCTGCCATTGCGCCGTTCACTCCGTTTCGGTGGGGACCCGCCATATCAATATCTCACTTCGCCGCAGCTGATCGCGCGTGCTCGCTGTGACAGACACGCGAGCGACGCGGCTCTTGGCCGGACGCCAAAACGTAGCGCGCGCGCTCCGAGTGGGTCAAACGCGATTCGTGCGCGGACGGCGGAGCACACATCGTCTCCTCGCACCGGGGGAGCGCGCGGACGGTTTTTCGTCCTTGGCGGGCGCGGCCGTGGTCGAGTATGTCCTCGACACCATGGCGACAAACGTCCAGGCCCACATTACCGGCACCGTTTGGAAGATCGAAGTGAAGGTCGGCGACAGCGTCGACGAGGGGCAGACCGTCGTCATCCTCGAGTCGATGAAGATGGAGATGCCCGTCGAGGCGCCGAGCGCCGGCAAAGTGGCGTCGATCGCGGTGACCGAGGGACAGGCCGTCGACGAGGGTGCGACCCTCGTCGTGCTCGAGTAACAAAGGGTTTGTGGGAAGTAGGCGCTCGCGGACGCGCGCGCCTGCTCAGGCGTCTTGCCGCGCGGCCTCGGCTGCTGCGGCGAGCGTGGCCGTGTTTTGGCGCTGCTTGAGCGCCTCGGCGGCGCCCTCGGGGTCGCCGGGATGAAGCATGGAGCGGATGAAGACCTCGGCCGCGTGGTAGCTCGAACGAACGAGCGGCCCCGACGCGACGTACTTGAAGCCCATCGCCAGCCCCTCGTCGCGCAGGAGATCGAACTCCTCGGGCGGCACATAGCGAACCACTTCGTGATGCTTCGGCGACGGGCGGAGGTACTGCCCGAGCGTGAGCACGTCCACGCCGGCGGCGCGGAGATCGCGCATCGCCTCGCGGACCTCGTCGAGCTCTTCGCCCATGCCGAGCATGAGGCTCGACTTGGTGACCCGCGCGCCCTTGGCTTTGGCGCGCGCGAGCACGTCGAGCGACTGCTGGTAGTCGCACCGCACGTCGCGCACGGTGCGCTGCAGGCGGCGGACGACCTCGAGGTTGTGGGCGTAGACGTCGGGCGCGCCGTCGCGCACCAGCGTGTCGACGCACGACAGCTTGCCGTTGAAGTCTCCGACCAGAGTCTCGACGAGGAGGTCGGGCCGGAGGGCGTGCATGCCCGCCACCGTCTTCGCGACGTGCTCGGCGCCGCCGTCGAGCAGGTCGTCGCGGTCGACCATGGTGAGCACGACGTAGTTGACGTCGAGGCGTGCGATCGCGCGCGCGACGTGCTCGGGTTCGCGCACGTCGACGGCGCCGCGGGGGTTGCCGGTGGTGACGGCGCAGAACCGGCACCCGCGCGTGCACACGTCGCCGAGGAGCATGATCGTCATCGTGCCCTCGCCCCAGCACTCGCCGACGTTGGGGCAGCGCGCCTCCTCGCAGACGGTGTGGAGGTCCAGCTTCCGCAGCGTGGCCTTGAGCTCGGTGTACTTCTCGCCGCCCGGCGCGCGGACCTTGAGCCACGCGGGCTTGGGGGCGAACCGCTCCTCGGGACTGCGCTTGCGGAGCTGGACGAGGGTCATGGGGTGACGGTGACGGTGCCGAACTGCTTGTTCGCGCAGTGCGGCGAGCAGTAGTACGAGAACGTGCCCGCGGTCGTGAACTTGAACCGGTAGGTGCCCGAGCCCTGGGGCTCGCCCGAGGCGAACTTGCCGTCGGGCGTGCACGTGGGGGGCGCCGTGGCGGTGCCCGGATCGGTCTTGCCCGACGTGACGTCGTGCACGCCCTGGTTGAACTGCCACTCCACCGTTTGACCCGCTTTCACGGTGACGTTGGCCGGCGTGAAGATGTTGTTGGTGACGACGACCGTGGCCGCGGCGGCCTCGGTCGTACCTGCGTCGTCCCCGCCGCAGCTCACCAGGGAGGCGGACGCGAGGACAAAGGAGAGGGTTACCAAGCGAGAAATCATCGCGAGAGGGTAGCGCGGTCAGGCGCCGAGCGCGCGCCCCTCGAGCACGCGGCCGTCGTCGAGGTGAGCCAGCAGCCCGCTGACGCGGGGCGAGAGCGCGACGCACAGCGCGCCCGGCTCGCGCACGAGCGAACGGAATTGGCCGGGGCGTTCACGGATGAGCAGCTCTCCGGGCACGGCCACGAGCAGCGCCCCGTCGGCTCGCACCGACAGCGCCGTGGCGTCGGCCGGGAGCTGCTCTCGCGCAATCGTGGTGCGGTGGGGCGCGTCGTGGACCGGCGTGACCACCAGCAGCGCCCCCTGCTCGCCCGCGATGAACGCCTCGCGTCGCCCGGACGCGGTCGCGGTGATCGCGCGCAGCGGGAGCCGGTGGGGACGCGCCACGCGCGACTCGATGTCGAAGGTGTACGTCCCGCCGATGCCGCTGACGATGAGGACGCCGTCGAGCGCGAGCGCAGCCGTGACGGTGCGCAGCCCGGGCAGCGGCACCCGCCCGCGGAGGTCGACGAGCGAGATCTCGCGGACGCCCCGGATCACGGCGTACCAGTCGCGATTGTGGGCGAGGACCGCCGAGACGGTCCCCGAGGCGTCGAGGGGGAGCCTGCTCCAACCGTCGACGTCGAGCCGGAACAGGCGCGCCGAGCCCCGCGCGTTGCGCCCTCCGACCAGGAACGCTCCGATGTCGACGCACCCGATCGCGGTGATCTCCGCGAGCTCGTCGCACGGCTCGGCAGCTCGGTGCCGGCGTCCGTCGAAGTACGCGAGCCCGCCCGCGTCGGCCGCGAGCGCGTGACCGTCGCGATCGACGGCGATGGCGCGGAAGGACCGCGGCTCTGCGGGACGATGCCGCTCGGTCCAGACCCACGACGACTGCGCGTCGTCCTCGCGGGCGGGCGCGGGCGTCTCGGGGGCGCGCGCGGCGAGCTCCAGGAGCGGCGGCTCGAGGAGCGCCCACGCGGACTCGATCGTCGCCGGTCGGGCCTCGGCCTCGAACGCGAGCAGCGCGGAGGTCACCGAGTCGAGCGCGGCGAGCGCGCGCCCGCCGAGCGTGGGGTGGAGCGCGCTCTCGGAGGCGAGCGGCTCGCCGCGCGGAGCGCTGCCGGTCAGCACGAACCGCGCGAGCGCGCCGAGGGCGAAGACGTCGCACGCGGGCGTGAGCGACCCGCCGCGGTGCTGCTCGGGCGCGCGATAGGGCTGCGCGGAGCGCGCGACGACGTCGGTGGAGAGGCCGAACGAGGTGGGCAGGTCCATCGGCCGCGCGATGGCGACGTCGCTGACCTTCGCCGTCAGCGCGTCGCCCTCGCCGGTCACGAGCACGTTGGTCGGCGCGAGCCCGCGGTGGAGCAGGCCGTGCTGATGGACCCAGTCGAGACCGCGCGCGACGTCCTCGAGCACGTGGAAGGCCGAGCGCGCGTCGAGCGCGACGCCCCGATCGGCGACCGAGCGACGGACACGATCGAAGAGGCTCGGCGCCTCGCCCTCGATCCACTCGAGGGCGAAGAACGGGACGGCGGCGCCCTCGATGTCGAGCTCGCCGATCTCGAACAACCGCACCACGTGGGGCGAGGGCGGGACCCGTTCGTTGAGGATCGCGAGCACGCGCGCCTGCTCGCGCGACAGCACCCGCGCGCCGCTCGGCCAGGCGCGGAGCAGCGAGGGGCGGAGCACCTTGACCGCATGCGGCACCGCGCCCTCGTCGTCGATGCGGGTCGCGCGGAAGGTCACAAACAGCGAGCCGCGACCGACCAGCCGCTCGAGCCGGTAGCGCCCACCGGGCACCGTGAACAATTTGGGCGCCAGGCGGTCGAGCTCCTCGGAGAGCTGCCGCGGAAGGCCGGTCCGGATCGTTTTGCGCTCGTCCATCAGACGCGGCGAAGGACGCGGCTCGGTGCGCCGAAGACGACCGCGTCGAGGAGGACCTCTTCGTCAACCAGCGCGAGCGCTGGATCGTGCACGTCGACCTCGACCTCGCCGCCGGCGTCGGCGAAGCCGCACGCTCGAGCGGAGACGAGCGAGCCGTCGCGCCACAGCTGCTCGGCGGAGGTGTGGTTGCGGCGGAGGGTGCGGAGCCGCTCCCCGGTCTCGAGGGCGCGAATCTCCTCGAGCGGCTCGCAGAGCACGTGCGAGTCGATCCCGACGCAGATCTGCGCGCCGGCCGCGCGGAGCGCCGCGAGATCGGGGAGCCCGTCGCCGAGATCGCGCTCGGTCGTCGGGCAGATGCACGCGAACGAGCTCGCGAGCAGGCGCGCCTCGTGCGGGAGCAGGTGGGTCGCGTGGACGGCGACGAACCGCTCGTCGAGGAGCCCGTGATCGGCGAGCAGCTCGAGCGGTCGCTTGTTGGTCTCGCCGAGGCACGCGTCGATCTCGGCGGGCTGCTCCGCGACGTGCATGTGGAGCGGCAGGCCGTGATGGCGCGCGTGATCGGCGAGCGGCGCGAGCCACGAGGGGGGCACCGCGCGGACCGAGTGCGGCGCGATGCCGACCCGCACGTCCGGGTGATCGTGGTATTTGCGGCGCAGCGTATCGACGTCGGCGAGCACGTGGTCGACGTCGCGATCGACGAAGCGTCGCTGCGCCGGCGCGAGCGGCGGATCGTTGGGGCCGCCCCGGGCATAGGCGACCCGGAGCAGCGCGATGCGGAGGCCGGCGGCGAGCGCCGCGTCGATCACCTGCTCGGCGAGGAGCGTGCGCTGCGCGTACGGGGTGCCGTCGGGCTGGTGGTGGACGTAGTGGAACTCGCCCACGGTGCGCACCCCCGCGGCCGCGAGCTCGTCGAACGCGATCCGGGAAATTCGATGAATGGACGCGGGGTCGAGCGTCTCGGCGAGGGCGTACATCGCCGCGCGCCACGACCAGAAGTCCTCGCGCATTGCCCCGCTCGGGCGCTGCGCGCGGCCGCGGAGAGCGCGCTGGAAGGCATGCGAATGCGCCGTCGCAAGAGCAGGCAGCCGGAGCGGTCCCATGGGTGGTGTAGAATCGTCGCATGTCGGCGGGATGGGGAGTCGAATCGGTGCGTCAGGCCGCCGCCTCGGCGTTCAGCCGCATCGAGAACGCCGCCGCGCTCGCCGTGCAGTCCGGCCTGGTGTGGACGTTCGGCGCCCGCGGCGCCCTGACCGCCGGGCGGCTGCTCGCCAAGGGCAAGAGCGGGCCGTCCGCGATCTACCGCATCCACGGGGCCAACACCCCCGACAAAGCGGCGCTGGTCTACGACCCGGCCAGGGGCAGGCCCGTCCGCTACAGCTACGCCGAGCTCGACACGCTCTGCGATCGCGTCGCCACCGGCCTCCGCCGGCGCGGCCTCGCCGGGCAGAGCGTGCTCGTGATGATGAAGAACTGCCCCGAGTACATGGTGCTCGGCACCGGCGCGTCGCGCGCGGGCGCGGCGCAGGTCACGATCAGCTGGCGCTCCACCGCGGCCGAGCTCACCTACCTGGCCGGCCACTGCGGCGCTCGGGCGATCGTCTACGACGCGGCCGTCGCGCAGACGATCGAGCGGGCCGAGCTCCCCGGCATCCCGCGCGACAACCGCTTCGAGATCGGCTCGTCGTTCGAGAAGCTGCTCGATGCGCCCGAGGCCAGCGACGCGAACGAGGACGGCGCCGTCGTGATCTACACCAGCGGCACCACCGGCAAGCCGAAGGGCGCCGTGCGCAAGTTCAACAAGGAGCTGCTCCCGGCGGTCTTCCGCTTCCTCCGCGAGACGCCGTTCCGCGCCGACGACGTCCACCTCGCGGCGTGCCCGCTCTACCACACGACCGCGTTCGGCTTCATCAACATGAGCCAGATCCTCGGCGCGACGATCGTGCTGATGGACGAGTTCGACCCCGAGCGGTTCCTCGCGCTGATCGAGAAGCATCGGGTCACCACCACGGTGCTCGTGCCGACGATGCTCCATCGTCTGCTGTCGCTCGGCGAGGACGTGATCAAGCGCTACGACACCCGCTCGCTGCGCGCGCTGTTCTGCACGAGCGCGCCGCTGCCCGGGCCCGACAGCGACCGCGCCATGGAGCTCTTCGGCGACATCGTCTTCAACCTCTACGGCTCGACCGAGACCGGCATCGTCACCCTCGCCAAGCCGAGCGATCTCCGGACGTCGCCCGGCACCATCGGCCGGTCGGTCGCCGGCAACGACATCCGCCTCCTCGACGACGAGGGGCGCGAGGTGCCGGACGGCGCGATCGGCGAGCTGTTCACCAAGAACGCGATGCTCGTCGCCGGCTATCACGAGGACGAGGCGGCCACGCGCGGCTCGATGCGCGACGGCTACTTCTCCGTCGGCGATCTCGCCCGGCGCGATGAGCACGGCTGCTATCACATCGAGGGACGCAAGCGGGACATGATCATCTCCGGCGGCGTCAACGTGTACCCCGCCGAGGTCGAGGCGACCCTCGAGGCCTGCAGCGAGATCGACGAGGTCGCCGTCGTCGGCGTGCCCGATCCCGAGTGGGGCGAGCGGGTCACCGCGTTCGTGGTGCTCAAGCCCGGCGTCCCCGCCGAGGGGGCCGACGCGCGCCTCCGCGCCTACTGCAAGGAGCGCCTCGCCGGCCCGAAGGTGCCCCGCGCGATCGTCGTGCTGACCGAGCCGCTCCCCCGCAATCCCACCGGCAAGGTGCTCAAGCGCGAGCTCCGCGCGAGTGCGCACGGCACCGGCAACCAAGAAGAGGCAACGCGTCGATGAGCGACAAGCTCACCAAACAAGAGCTGTCCTGGCTGCTCACCCAAGAGGCCCGCGGCGCCGCCGAGCGCTTGCGCAAGGGCGTGCAGATCCTCACCAAGCCGCCCGCGCCGCCGGTCAACCCGGACTCCGAGCCGCTCACGCGCAAGAGCGATCGTCCGCCGCAATCCGATCGTCCGATGACGCTCACGAGCGCGGGCGACTCCGAGGGGCTCGAGTCGACGCTCGATCTGCTCGAGGGCGCGATGCAGAAGCTCTCCGAGCTGTCCGGGCCGGCGACGACGCGCGCGCGGCGCGGTCGGGTCGACCTCGCGGCGCTGTTGTGGGAGGTCGCGCCCGACGCGAAGGTGCAGCTCGCGCCCGGCGCCGGCACCGAGGTCTTCGGCGACGAGAACGAGCTGCGTCGCATGCTTCACGTGCTGATGGGCGGCTTCCAGCAGTCGGGCGTCGGCGGCGCGCAGCTCGTCACGCTCAGGCGCGAGGGCGCCGAGGTCCATCTCGGCGTACAGCTCGGCCCCGACACCGCGCCGATCTCTCCCGCGGAGCGCGGGTGGCTCGCGCGCATGGCGATCCGCTACGGCGGTCGCTACGAGCTCGACGGCGCGAGCGAGATGATCATCTTCCCCGCGCTCGAAGCGGAAGAAGCCAAAGAAGTGCAGACGCTCCGCAAGGAGCTCGAGGCGGCCAAGGCTCAGGGGGAGATGTACGCGCGCGAGCTCGCGGCCGTCTTCGAGGAGCCGACCAAGGCCACCCGGCCGCCGGACGCGGGCGTCTCCGTCGCCCCCACCGTCGCGCTCGGCACCGCCGCACGCCTCGCCGACGCGCTGGCCGACGATCTCCGCGCGGTGTTCGCGCCGCTCGGGGCCGCTCGGCTCAAGGCCGCCGAGGTCGGCGTGGCCTCCGACCTGGTCGACGAGGTGCAGCGAGCGCTCGGCCGCGGCGCCGAGCTGCTCGCCCTGACCCGCCACATGGCGCGGATCGCGTCCGATGTCGCGGCGATCCCGGTCGACCTCGGCCTCATCGCGCAGGACGAGGCCGGCCTCGCGACGGTCGCGTTCGCCTCGCGCGGGGTCGTCCTGACCGTTGCAGCCAGCGACGACCCGAACCCGCTGATCGTCGACGGTTTTCCCGCCGCGCTGCGGGCGATGGTGTCCGAAATGCTCGACCAGGCGCTCCGCGTCAGCCGCCCCGGCGAAGAGGTGCGCCTCGCCCTCGAGGACCGCGCGCTGGTCATCGAGCGCGTCGGGGAGGGGGGCGGCGGCGTCGAACCCCGGAGCCGTGCGGCGAGGGGCTTCTTGAACGAGATTGCCCGGGCACACGGAATCGAGCTACAGGTTGCCGAGGCTCGGCTCGTCGCCAAGCCGCGGTGAGTTCCTGATTGGAGACGTCATGCGGATCCTCGTGCTCGAAGACGAAGACTCGATCCGCCGGATGATCTCCGCGCTGGTGCAGGCGCGCGGCTTCGAGGTGATCGGCGTGGCCAACGGCGTCAAAGCCGTCGACGAAGCGCTCACGCGCCCGCCGGACGTCGCCATCCTCGATCTCATGGTCCCCGGCGCGTTCGACGGCTTCGAGGTCTGCCGCCGGCTCCGCCAGAGCGCGCCCACCTCGAAGATCCCGATCATCATCATCAGCGCGCTCGACGACGAGGGCTCGCGCAAGAAGGCCATGGACGCCGGCGCGACCACCTACTTCGTCAAGCCGTTCTCGGCGATCGCGCTCCTCAAGGAGCTCGAGGCGGTCAAGGCCGGCCGGCCCTCGCCCTCGCAGATGAACATGAAGGCCGTGAAGGGCTGATCGAGGCCGTCAGTCGACCGCAGGGCGGAGGGCGACGAAGACGTCGTCGCCCTTGGAGCGGTACTTGGCGCAGCGCTCCACGAGGAACGCGGGGACGCCGTCGTGCACGCGACGCCAGCCGTGCGTCGCGTAGAAGCGCTCGAGGTGGGCGTACGCGATCACGTACGAGGCCTCGCTCGACGCCGCGGTGACCGCGGTGAGCAGGCGCGCGCCGATGCCCCGGCGGCGCCACGGCTCGGCGATTTGCACGCCGCGCAGCACGAGCACACCTTCTTCGAACGCGAGCTTCGCGACGGCGATGACCTCGCCGTCGATCGTGCCCATGACCACGCGCTCGCGTCCGACGACCGTGGCCTGGAAGAGGACGGCCGGCGTCAGCGCGGTCTTCTCGGGGAGCTCGACCGCGCGCACACCCGGAGCCTAACGACCGATCAGATCGCGTCGAGCTTTTCTTTGATCTTCGACTCCACCATCCCCTTGAGGGGGCGGAGCATGAACGGAAGGTCGACCTCGACGCGGATCAGGCTGTCGGTGACGGCGACGGTGCCCTTGGCGCCCTTGGCCGCGCCCGACTTCGCCTCGAACTTGATGGTGTCGCCGGACCAGGCCCACTCGATGCCGATCTTCTCTTTCATCCTGTCGGCGAGGTCCTCGGCCTTCTTGCGGGCTTCGTCCTTACCGAGCGCGTGGCGCTTCTCCATCTCGATCGTGGCCATGAGTGCTCCTTTGGGGCGCGGCCTGTACCAGAGATGGGCGCGCGCGTCAGCGGCCCCAAACCGCCGCGCGCGTCCGCGAGGGCCCCGCTGGACAGGCGCGCGCGTCAGCGAGGGCCCCGCTGGACAGGCGCGCGCGTAAGCGAGCGCCTAGACCTCGCCAGAAGCCCGTTTGCTTCGTCTAGGCGCTCGCTTACGCGCGCGCCTGGTTTGTGCGCTCGGCGACGCGCGCGTCGGTTTGGGCGACGCCGTTTATTCCTTGGCGTCGCCGCGGGCGAAGATGCTGGCGACGTAGTTGAGCACGTCGGTCGCCGAGACCTCGTTGTACCCGAAGTACTTCATGAGGCGCGCCTTGATGACGTCGATCTTCTCCTGCGTCTCCTTGTCGACGACGGCGGAGACGAGCGTCTTGAGCTTGATGCTGTCCTTCTGGTCCTCGAACAGCTTGAGCTCGAGGGCGCGACGGAGGCGGTCGTTGGTGTGCCACTCGAAGCGCTTGCCCTCGATGGCGAGCGCGCCGATGAAGTTCATGATCTCGCGACGGAAGTCGTCCTTGCGGTTGTCCGGCACGTCGATCTTCTCTTCGATCGATCGCATCAGCCGCTCGTCGGGCTCCTCGTCGTGGCCGGTGTACTTGTTGCGGACCTTCTCCTTGAGGGTGAAGGCCTTGATGTTGTCGACGTAGTTGCCGGCGAGCTTGTTGATCGCCTCTTCGTCGGCCGAGATGGCGCGCTGGACCTCGTTCTTGACGATCTCGGTGTACTCGGCCTTCACCTCGCCGATCATCTTGCGGAAGCGGTCCTTCTGCTCCTCGTTGGTGATCAGGGAGTGGTGCGAGAGGCCCTTCTCGAGCTCGTTGAGCACCATGAAGGGGTTGATCGTGCCCTCGCCCGCCTCGTCGACGAGCGCGTTGCTGATCTTGTCCTGCACGTAGCGCGGCGAGATGCCGTCGAGGCCCTCGCGCTTGCTCGTCTTGCGGAGCTCCTTGACGGTGTCCTGCGTGTATCCCGGCAGGACCTTGCCGTCGTAGAGCTTCATCTTCTGCAGAGTGGTGAGCTGGCCCTTGGGCTGCTCGAGGCGCGAGAGGACCGCGAACATCGCCGCCACCTCGAGGGTGTGCGGCGCGATGTGCTTGCCCTTGATCTTCGAGCCGGAGAAGTCCTTCTCGTAGATTTTGATCTCCTCGGTCAGCCTCGTGATGTAGGGGATGTCGATCTTGATCGTGCGGTCGCGGAGGGCCTCCATGAACTCGTTGTTCAGGAGCTTCTTGTATTCCGCCTCGTTGGTGTGGCCGAGGATGACCTCGTCGATGTCGGTCTGGGAGAACTTCTTCGGCTTGATCTTGTGCTCCTGCGAGGCGCCGAGGAGGTCGTACAAGAAGGCCACGTCGAGCTTGAGCACCTCCACGAACTCGACGATGCCGCGGTTGGCGATGTTGAACTCGCCGTCGAAGTTGAAGGCGCGGGGGTCGGAGTCGGAGCCGTACTCGGCGATCTTCCGGTAGTTGATGTCGCCGGTGAGTTCGGTGGAGTCCTGGTTCTTCTCGTCCTTCGGCTGGAAGGTGCCGATGCCGACGCGGTCCTTCTCGCTGACGAGGAGGCGCTTCACGCGAACGTGGTTCTCGACCACCTTCGCCCAGTCGCCCTTGTAGTCCTCCATCAGCTTCTTGAAGATGAAGCGGCAAGCCGGATCGAGATCGCCGTCGACCTTGATCTTGAACTGGTCGTTGTGCAGTCCGAGCTCGTCGATCGCCTTGGCGCGCCAGTCCGGCGGGATGAGACGGAGCGGCTCCTCGTGCATCGGGCAGGGGAACACGTCGCCGTCGCCGTCCTTGCCGGCGAGGCCGTGGTCCTTGAGGCCGACCCAGCGGAACGTGTAGAGCGCGCCGTCCTGCGAGCGCGAGTAGGCCTCGAGGCCCTTCTTGAGGAGCCGCGCGATCGTCGACTTCGACGAGCCGACCGGGCCGTGGAGGAGGATGACGCGCTTCTCGGGGCCGAAGCCCTCGCTCGCCGCGCGGAGCACGTGCACGAGCCGCATCAGCGGGATGTCGAGGCCGAAGATCGCGTCCCTTCCGCCGTCGATCTCGTCCTTGAAGAAGTTGTAGCGGACGAGCTTCTTCTTGTTGTCGATGTACTCTTCGGTTCCGTAACTGATGATCATGTCGTAGACGCGTTGAAAAGCGTTACGAGTGACCTGCGGGCGCTTCCTGACGATCGCGAGGTAGTCCTCGAACGACCCGTCCCAGGCAAGGTCTCGGTACAGGGCGTAGTCCTGCATCGAGGCGATACGATCGATGTGACGCTGGCCCTTCGACTCGTGACCGGTCTCGCTCATGCGCGGCGCACCTTCGGGTGAGAGGGGGGAGGTTCCATGATAGACCGTCCCCGGCGATTCCGTCGGGATTCCGCCTCCTCAACGCGGCTGCCGAGCCAACGAGCGGGGCGGTCCGCGAGGGCCCCGGAATCGGCCGCGCCACAGCCATTGAACAGCTTTCCCACTCGCACCGCTGCCGTCGGTTGCGTAAGGGTCGCCCGGCCATGGCGAAGCTGTACTTCCGGCACGGAACGATGGGCAGCGCGAAGACGCTCAACCTCCTCGCGGTCGCGCACAACTATCGCGCGCAGGGCAAGCGCGTGATGTTGCTGAAGCCGAAGCTCGACGATCGCTTCGGCGCACGCGACGTCGCCTCCCGCGCCGGGCTCCGCGCCGAAGCAGATCTGTTGCTCGAAGAGGGCACCGAGCTCGATCCGGCGCTCTTCGAGGGCGTGGATTGCGTGCTCGTCGACGAGGCGCAGTTCCTCAGCGCGCGCTGCGTCGAGCAGCTCCGCACGCTGACCAAGACGCACAAACGTGCCGGTCATCTGCTACGGCCTCCGCAGCGACTTTCGCACGCGGCTCTTCCCCGGCTCGCAGCGGCTCCTCGAGCTCGCCGACGCGATCGAGGAGGTGAAGGTCACCTGCCAGTTCTGCAACCGCAAGGCGATCTACAACATGCGCTTCGCGGCCGGGAAACCGACGCTCTCCGGCGCGCAGGTCGAGCTCGGCGCCGAGGAGAGCTATCTGCCGGTGTGCTTCAAGTGCTGGGACGAGCGGCTGCCGAACGGGCACCGCACCTGACGATCGTTGACCGTTCACCGTCCGTCTTCCGTCCGTGACCCGCTTTGCGAGTCCGCCCTGCGACGACGGACGGTCGACGGACGACGTGCTCAGAACAGTGGAATCCCCAGCAACGCCTTCCCGATGAACTCCTTGAGCACGTCGACGGTCGGCGCCATGACCGCGCCGGCGTGGGCGTCGCGAAAGTAGCGCTCGATCGAGGTGTGCTTGGAGAAGGCCGCGCCGCCGCAGGTGCGCATCGCGTCGCTCGTGACCTTGATCGCCACGTCGCCGGCGACGGCCTTCGCCTGCAGGACGCGGAGCATCGTCAGGTCGCCGGGCGTCTCGAGGTGCTTGACCACGTCGTCCAAGCGCGCGGCGAGGCCGTCGGTGTCGTTCTGCATCTGCGCGAGCTGCGCACGGAGGTTCGGGAGCGCCTCGCCGAGCGACGCGCCGAGGTGCTCGAACTTCGCGGTGCGGAGGTGGCTCGCGGTCGCCGCCACCGTGGCGCGGCAGATGCCGAGGGCGAGGGCGAGGGCGCCGAGGTTGAACAGCGGGAGCACGACCTCGAGCATCGCCTTGAACCCCGTCGCGTCGGGGGTCAGGCGCGCGTTCTCGGAGATGGCCACGCCGTCGAGCTTCATCGGCGCCGAGTCGTTGGCGGTCAGGCCGAGCCCCTCGAAGGTGCCCGCGACGCTCACCCCCGCGACGCCCTTGCCGAGCAGGTAGAGCGTGGAGTCGGTCGGCCCCTTGCCGTCGGGCGAGAGCGCGGAGACGACGTAGCTGTCGGCGTGCGTCGCGCTCGTGACCCACGACTTCACCGCGTCGAGCAGCACCCCGTTCGGCGTCTTCTTGGCGCGGCTGAGCGGCGCCCAGAAATGGCTGCGCGAGCCGGCCTCGCTGAAGGCCAGCGTCGTGAGGTGCTTGCCGGCGACGATGTCGGCGAGCGCCGCGCGGGTGACGTCGGTCTGCGGCGCGTTCACGATGCAGGCGGTTCCGCACACGTGCATCACGTAGACCATCGCGACCGACGGGTCGGCCTCGGCGATCGTGGCGACGACGTCGGCGAATGCGCGCGGTCCCTGGCCGAGTCCGCCGAGGGCGCTCGGCACGAGGAGCCCGAGGAGGCCCGCCTCGCCGAGGGCGCGGACCGCTTCGGTGTTGAAGCGACGCTCGCGATCGTTCTTCGAGGCGACGGGCGCGATGTGATGCTGGGTGACGTCCTTGGCGCGAGCGATCGAATCCATGGCGGCGACGGTAGCGAGACGCCGGCTGTCTGCTGGAAAAACGAACACGCCGCCGATCGGTGCTTGTGATTTCGATGACTTCGAGGGTACGCACGAGCAGAGCCGATGGCCGAGAAGCGCACGCCGACGCAGTGGTTCTTCCTCATCGCCGCCGCCCTGTCGCTCGCGGTGGTGTGGGAGCTGATCGTCCCGCTCAGCGTGGGCGCGGTGCTCGCGTACGTCTCGGAGAAGCCGATCGAGCGCATCCTCACCCGCTTGCGGAGGGACACCCCGACCTGGCGCGCGATCGTCGCGGTCGCCTTCGTCGCGGCGGTCACCGCGGTGGTGCTGGTGCCGCTCGGCCTCGCCATCTACGTCGCGATCCGCGACCTCGCGCGCCTGGTCGCGTCGCGCGACGCCGACGAGTGGGCGCGCACGCTGTCGCGCGGGCTCGAGTGGGGCGCGGCCTTCCTCGGCCGGCACGGGATCGAGCTCGAGGCCGCAGAGCTCTCCGCGCGCGCGCGGACCTTTCTCACGAACAACGCCGGCCGCGTCGCGGGCTTCCTCGGCGCGCTCCTGTCGGCCACGCCGAGCGTGATCTTCAACGGGCTCGTGACCCTGCTCGCGTGGATCTACCTCGCGATCGACGGGCCGGCCGCGCGCGAGCGGATCCTCGTCCGTCTCATCCCCTGGAAGAACGAGCGCGACACCATCCGCACGATCACCGCCGAGGTGATCCAGGGGACGATCGTGGCGAACCTCGCGGTGTCGTTCCTCCAGGCGCTCGCGATGACGGTCACGCTGCTCATCCTGCGGGGCCCGCGCGCGTTCGTGTGGGGGGTGCTCACCTTCTTCCTCTCGTTCGTTCCGGTCGTCGGCATCGCGCCGGTGATCCTCGGCGCCGCCGGCTGGCTCCTCGCCCACGGGCGCACCGGTGCGGCGATCGCCGCGGTGATCTTCGGCTTCGTCGCCGCGAGCCTCGACAACGTGCTGCGCCCGCTGTTCCTCCGCGGCTCGTCGGTGGAGCTCAACTTCCTGTGGGTGCTCGTCGCGTTGATCGGCGGCGTCGCCCTGTTCGGGCTCCCCGGCGTGATCCTCGGGCCGCTGGCGTTCTCGCTCCTCGTCGCCGCGATACGCTCGCTCGAGGCGATGGAGCAGAAGGTCAACCCGGAGCCCTGATCGTCACGCGCGCGGGGGACCGTCGTACACCACCGCGCCGTCGACGAGCTCCACCGAGCGATCGCTCCGGGCGGCGATGCGCGGGTCGTGGGTGACGATGAGGAACGTCGTCCCGCGCTCGCGGTGGAAGCGACGCATCAGCTCGAACACCTCGTTCGCGGACTCGGTGTCGAGGTTGCCGGTGGGCTCGTCCGCGAGCACCAGCGCGGGATCGTGGGCGAGGGCGCGCGCGATCGCGACCCGCTGTTGTTGACCGCCGGACAGCTCGTTGGGGCGGGCGTCGAGCTTGTTCTGCAGCCCCACCGCCGAAAGCAGCTCCGCGGCGCGCGCGCGCATGGCGCTCGTCGGCGAGCCCTCGGCCGCATACGAGGGGAGCATCACGTTCTCGAGCGCGCTGAAGGCCGGCAGCAGGTGATGGAACTGGAACACGAACCCGAGCGTGCGGCCGCGAAACGCGGTGAGCTCGGCCTCGTCGAGCTCGCTCACGTCGCGCCCCTCGATCCAGATCCGCCCCGAGGTCGGTCGATCGAGCAGCCCGATCAAGTTGAGGAGGGTGCTCTTGCCCGAGCCGGAGGGGCCGATCAGCGTCGCGAACTCTCCTCGCTCGAGCGCGAAGCCGACGCCGCGGAGCACGCGGGTGACGACGGCGTCGCCGAACTCCTTCACGACGTCGTCGACCCGGAGGACATCAGCCATGGCGAATCGCCTCCGCGGGGTCGAGTCGCGCCGCCCGGCGGGCAGGGATCACCGCGGCGAGCAGCCCGATCGACGTCGCGAGCACGGACGCGCCGGCGAACAGCGGCAGGTCCAGCTGGACCGGGAAGGTCGGCGAACCGTCGGGGTTCTTCGCCAGCATCGCGAACGCGAGCGAGAACGCCGCGCCGAGCGCCGAGCCGACGAACGAGCCGAACAGACCGACGACCGCGCCCTCGATGAGGAACACCCGGAGCACGCGGCTCCGCGACGTGCCGACCGCGCGGAGGATGCCGATCTCGCGCGATTTCTGCACGACCGACACGATGAGCACGCTCGCGATGCCGAGCGTCACCGCGATCACCACGAAGAACTGGATCATGTACTTCGAGCTGTTCTGCGAGCGCAGCCCGACGAGCAGCTGCGCGTTGATCTTCATCCAGCTGTCGGCCTCGAGCCCGGTGCGCTCGGCGGCGTCGAGCGCGATTCGCTCGGCATCGAAGGCCTCGCCGACGCGGAGCTCGATGGTGGAGGCACCGCCCGGCAGATCGAAGAGCGTCTGCGCCTGTCTCAGCGAGGCGATCACCCAGCGGTCGTTGACCTCTTTGTTGCCGAGGTCGAACGTGCCGACCACGGTCACGATGGCGTCGCGGCGCTCGGCCGCGGTCACGCGCAGCTTGTCGCCCACGGTGACGTTGAGGAGATCGGCGAGCCCGACCCCGATGACGACATCGCTCCCCGTGGGGGCGAAGCGGCCGGTGGTCAGCTTGCTCTGCACGTCGATCACCGCGCGGAATCGTTCGGGATCGACCCCGCGCACGATCACCGGCTTCTCCGCGGTGCCGCGGATCGCGAACGCCGCGCCGGTCACGGTGGGAGACGCGGCGGTGACCCCGGGGACGCGCGCGACCTGCTCGAGCACGCTCGACCACTGCTCGATCGAGCGCATCCGCTGGGGGGACTGCTCGAGGACGACCGCGGCCGTGGTTCCCGGCGCGAACAGCGGCCGCGCGACGAGCTCCGGCGGGTGCAGGGTGACGTGCGGCTGGGACCCGAGCGTCTGCTTGATGAGGCTCGCCTGCAGACCGTTGATCAGCGCCGAGAGGAACACCACGACGCTCACGCCGATCGACACCGCGGCGAGGATCAGCGCGGTCTGCGAGCGACCCTCGCGGAGATACCGCAGCGCGACGAACCACTCGAACGGCATGGCCTACGGATCCCTGCGGAAGGGCCGAATCCGCTGGCCGGCGTGCAGATTCTGGCCGTCGGGGAGCACGACCACGTCGCCCTCGACGAGGCCGCCCATCACCTCGGCGGCGCCCGCCCCGCGGATGCCGAGCCGCAGGTCGCGCCGCTCGAGGCGCCCCGAAGCCACGACGAACGCCCACGGCGCAGGCGTGGCGAAACCGCGGACCGCGTCCGAGGCGACGACCAGCACCTGCTTGCGAGTCGCGACCAGCATGTCGACCGAGACCGTCATGTCCGGTCGCAGGTGGGCGGGCGGCTGGGGGACGCGCAGCCGCACCTCGATCGTGCCGCGCGCCGGCTCGATGGACGGCGCGACGTAGCTGACCTCGGCGTCGAAGACCTCGGACGGGAACGCGTCCGCCGAGGCGCGCGCTTTCAGCCCGAGTTGGATGAGCGAGAGATCGCGCTCGTCCGGCTGCAGGACGAGCCGCGCCGGCCCGGCGATCGAGAGCGTCAGGAGCGTGCGCCCGGGCTGCGCCATCGCGCCCGGCTCCACGTCGCGGGTGAGGACCACGGCCTCGGCGAGCGCGACGATACGGGTCTGCGCGAGGCGCACCCTGGCGGACGCGAGCTGCGCGCGGGCCTCGCGGAGACCCGCGAAGGCCTC
>JALHOE010000168.1 GCA_022843175.1 Deltaproteobacteria bacterium
GAGGCGGAGTCGGGGACACCGGTGTCGACGGGCGCTGCGCCCGTGTCTGCGGGCGTTGCGCCCGTGTCTGCGGGCGTTGCGCCCGTGTCCGCGGGCGCTGCGCCCGTGTCTGCGGGCGTTGCACCGGTGTCACCGGACACGCTCCCCGTGTCGGTCGCGACCGCGGAGTCCGGATCGACGCCGGGAGCGGCCGTGCCGCTCTCGGTCTCGCAGCCCGCGAACACGAACGCGAGGGCGCAGGCGGCGACGAACCGACGATCGAGCATCGGTCGATGGTATCGACTCGCGCGCCGAGCCGCCATCGACGGCGATGGCCTTGGTCTCGATGCGCGACGCATACGGGGAGTCTGTTTCCGTCGGCGCCGTCGGCGTCGACGCGTACATCGCGTCGGTCGCGAGCGCCGAACAACCGTGTTGGTCGAGGACGTCCGTGTCGAGTCGATCAGCAGGGCGCGCACTTCCCCCGCGCCGGCGGCGTGAACGTTCCGCTGCAGCACTGACCCTTCGGACAATCGGCGGTCGACAAACACGCGATGTCGCCGGAGATACCGTTGCGTACGCAGCGATCGCCGTCCGGCGTGCAGAGGCCCGGCTTCTCCATCTCGGGGCACGGGCCGCTCGGGCAACCGAGCGGACAGCCGGCCGGCGCACGCGTGCAGACGATCTCCGCGGCGACACAAGTACCGCAGCCGCACCAGAACGGCTTGCAGGGCTCGGCGGTGTCGACGGTGACGCTGGTGTCGGCGGCGGCGTCGGCGGTCGCGTCGGCTGTGGTCTCGCCGCTTCCGGTGTCGACGACCGCGCTGTCGGCGACCGACGTATCTACCGTCGCGGTGTCGGTCTGGGTTGCGTCGGCCTCGGGCGCAACCTGGCCGGTCGAGCTGCCGCACGCCACGAGCACGACGGAGAGGACGAAGGCACGGATCATGGTCCGTGCAGCGTATCGCCGTTCTCAGCCCGCGGCTCCGACCACCGACCGCGCCCGTCACCATGGACGCGCCCGCCGCCACCTCCCGGCTGCTGATCCGACGCGCGCTGGCGCGCGAGCCCACGGGCGCGTCGGTGCCTGTCGAGCGTTACGAGCGTGCGCGGCGGGCGTATCGGCGAATGGCATAGAGCAGCGCGAACGTCAGCGCCCAGGGCGAGCCGGCGCGGCCAGCGGCGCGGCAATCGCATCCGTCACCGCCGCCCTCGTCTCCACCGGGCGTGGTCGCGAGGAACCAATCCTCGGGAGCGACTGCGACGCGGAGGCGACCGGGGGCGGACCCCTCGATCTTCAGGAAGTAGACGCCGTCCTGGTCCTTGGCGGTGTGCACCGGCACCAACGCCCGGCCGTCGGGCTCGGCGCTCTCGGCGAGCAGCGTCGTGCCGTCGGGTGCGTAGAGCGAGAGCTTCGTCTTGATCGGTTGATCGGTCGTGGGGACAGTGTCGCCGGTCATCGCGACGTACCGGCCGCCGCGATAACCGTTGAACGAGACCCAGACTGCGTCGCCCGGTTTGTCGATCGCGATCCAGAGCGGCGTGTAGTCGTTGCGAACCTTGAGCGCGTCGGCGGACGTGCGCGGCATTTCGCGGAAGGACTTCGCCTCGAGCGCGTGCGTGCTCGTGCGCGTGAAGGCCGAGATCGGCTTCGGCG
This sequence comes from Deltaproteobacteria bacterium, assembly GCA_022843175.1. Lineage (GTDB taxonomy): Bacteria > Myxococcota_A > Polyangia > Polyangiales > JADJMO01 > JALHOE01. Next base: position 1,637 of record JALHOE010000168.1, read on the forward strand.
TCTCGGCCGCCTCCGACTCGTGAGCGACGCCGTTGGCGTCCAACTTCGCGCCGCCGGGGTTGTCGGCGGTGACCGTGAGCTCGTAGGCGCCGTCGTCGCGCACCGTCGCGATCGCCGCGGTGTACACCCCGTCGTTCGCGAGCTCGTCGGGGGCGACGCCGTCGTCGCGGAGTTTGAGCTCGGTCGTCGTGGTCCCTGTGATCGCCGTCTTTTGGAGCACGCCCTTCACCGACGCGCCGACGACGGGCCGCGTCGCGGTGAGGTGCGCGCGCACGAACCACGGCTCCGGATAGGTGCCGCTGCCCGTCACCTCCACCTTCAGGCGGAGCGGACTCTCGCTCTTGGTGTCCATCGTGAAGTCGCCCGTCGGCGTGCCCATCGGGACGATGCGCGTCTTGTACTTCCCGACCTGCGGCTTCGGGAGGTAGTACGTCGCGCCCGACCCGTGGCTCTCGTACGTGCCGTCGGGCGGGAGCGCCCCCGGCGAGATGACCGTGCCATCGGGCGCGACAAGCTCGAACGTCGCCTTGTCGGTGCTCTTCCACAGCGCCCGGAACGACGTGGCGCCATCGACCTCGCTCACCGCCACGTCCTCCTCGAGCGGCGTGCTGCCCATCGGGCGCCCGTAGAAGCGGTATCCGACGGTCTCATCGACCGGCAGCTGCTGCATGATGTGCTCGTGCTGCCACGGTTGGAGGTTCCGAAAGGCTCCGCGCGTCGCGCGCGAGAGGTGACCGAGGATGTCGCCGGTGTTGGGGCCGCCCACGCCGTGGGTGAAGACGGGGAGGAAGAAGCCTGCCAGGCGGCTTCTGACCCAATCGCTGACGACGACGGTGCCGTCGGTAATGGCAATGATGTACTGCCAGTTATTGACGTTGTTGTGCTTGAGAACCAGCTCCTCGCCGCGAAGCAACGCGGCGTCGAGACCGGTGTTGCCGTTCGGCCCGGGGAGGCCCTCGATCCGTCCCATCAGCGACGTGCGCACGGCATCACTCTCGATCTTGGTGGGCTCGGCGACGTTGGTGAGCGAGGAGGCGAAGTGGACGATCGAGACCGTCGTGCCGATCGGCGCCGTCTCGAGGTACTTGAGCGCCGACCGCTTCGCCCGGTCGAGGTATGTCTCCGGCGCGCCGCTCGGCAACGTCCCGCCGGTCTCCGCGCGCATGCTGTTGGAGCCGTCGATCAATAGGACGACGAACGAGTCGTCGTGGAAGATCGCTTCGTGACAGGAGTCCTTCAGCTCGGGCTTCCTGAGCTCGCGCGGTATCCCCGGCTCCGCGATCGCGCGAAACGGGACGAACTCCGTGCGCATGGTCGAGCTCGCCGGCATCCGCGCGCGACGCGGCCCTCCGGTGATCAGCTCCCACGCCGACATGCGCCACGTCCGCCACTGCGACGTGCGCCACATCGCGTTCTCGGTTTTTGGGGAACCGTCGGGCGCCGGGGTCACGTTGCTGCAATCGAGGTACTTCTGCTCCTGGGTGAGCCGTTGGCCCCGCAGGGATTCGACGAGCCCCCACGCCGGGTAGTCGGCGCGGTCGTAGTCGCTCGGCAGACTCAGGTTCGGCACATGGTTGATCGCCATCGTCGTGTTCAACGTGACGTCGCAGTGCCGCGGGCTCTCGTACCCCGCGTCCATGTTGATCTTCTCGGTGTACTCGTCCTTCAGGAAGAGGCCGTAGTGCCCGAACTCGTGCGCGAGCACGTCGCCATACTCGTCTGCGCTGTATCGCTTCGCTCCCATGCGAGTGAACGCCTCGATGAAGGCATCACCGGTCCGCAGTCCGCCGATGGTCGCGTGCGAGCGTCCCTCGAGCTCCACGCGAATATCGGCCTCGGGGACCGAGCGTTGGTAATAGAGGTGAACCTTGCAGATCCTCAGCCGGCCCTCGGTCATCGAGTACGTGCGATTCGCGAACTGCTGCATCGCCGTCTGGAGATACGCGCGAGAGGCGTGCCCATCCGGCGGCGCGTTCCAGTTCCACGCGACGCGCGCGATGAGATCGACCGAGTCGGCGCGCACCTCACGCAGCCTGTGCCGATTGTCGGCACGGGAGTCGGATGTCGCGAGCCCCACGGCGACCGCGAGTGCAATCGCCGCCGAACGATAGCCCCCATCTCGCATGCGGCGAGCATAACGCCGAGGTGCAGCGAGCGCGCAGGTGTCCCGAAGAAGCTCAATCCGAAACGAGAACGCCGCTCGTGAGCGCGATCCTGCTGCCGTCCGCGAGACGCACGTAAACCTCGTTCGGCACCACCGGCGAGCTGTAAACCACGCTCACCCGCCCCTCGCCCAGCGCAATCCCGAGCGCAACGTCAGTGGGGCAGCCAGCTCGGGCTCCTCCCGAGTCAGGAGTGCTCGACCTCGACGGGCGTCACCTTGTCCCCCTCGATCTTGAGCACGTAGACGCCGCCGGTGGTGGTGACGACGAGCGCCGCGCCGCGCCCGAACGGCAGGAGCTCGAAGCCGCGCAGCCAGCTCTCCTTGCCGTTCTCGAGGTCGTCGAACAGCGCGACGCTCTTCGCGCTCGTGAGCTTGTCGATCGGCGCGACGCGCAGGTGCAGGCCGCCGCGGTCGAACACTCGTGACACCGTGACCACGCCCGCGTCGGTCGCGAGCGCGCGGCGGGCGCCGAAGCCCGGCAGCTCGGCGACGGCGATGTCGCAGATGCCGTTCGCGCACTTCCACTGCCGGACGTGCTCGCCCTTCTTGCCGCTCACCTGCGTCATCGTCGCCTCGGCCTTGCGACAGGTGAAGGGGGGGGAAAGCCGAAGCGTTTGCGCAGGATTCCAGTCGGCGAGTTGACTAGGATCCACGCTCCGATCTGCACCCGGGACGGCCGGGCCGCGCGGCGACACCTCTGTGGGGTTCGTCGCCTCCGACACCGTTCCGTCGAATCGAGACGCGAGCGCCCCCCCCGTAAAGCCATCGATGCCGCATGCTGGCGCCGCGCGTCAGCGTGCGGACGCAGTTCTTGACCCTTCACTCCGACCGTGAGGCCGCTCGACGAGAAGGAAGTGCTGAAGACGAAGACACCTACATCACCGCATCACCCCTGAGGGGTGATGCGGAAGCAAAACCTTCGATGTAGCGTCCTGTCTCGTTGGGCGCGGTTGGTGCGGGCGAGAAACGCCATCTGCAGTCAGATGGTCGAGCACTGCTGCCGCGTTTGCACACGAGTCATTGACGACATCGACCGCCGCAGTCGCAGACCTTCGAACGCCGCAAACACTTCGTGGAGTACCTGATGAAACGCACGACAGCGCTTCGGTTATTGCTGCTTGTTTTCGCGTGCCTCGGCGCTCAGACATCATCGAGCGTCAGTCAGGGCGCGTCGGCGGGATATGCGATGCCCAGCAGAAGCCGGCGCGCAGAGAGGCCCGTCGGGCAAGCCAGCGTTGACAACAGCACAAGCTACTTCGAAAAGACGATTACCTGGCCGGCCTCCACATACAATGCGCTCGAATTCGATTACGGCGTCGATTCCGAAGCGAACTACGATTTCCTCCGAGTACTGATCGATGGCGTCGTCGTTGCGTCCTGGTCGGGACTGGCGCGGTCTGGGCACCACGAAGTCGATGTCTCGTCCGGCCCGCACGTCGTACGCTTCGAATACATAAAAGACATATCCTTGAGCCATGGCGCAGACACGGCGTGGGTCGACAGCATTCGCGCCAAGACAAAGTGGGGCACAATCGAGGAACACCGGTTTGATGAGCGGAATAGCACGCTGGCCGGGTGGACGAGCGGCGGCACGAATGGGTCGTGGAGCGTACGCTATCCGAGACCGCGACGCATTATCCGGCGTCCGTCGTCGCAGGCGTTCTCTGGGTACATCCCAGCGGCAACAAAGTCGAGTCTTCAGCGAAGCATCTCGTTCAGCGGCACATCGACCAATGTGTTGGTCTTTGATTACGTCGTCGATTCCGAACCTAACTACGACTATTTCAGAGTGTACGTCGACGGCGTCCAACAAATCGCGCTGTCGGGGGTGCAGAGTGGCATTGGTCGACTCAACGTCGCCACGGGCACTCATCTCATCAAGTTCGAGTACAACAAGGACACCAGCGTCGACTCTGGACGTGATACCGCGATGGTCGGCAGCGTCTTTGCGGTTTGCGACGGTGCCACCACTGAATGGCACTCGTTTGAAGGGGCGGCGCCGAACACGGTCCCGACCGGCTGGCAGGCGGCCGGAACCGACACGTCATGGGTCGCAGCGGATCCCGCGCCTGAGCGAGTCTACGTTTCCACCTCGTCATTCACGGCGCCGACGATTGACGGTGTGATTGGCATTGGCGCGACTGAATACGCGAACCCGACGATCGTGCAGTTCCGCGAGACCATCGCCACCACCAATCGACCCGGGACACTGTTGCTTCGCGCGACGGCCGCCGACGTCTTCGTCGGTGTCCGTGCGATGCGAGCAACCGACGCCGTCGGTGGAGAGACCGGAGTGCTCACGCTTCTGTTCGATGCCAATCGAGACGAAACGCTGCGGACCAAGGGTTGCGACGGCGTTGGCATCCTTCCGGGGGCCGAAGATCGCAAAATTGTTATCAACTACGCGAGTGGGACGCCGTGGGTGACCCAGTACATGGGCAACTGCTCGGGTTGGACGAATGCGGGCGCATCGGCATGGCCGCTTACCGTGGCTCTAACCGAACCATCGACTGACCCTGGGTACAAGCACATCGAAGTAAAAGTGTCACCAGGACCGAACGTCATCGGTCAGGGGAGGCTCGGGTTCGCGGCGGCACACGAAAACACGGTTGGGACCCTCACAAGGGAGCTATTTCCCCTCGATTACAGCTACGTGCTCAACGATATCGACGTCGCACAGTGGACGACTGTGGATCTGGCGGCGTTCAATCCCGGTGGGTCTGGCATCGATCACCAGACCATTGCCTGGCCATGGGAGACCGACAATGGGCGCAAGTAGAGTAGCTGCGAGACTTATCATTCTCTCTGTCGCCGCTGGGTGCGTCGCCGCTGGGTGCGTCGCAGCTGGGTGCGCCCGCGAATCACGACGTAACGAGTTCGGAACGGCATCCGCCGCGCTCAAGACCGTAAAGATTGAACTCGTAGCCGCCCGAGCTAACGATGCTCTCACGTCGACGGAAGTTGACGTATTGATCCACAATCCGGCGACAGCCGATATTGTATTGTCGAAGCTGGATGTGGGCGCTGATGCGCCAACCGTCACCATCGGCGGCGAGCCATGTCGACTCAGTGCCCAGTCCGTAGGCGTCTCGAAGTCACTTCTCGTGCGCGCCCAGAGCACCGTTGCAACGACCTTCCTGTTCGAGGGTCTTGGCGCAATCGGCAACGGACTCAGCGGCTGGGGGAAAACCGTAAAAATCAAGGCAAAACCAACCGCTGGCGGCGCACCCATCGTTCCGCCACCCCTTGCTACGAAGAAGTGACCGAGGAGCAAGCACCATCATGCGCCGTAAGCACTGGCTATCAGCCATTTTTCCAGCGATCGCGTTCTGTTTCTCGGCATGCACCGTGGGTTCGGATGACTTGCCCAACAGCAATGATGGACCGACAGGGAAAGCGACTGCTGCGTTGGAATTGTTTCCGACGCCGCCGACGATCGATTACCCCGCACCAGGAGGCGATTCGGTTGCGTTGACGACTACGACGATCGATTCGTTCCTGAACTACGTTGTTCGAGCGAGCGCGACACAGCAGGCGGACATCGTCGACAAGGTTTACGCCGCGAGATGTACGCCGACGGGGACATGCCCCATTCTCGACGCTCTGGTTGCACGCTTGAACGATACGACGAAGACCGACGTCACTTTGACGTATGCCTGCCTAACCGTAATCGGCGAACTCGGTGACGCGCGCGCGATAACGCCTCTCTACGACTTCGCAACGCAGCCGATTCCGCCTCCGCCAGAGCAGGAGTATGAAGACCACGGCGAGATAACTTCGGCCGCGATTGCCGAGATGCTCGAGGCGAGGGCGGCGGAGGCGCTAGGATTCATCGCAACGACAGATGCGCTGAACGCTGTGCTGACTTTGGCGACGACACATTCGTCGTTCGCCGTGCGCGCAGCAGCTGCAGACGCGTACGTCTACAATTCACCAAATGAGGCTTCGGCGCGAACAACGCTCGACACAGCCCTGAGTGGTACGAACAAGAAGTTGGCCTGGCGCTTCGACAAGAGCCCCACGATGACCGAATTGGAGTTTGCGACGAAGCACGGCGATTATGACAGTCGGTATCCGTTCACGCCGCCGCCACCGATCGTGAATGCGAACGACCCACCGATCACTCCGTCCGTTCCAGAGCCTGTCGCCGATCCGTCGCCTCCTTTCAAGTGCCCGCCCAACACGGTGTGCCGCCTCCAATAGCCTAGTCGGCCAACCACGACCCGTGGAGTTCAGAACCATGCGCAAAGCTTTAAATGGAATGATCTTGGGCGTCACCATCGGTGGGGCGGTCTCCGCCACGGCGGGCGATGCGGCGGCCTGCATTGACGGCAACACCAGCGTCGAGATCGCGATGGAGAGCGTCGCATGCAACAAAGCCTTCATCGACTGGACGCACAACAGCCTGATGAAGATGGCTTATTGGGAGGACTGGGGGGAACGCGAGCCATGTTCATCGGACCTTCCCTACGGAAAGGTCATGGGTGGGGTAGCTGCCCTCGCGATTGGATTGTCCCTCGATGCGACGCGACCTTCTGGCAGTCTTCAGATGCACGGCGCCTTCGACTACTTGAAATCGGTTCATGCGCACGGCGATGGTGGCGCATGGCATGAAAAACTCTATTACGTATCGGCAGAGGACAGTGGAGTCCGTGCGAGATACACGGGCGACAAGATTCAGCTCGCATGCGGTCTCTTCAATTGGGGTCAGCAATGGAACCGACAGATCTCGCAGAACCCCGCCGCGTTGGCCTCGACGCTCGTTCATGAAACCTGGCATGCCTGGCAGAGATACCCGACGCGCAAGATTTCTGCGGCCGACAATTCTGGCGGAAAGGACAACAGGGGACACACTGGATGGGGCGGTTGCTCGCAGTGTAAATGCCCTGCTGCAACGCAGTCCAATCAGACATGCGACTACTATTACTTTCACTTCCCCACAGCGTTTACGTATCACGACATGCTCAACTACGTCCTTCCGAGTGGGTCGCCGCCGTATCGATTTCACAGTGTCTATCAGGCGCAGTTCGAGGCCACCTGCGATATCGCACTTTTCTCCAGGGCGACGGTGCCGAATTCGGTAAAAATGTTTGCACGCATGTGGTCGAACAATCTGATGGAGACGAGGATGGCAAATCTTCCATCGTGGCGTTGCGGCGTTCCCGGAATGGTGAGTGGTCGTCGCGTCTGTCGAGTTCAAACTGATTGCCCGTCGGGTCAGGCATGCGTGGATTCGGCGTGCCGTTAGGTCTTCCGTGCCTATTGGTCTTCGCGACTCTCGCCACCGTCATGGCGGGTTGTAGGGAATCTTCCGTTGAAGACTGCGACGCGCAACCTACCGCGGCGTTCCTCTCGTCCGCGGCGAAGAACGTTGTTCTGATTGCGGGAGCGGATTCATGCGCCGATGCGACGATCACGTGCACCGATCAGCCCCGCGCGTCAGCGTTCGTTCCGAGGTGTCCCCAATATTCTGTGCAAGCGAAACGGCCGGGCGTTTGCACGTTGCACATCTCATACGACTCCGGCATGGTGCGATCTGTCTCGTTGAGGTCGCAGGCCATCGAGATGTGCGGATCTAGCACGTTCGTGCTAGATCCCTCGGCGGTTGCTCTCTAGTTTGGGTTCGATCGGAGGGTCGTGAATGTCCATCTCCGCAGCGCGTCGATGGCTAGCAGTGGGCGCCTGTACCTTCCTCGCCGGATGCGGCGGAGGGTCGGCCTTGCCGTCGCCCGCGGACACTTCGCTGTCTGAAGCAGCGATGACCGACGCGCCGCTTACCGATGACGCACTTTCGGAAGCCTCCGAGACCGCGCGCGATGGTTTGGCAAGCGATGCGGCTGAACTGTGCACAGCCGCACCGAACGCATTTACCGGTGCGGTATTTGGGGCACCGCTCGCGCCGATCAAGTCGGTGTTATCGAGCCGCGCGGGTAGTACGCTGACTGTCTTTCTCGTCGCCGGGGAACTGACTTGTGACCAAGCCGCTAACGCCGGTTGGTCAACTAGACTTCCGAACCAGACTCAGATAGTACATATTGTTGTGGACGGCACGTCTGCCGGTCAATATACGCTGAGCGACCCAAGGCCGCCGGGCGGGGCCGAGGTCGTCTTGCACGTCTCGAGCCCTGATATTCCGAATCCGACGCAGCATCCCGATTTCGGTCGGGTAACGATTTGTTCGCCAGCGCTCGGCCACGTGTTCGCGCGAGTAGGTGCGGAGGGTACGGATGGCGCAGTGGGTGTTTTTCGACCGACAGAGTGCTCGAAGATTGCTGCGATGCGCTGAGCCTCGATTTCGCGCCCATTGAGCTGGTCGCGGTGAACGCGTCGAGGTCGCCGGTGACGCCGGTCGCATGACCCTCACGGGGTGATTTCGAAGCCCCTCGTTTGGATCACTGCTCCCCTCTCCCTCCGGGCGCCTCATCTTTCGGCAGCCTCTAAGATCTAAGATCGGGAATCGCGCCCCACGAGGCGAATCGTCAAGAGTGCTCAACCTCCACGGGCGTCACCTTGTCCCCCTCGATCTTGAGCACGTAGACGCCCGCGGTGGTGGTGACGACGAGCGCCGCGCCGCGCCCGAACGGCAGGAGCTCGAAGCCGCGCAGCCAGCTCTCCTTGCCGTTCTCGAGGTCGTCGAACAGCGCGACGCTCTTCGCGCTCGTGAGCTTGTCGATCGGCGCGACGCGCAGGTGCAGGCCGCCGCGGTCGAACACTCGTGACACCGTGACCACGCCCGCGTCGGTCGCGAGCGCGCGGCGGGCGCCGAAGCCCGGCAGCTCGGCGACGGCGATGTCGCAGATGCCGTTCGCGCACTTCCACTGCCGGACGTGCTCGCCCTTCTTGCCGCTCACCTGCGTCATCGTCGCCTCGGCCTTGCGACAGGTGAGGTTGTCGAACGAGTCGATCTTCGCCGGCACCGTCCACGAGCCGTTGCGGTGGATCGCGACGTGCCAGGTGAACTTGTCCTTCACCGCGACGACGAGCGCGTCGCCGGTGTGACAGCTCTTGAACTGCGGATCGGTCCCGGTGGCGTACCAGCCGCCGATGTCGCCGATCTCCTGGACGGCGCCGGGCGACGCGCCGTCGATCGGCTGCGCGAAGATGCGAATCTCGCCCTGGTCGTTGGCGCCGCGCCAGAGGATGAAGCCGGGGACGAGCGCGGTCGCGTAGTAGAGGTTCTCGTTGATGACCTTGCCGGGCGGCGCGACCATCGTGCCCGGCTCCTTGCCGTCGACGGTGAGGCGGAACTTGCGGTTGTACTCGTTGCGGTAGCTGAGCGTGACGGTGCTGCCGTCCTTCTTGCGATACGCCCACCCGAACTTCTCGCCGCGGATCGCGGGCGTGCCGGTGTCGGTCGTCCACGCGCCGACCGAGGCGGCCGCGCCGTAGACGACGACCGGGACCGCGCCCGGATCGCGCGCCGCGTGGAGCAGCGGATCGCCGCCGACCGCGACCGCCTCGGCCGGGAGCTTGCGGCAGACGATCTTGTCGCTGCCGTCGGCGCCGCCGCACACCACCGAGAGCGCGGGGTCGGCGACGGCGAACGCGAGATCGCGATGGCTCTGCACCTCGGTCTTGAGCGCGGTGGTGGCGATGGTCTTGCTGGTGAGCGGCTTGAGCTTCCCGAGGTCTGCGAGCGTGAACAGCGGCTTGACCGGCGCCGGCGCGGGCTTCACGCCGTCGACCTTGAGGGTGGGCGCGCCGAACACGTCGTCGACGAGCGCGCTCAGGTCGCTCAGGCGCTGCTCGTGCTCGCCGCCCACGAGCTTCTGCGCGAGCCGGTCGGTCGCCGCGGCGAGCTCGGCGCCCGCGATGCGCTCCTTGTTGATGGTGTGGATGAGGGCCTGCGCGTTGGCGTGGCAGCGGTAGGGCCAGACCTCGGTCGAGGGCTCTTTGGTCAGCTTCGGATCCTGCTCGGCGATCGCGAGCTGAATCGAGCGCACCCGCGCGCTCGCCTTCTCGCCCGCGGCGAGCGGCTCGCCGAGGAGACAGGTCGCGAGACCGCCGTACGCCTTGCTGAGGACCTCGCGCTTGTGCGCGGCGTCGCGCTTGTCGGCGAGGTAGAGGCCGCCCGCGACGAGCGCCGCGACCACGAACAACCCGCCGAGGACCAAGCCGCGCCGGGTGCGGCGCGGGACGTCGTCGGCGGTGAGCTCCAGCGGCGGATCGGTCGGCTCGCGGTACATGCCGCGGACGATCAGCCGAGAATTTTCCGGGCGCCAAGCCGAGGCGCCGCGTATCCCGATGGGGCTACGTCGCGCCCATGCCCTCGATGGCGCCGCGGACCACGGCGGCGATCGAGGTCGGGTCGCCGGGATCGACCTCGGCCTCGAAGTCGTCGTTCACGCTGCGCGCGTCGACCAGGGCGACCTCGAGCTCCTCGACCATGGCCGCGAGCTGGGGCGACGGACGGTCGAGCGCGACGAGACCGATGCTGCCGCTGAGGACGAGCGGGTGGAGCGGCGCGAGATCGGGGCGGTCGACGACGGTGACGATCTCGAGGCCGACCGACTCGCCGAGCTGAAGGATCGCGGTCGCTTCGAAGAGGCGATCGGCGCTCATCTCGCCGCCCACGTCGGCGCCGGGCATCGCCTCGGCGAGGCGCGCGATCGCCTGGCGCGCGAGGCGGATGCGACCCGCCGAGCCGATGATGATCAACCGGCCGGGCCCGCGATAGCCGCGCGGGCGCAGGCGGCGCGCGAGACCACGGAGCACGACCATGCCCTCGGGGCCGGCGAGCGACGGGCGCAGATCGCCCATCGGCAGACGGCGCAGCTTGCCCGCCTCGTCGAGCCGCGCGAGCGCCTCGAGCACCTCGAGATCGGTGCGCGGGATCTCGTCGGCGAGGTCGTCGAACGTGCGCGGGTTGGCGAGGAGATCGGCGACCTCGGACGCGATCGAGTCCGACGTCTCGACGCTCTTCGGATCCTCGACGTGGAGGGCGAGCAGGTGCGAGTTGACGACGAGGCCGAGGCGCTCGCGGAGGCGGCGCACCTCGTCGACCTGCCGCGTGCCGTCCATGAGGATGCTGGAGATCGGCTCGCGAATGCGGCGGAGCCCGGGCTCCGCGTTGGGGGCGAAGTGAAACGCGCCCTCGCGCTCGCCGAGGAGGCGAATGACCGCCTTCATACCCTCGGCGCGCCGGAACATGGCGTCGACGACCTCGCCCTCGGCGAGGCGGATCTCGCCGGCGGCGTTGGACGTCATCACCGTGAGCGTGCCGGTCTTCTTGCCCATCGCGAGGAGCTGGAGGAGATCGGGGAGCGCGACCTGGGCGATGTCGCCGCGGATCTCGCCGGCGCCGGGGGGCGCCGGATCCTCGGGCGCGGCGGCCGCGGCGAGCGCGCTCGTGATGGTGTCGATCAGCTTGCCGATGGCCGCCTCGTTGTTCGCAGCGACCGCGGGGATCAGCACCTCGGGCACGTCTGGTAGCGCGCTCCGCAGCGACGCGAGCTCGGCCGCCTCTTCGAGGCTGGCCCCGCGCTCGGGGATCACCAGCACCGCGGGCCGCTGCTTTGCGCTGCGCTCGACGAGCGGCGCGGCGGTGGCGGCGTGCACGGATTCGAGCCCCCGCGCGCGCATCTTCTCGACGAGCGCGGCGAGGACATCGAGATCCGGATAGAGCACGAAGACGACCATTGAGCGCTGGTGGAGCCTACACTACCGATGCTTGTGATGGCCGAAGCGTGGACCGCCGAGAAGCTCTTTTTGACGCTGTTTCGGCCGATCTACCCGCCCGAGCTGCAAGACGAGCGGGCGCTGCTCGGGGCCCGCGCCGCCGACGCCAACCCGGCCCGCAACCCCTCGCTCCTCGCCGAGCTCGACGAGATCGCCGAGGTGTTCGCCCGCGTCGCCCCCCACGCGCTCGGCGGGCTCACGCTCGACCGCTCCGACGCCTCGGTGCACCGGCTCGCGGCCGCGCTCGACCGCTCCGCGCGAGACCGGCTGATCGAGCGCGGCGAGCTCGTGAACGTCGTCATCCACGGCGCGGTCTACGTCGGCGCCTGCATCGTAAAGAACCATGGCGGCGTGTGGGGCGTGCGCCGGCCGCTCTGGGAGAGCGTCGTCACGCTCGAGAGCCGCGCCGGCGTGGGCGACCTCGCGCCGTTCGCGTGGCTCCTCAAGGCCCTGTCCGACGCCGAGATCGAGCGCGCCGGGTTGTCCGCGCGCTATCGCGAGCACGTCGAGCGGGCCACGGCGAGGCCCGAGGAGCTGCCGCCCATCGTCAAAGATGCGCGCAAGCTCCCCACGCTCAAGAACGTCCGCTACGACACGCTCCACAAGCTGCTCGTCGCCCACCTCCCCGAGCTGCGCGATCTCGGGCGCGACTTCCCGTCCCCGGAGCAGTTCGCCGAGCTCGGCTTCCTCGCGCTCGACTTCATGCTCCTCGGCTCCGGGCGGCTGCTCCTGATGCACGGCCGCGCGAAGGCCGGGCTCCACCTGATGTGGCTCGATCACTCCGGGTTCTCCCACGCGCGGTTCTTCCCCGCCGATCCGGGCGCGCCGCACAGCGTGACGCTCGAGGGCGACAAGCTCCGCATCGCCTTCGAGCTCAACGGCCAAAAGCAGGAGCACGAGATACTCTACTGGGGATGAGGCTCGTCCCCGCTGCGGTCGTGGTGTTGACCAGCGCGACCGCGACCGCGGCGCCGATCGTGCTCGACGGCGAGGTGCCGAGCGGCGGCGGCGACTTCCACTATCTGCCGTTCACCGTCCCCGCGGGCACCGTCGAGATCGAGGTGCGCCACGACGACCTCTCGTCCGCCAACATCCTCGACTTCGGCGTCGACGATCCGAGCGGCTGGCGCGGCTGGGGCGGCGATCTGTCGGAGCCGTCGATCATCGGGCTCACCTCGGCGTCGCGCTGCTACACGCCGGGCCCGATCGCGCCCGGCGAGTGGAAGGTCGTGATCGGCAAGGCGAAGATCAAGGAGTCGCCCGCCAAGTACCACGTGGAGATCGACCTCCGCACCGCGCCCACGCTGCCGGTGCAGCCGCGCAAGCCGTACGTGCCCACGGTGGTCGAGCCCACGGCGCGCTGGTACGCCGGCGACTTCCACGTCCATTCGCGCGAGAGCGGCGACGCGCGCCCGCCGATCGACGAGGTCGCCACGTTCGCCAAATCGCGCGGCCTCGATTTCGTCGAGCTCTCCGACCACAACACCGTCTCGCAGGTCGATCAGATCGTCGACGCGCAGGCCAAGACCAAGGTGCTGCTCATCCCCGGCTACGAGTACACAACCTACGCCGGCCACGCGAACGGCATCGGCGCGACGAAGTGGGCCAACCACCGCATCGGCGACAAGGGCGCCAACGTCGTCGACGCGATCAAGGCGATCCGGGCGCAGGGCGCGCTCTTCTCGATCAATCACCCCGGCCTCGATCTCGGCGACCAGTGCATCGGCTGCGCGTGGAAGCACGACGTCCCGCCCGAGCTGATCGACGCGGTGGAGATCGAGACCCTCGGCTACAAGCCGGTCGGGTTTCTCTTCCACGGCCTGGCGATGCAGCTCTGGGAGAGCCTCCTCGCCAAGGGCGCGCACGTGGCGGCGATCGGCGGCAGCGACGACCACCGCGCCGGCCAGGATCTCACGAGCTCGCAGAGCGCGATCGGGAGCCCCACCACCATGGTCTTCGCGCGCGAGCTGTCGGTCGCGGCGATCCTCGAGGGCGTGAAGAACGGGCGCACGGTGGTGAAGCTGCAGGACCCGTCCGACCCGATGATCGAGCTCACCACGGACGTCGCCCCCAAGGGCGACACCGTGAGCGACGAGTTCGTGGTGCTCACCGCCAAGGTCACCGGCGGCGGCGAGGCGCTGCGCTTCGTGAAGAACGGCACGCCGCTGCCCGAGCGGCCGATGGAGGCCGGCGGCGTCTTTCAGGAGCTGGTCGAGGCGCCGAAGTCGGGCGAGGACCGCTACCGCGCGGAGGTGCTCATCGACGGCAAGCCGCGCACGATCACCAGCCACGTGTTCGTGAAATACGCGGCGACCGGGCGTGCCCGCCCCGCGACGCCGCTCGAGGAGAAGGGTTGCGGGTGCGGCTACCCGTCGGACACGCGCTCGCTGACGGTGGTGGGCTCGGCGCTCGCGGTCGCGCTCTCCGCCTCGGCGGCGAGGCGACGCGCGCGACGCTCGAGGTAACGGCCGGCGATCGGCCGCGCGATCCAGTACGCGATGAGGCCGCACAGCGGCGAGAAGAAGACGCCGCCGATCCACCAGGCGAGGAGCGCGTGGCGGGCGGCGTCGAGCCGCTCGGCGGCCGTGTGCCCCCAAGTCGGCGGCGGCCGCTGGAGCACGAACGAGCCGATCCGCACCTCGACCATCGCCGCGAAGACCCACAGTGGCCCAACGAAGGTGTGAGACGCGAGCCAGGTCGTGAGCTTGCTGCAGCGGGTCAGCCACGCGCCGCCGACCGCGGACGCCGAGCGAAGGCCGAGCACCGGGGGCACTGGCGACGCGCTGACGACGGTGCCGACCGCGACCGCGAAGGCGAACTTGCGCGGGTCGGCGTTCTCTTCGAGGGCCGCCCGCCAGAGGTACCTGATCTTGTCGATGCGGCGGCGAATCCAGCTCAAGGCTTCTTCTCGCGCTTCTTGCGGGCGAGGTCCGCGAGCGAAGATGCGCCCTCCTGCGGCTTCTGCTCCGATGCCTTGGGCTTGTCGGCGCGGACGATGACCGGCGCTGCCGGGCGGTCTTTCGCTTTTTCTTCTTTGCGCTTGGCGGCGACGGCGGCGGCGAGGCCGGAGGTCTGCCGCGGGGGCTCGGCGCGCGGCGCCGCGACCGTGGTCACCTGCGGGAGCTCGATGCGCGGGCGCTCGACGATCGCAGCCTGCTCCACCTTCGCGCCCGTGACGGTGACGCGCTCGGCGCGCGCGCTCGGCTTGCGACGGGGCCGCCACGCGAAGAGTCGCTCGATCGGGGCGGGGACGCCGAGGCGACGCGCGGCGACGCCGAGGAGCATGAGCGCGAGCGCGAGCGGCAACAGGTAGGGCGCGAGGGGCAGCGTCGTCGGCCGGAGGCCGGTGCGGCGCGAGAACACGTCGGCGATCGCGAGATCGACGGTGCCGCCGGTGAGCTCGGCGATCCGCTCGAGCGCGCGCCGATCGCTGCCGGTCGGACGCAGCTCGTCGGAGCGCGAGAGCAGCGCGGCCGCGAGGCCCGCCGAGGCGGTGCCGGCGCCGTTGTCGCCGACGTCGATCGCGCGCACCAGATACGCGCCGGGGGTGCCGATCGGGAGGTCGGTCACGTAGGTGCCGCCCGGCCCGGGCAAGAGCTCGACGTCGCGCGGGAGGCCGTCGGGGCCCTCGATGTGCGCGCGGAGATGGAGCAGGCCGCTCGCGCCGGCGACGCCGGCCGGCTCGGCGGTGACGTGGAGCACGCCGTCCTTGGCGAGCGCCTCGAGCCGCACGCGGGCCTCGTCGGCCTTGCGGCCGATCTCGCGCGCGAGCTGCGCGATCAGCTGCGGCGCGCCGGGCCACTTGATGAACGCGCCGGCCCACTGATCGGTGAGATCGCTCGTCCACGCGCCGACGTGGCCGAGCCCCTGGGGCCACAGCGAGAGCAGCGGATCGCCCTCTGGTCCGTCGAGCACCAGCTGCGCGCGCGGCTTGTGCTGGGTGACCACATAGCCGTGGAGCGGCGGCGCGCTCGCGAAGGAGATGCCCTTGATCGCGCCGGTCGAGCTCTTGATGTGCGGGACGAAGTCCTCTTCCTTGATCGAGGAGCGCGCAGCGAGGATCGTCTCCTGCGCGAACACCGCCGGGAGCTTGCGCGCGTCGGTGATGAGGTAGAAGCGGCCGCCACCGAGCTTGGCCATCTGCTCGAGGGCGGGCACGTCGGGGCCCTCGCCGAGCGAGATCACGCTGGTGGTGATCCCCATGCTCGCGGCCTTCTTCACCAGGTTCGGCGCGTCGTAGCGCTCCTCGGCGTCGGCGCCGTCGGAGAAGAGCAGGAGGTGACGGAGGTTCTGCGACTCCTTGGCGAGCGCCTTGTAGCCCTCGCGCAGGCTGAGATCGATGAGGATGCCGCCGCCGCCGGGGCCGACCGCGCGGATGCGCTTGGCCGCGTCGGGCGGGATCGGGCCGATCGGGATCGTCTCGCGGACGCTGGTGTCGACGTGCCACACCCCGAGTCGATCGCCGCTGCCGAGGAGCGCCGCCGCGCGCGCGGCCGCCTCGTTGGCGAGATCGATCTTCATGATGTTGCCCTCGACGCGGGCGGCCATCGAGCCCGAGTAGTCGATGACGATCAGCTCGGTGAGCGCCGAGCGACGACGCTCCTTGGTGAGGTCGAAGGTGACCGGCGAGATCTCCTCGATCGGCGTGCGGGCGTAGCCGCCGGGGCCGAGCGACGAGTCGCTCCCGAGGAGGAGCAGGCCGCCGCCGAAGTCCTTCACGTACTTCGCCATCGCGTCCATCTGGATCGGGATGAGATCCTTGGCGGGCACGTCGGCGAGCACGACGAGGTCGAACGCGGCGAACTCGGCGAGGTCGACCGGCACCGAGAAGCGCCCGCGCGTCACGACGCGGTAGCCCTCGGCCTCGAGCGCGATCCGGAGCGGCGCCGCCTTGGACTCCTCCTTCTGGAGCACGAGGACGGTGGAGGGGCCGCGCACGCGCACGAACGTGGTGGCGTCGTTGTCGTCGGGCGACGCGTCGACCGTCGCGTCGAGCGGACGGACGTGCACGTCGTAGCGGTGGAGCCCGGGCTCGGTCGGCTTGTCCTTGAAGCGGATGACGTCCTCGCCCGAGGAGACCTTGGTCTTGAACGTCTGCACCAGGACGCCGTCGCGCTTGACGGTGACCTCGACGTCGACCGGCTTGTTGCGCGGCGGAGTGTGCACGATGGCGCGGAGCTCGATCGTCTCGCCCTCGTCGGCCAGCGCCGGGCCGCGCGCGCCGACGACGCGCACGTCGGGGAGGACCGTTTGGTTCTGGACGACGATGTCGATCGGGACGCCGAGGGCGCGCGCGCGAGCGGCCGCGGCGAGCGCGTCGCCCCGGTTGGCGACGCCGTCGCTGAGGAGGACCACGCGGCCGCCGCCGCCGGCGAGCACCTCGTCGAGCGCGCGCCGGATCGCCGCCTCGAGGTCGGTCGCGTCGCGGCCGATCGTCGGCTCGACCGGAGTGCCCGCCTCGCCCTTGGCGTGAAGCGGCTCCGACAGCGCGGCGCTCGCGCCGAAG
>JALHOE010000169.1 GCA_022843175.1 Deltaproteobacteria bacterium
GCTCTCGTCGTTGGCGGCGCGCGCTTCGGCGGCGCGGACGCGAGCCTCGCCCTCGGCGAGGCGCACCAACATCACGCCGAGCTCCTCCTCGGCGCGCGCGCGCTCCTGCTTCTCGCGCACGAGATCGGCCTCGAGCTCGAACACGCGGCGGCGCAGGAGCGTGACGGCCTTGTTGAGCATCGCCAGATCGGTGATGCGCGCGCCCGGCGGCGTCGTCGGCTCCACGGCCCGCGCCATCGCAGGCCGTGACGATCGTCGCGAGTCCCCCATGGCGGGGAGGATAGCCTCAGCTCTCGGGACGCAGCAGCGGGAACAGGATCACGTCTCGAATTGAGGGCTGGCTGCACAGCATCATCACCAGACGGTCGATGCCCATGCCAAAGCCGGCCGCCGGCGGCATGCCGTGCTCGAGGGCCCGGATGTAGTCCTCGTCGTAGTCCATCGTCTCTTCGGCGCCGCGGGTCTTCTTCTCGACCTGGTCGCGGAAGCGAGCGGCCTGGTCGTCCGGGTCGTTGAGCTCGCTGAACGCGTTGCACAGCTCGCGACCCTCGATGAACAGCTCGAAGCGGTCGGTGAGCGAGGGGTCTGCGTCCTTGCGGCGCGCGAGCGGTGAGATCTCGTACGGGTGATCGATGACGAAGACGGGGATCGACCGGGAGGTGTCGTCCGACACCGGGCCGGTGCGGTAGTCGGAGGCGAGGAACGGCTCGGCGAGGTACTCGTAGACCGCGAACAGCCGCTCGCCGGCGTTCTCGCACTTGGAGAGCCCCTTGCGGAAGTTGCCCCAGTCGATGGCCCGCGCCTGGGCCTTCGACCACTCCTTGATGCGCTCGGGCGAGTCGCGGAGGGTGCGGTCGAGGAAATCGACGACCGTCTTCCACCCGCCGTCGCACGCGACGACGATCTCGGGGATCTTGGTGGCGCGCGCGGCGTCGAGCGCAGCCTTTGCCATGGGGATGCGCGCGAAGGGGCGGTCGAGCGTGTAGACGCGCGACTTGAGCCAGCGCTCGTGCGCTTCGGGCATCGCCGCGGCGAGCGCGTGGTCGACGTAGCGCAGCATGCGCTCGGTCTGGTCCATCAGCGTCTCGTAGGTGGCGTAGGCCTGGTAGTACTCGAGCATCGAGAACTCCGGGTTGTGCCGGGTGCTGATGCCCTCGTTGCGGTAGCAGCGCGCGATCTCGTAGACGCGGTCGAAGCCGCCGACCAAGCAGCGCTTGAGGAACAGCTCGGGCGCGATGCGGAGGAAGAGATCGAGGTCGAGCGCGTTGTGGTGGGTGTGAAACGGGCGCGCCGCGGCGCCGCCGACCAACGTGACGAGCGACGGCGTGTCGACCTCGAGGAAGCCATGGTCGTCGAGGAACTTGCGGAGCGCGCGGATGAGGAGCGCGCGCGCGCGGAACACGTCTGCCACCTCGGTGTTGGCGACGAGGTCGACGTAGCGCTGGCGGTAGCGCAGCTCGACGTCTTGCAGACCGTGCCACTTCTCGGGCGGCGGACGGTGCGCCTTGGTGAGCAGGCGCAGCGACTTGGCCTCGATCGAGAGCTCGCCGGTCTTGGTGACCATGAGCGAGCCCTCGGCGGCGACGTGGTCGGCGATCTCGATCTCGCCACCCGCGACGTGCAGGCGCTCGTAGTCGGCCCCGAGCGTGTCCTTCTTGCAGAAGAGCTGGATCTCGCCGGTGGCGTCGCGGAGGCGAAGGAAGCTCGCCTTGCCGAACGAACGAACCGAGACGATGCGGCCGGTGACGCGCGCGGTGCCGCCGATCGCGGTGACCCTGGCGGCGTCGTACTTGCCGTCGACCCTCGCCTCGGCGTAGCGCGCGACGACCTCACCGACGCGGGTGAACTCTCCGACCTGGTTGGTGAACGGGTCCTCGCCGCGCGCGCGAACGCTCTGGGCGCGCTCCTTGCGCGCCATGAGGATCGCGGCCTCGGGCGAGAGGTTCTCCATCAGCTGCGGGGGGATCGAGGTGCGCTGCGTCGCGTCCGGATCTTCGGTCATGAGGCGCCTCCTGCTGCATCCGGGAGGAGCGCGGCCATGTCCTCGGGCAGCGTGGTGTCGACGACGAACCCTTTGACGTGCTGCCCGCCCGAGTAGCCGACGCGGCTCGCGTGCAGCGCGTGGCGGCCGAGCTCCGGCGCGGAGGGGCCGCCGTAGAGGCCGTCGCCCACCAGCGGCGCGCCGATCGCGGCGAAGTGCACGCGGATCTGGTGGCGGAGCGCCTTCGACGCCGACGCGTCGACGAGCGCGCGGGACTCGCCGTCCGGCGTCTCCCAGCGGGTGAGGACCTTGTACTTGGTCTGCGCGTCGCGGGGCTTGAGGCGCGCGACGTCGCGCGGGTGCACGCAGGCGAACACCCGGCGCTTGTCCTTGGGGTGGGGCGCGATCGGGATGTCGATGGTGCCGGTGTCCGGCAGCTCGCCCTCGCTCGCGGCGACGCCGACCGACGAGGCGCGGTTGCTCGCGGTGCCGGGCGCCACGATGGCGAGGTAGTGCTTGTCGATCTTGCCGTCGCGGAGCGCGGTCTTGATCTCGTCGAACGCGTCGGCGTTGCGCGCGACGATGACGACGCCGCTCGTGTCGGTGTCGAGGCGATGAACGAGGCCCGGCTCGCGCGGGTCGGAGCCGACGCCCGCGAGCTCGGGGAAGCGTGCGACGAGGCCGTTGGCGAGCGTGCCGCGCTCCCCGCCACGCAGGGGCGCCGACGGCAGCCGCGGCGGCTTGTGGACGACCACGACGGACTCGGACTCGAGCCGAATGTCGAGCTCGACGTCTGGATCGGGGAGGGCGGACTGGTCTTCGTCCTCGCTGCCGGAGGCGATCTCGAGCGTGTCGCCCTTGTGGACGACGGAGCCCTTCACGGCGCGCTTGCCGTTGACCCGCACGCCCGCTTCGAGGAGCGCCTTGGCGCCGGACCGCGACACCGAGGCAAGGACGGTGAGCGCTTTGTCGAGGCGCGCGCCGTCGAGCGCGTCGGGGACGGTGAGCGTTTTCGGCTGACTCGGATCGGGCTCGGACATTCTAGAGCGCCCCCCTATGCCACCGGCTTCCGCCGCGGTCGAGTGATAAGCTCGCGATATGGACAGTGTCTGCAACTCCTGCGGCGCTCCGGCTCGGCCGGGGATCATCATGTGCGAGTTCTGCGAGAACCCCGTGAGCCCCGAGGCGGCCAAGCGCGCCATCGGCTGCAAGCAGTGTTCGACGCTGAACGTCGAGACGGCTCAGCAGTGCATCAAGTGCAAGGGCTGGCTGGTCGTGCAGTGTCTGTTCTGCAACGCGATCTCGCGCCACGATCTGCCGGGGTGCGCCTCGTGCCGGGAGCCGTTCGCCGGCGCAGCGGAGCGCAAAGCGGCGCGCGACGCCCAGCTGCGCAACCAGCAGCTCATGCAGACGGCGGGCGTGGTCGCGCCGATCGCCGGCTCGCTGCTCGGCGGTCTCGCCGGCGCGTTCCTCGGCAACTCGTTCGGCGGCGGCCACTCCTCCGGCTCGTCGTCGCACCACTCGTACGGGGGCTCCTCCCACCACGCGGGGAGCCACGACACGAGCGACTATCGCAGCGACTACGGGAGCAACGAGTCCAGCAACGACGAGCGCACGTCGTCGATGCGCGAGATGTTCTCCGGCGACGACGACTCGTCGCAGTCGCGCGGCGAGAGCGTGGTCGAGTCCCTCGCCGAGAGCTTCCGCGGCGACGACGACGATGACGACAGCGGCTCGCGCGGCTGATCACGCCGACTCCCATGGATGAGGAAGGGTTGCGAGCCGTCGACCGTTCCTCGAAGAAGCAGTAGGGTGCGCGACGATGCGTGGGTGGCTCGCGGTCGGTCTGGTTCTGGCGTGCAGCGCGAAATCCGCGCCGCCGGAGCCAACGCCTGCGCCCGCGCCGTCGTTGAGCGCCGAGCCGTTCGCCATGCCGTCCGCGTCCGTCGCGGCGTCGGCGTCGGCGTCGGTCGCTCCGCCCGATCCGCCGCCCGCGGTGCTCGACGAGATCTCGACCGCGCGCTTCCAGGCGTGGATCTACGAGAAGCCGAAGACCGATGCGCCCCACGCCGGCTGGCTCCGCGCCGGCATGCGCGTGCGCCGCGTGAAGGAGGTCGAGGGCTCGGGCTGCAAGGGCAAGTGGTACCAGATCGAGCCCACCGGCTACCTCTGTGAGGGGCACGAGGGGGTCACCACCAACCTCAACGATCCGGTCGTGGTCGCCGCGGCGATGCGCCCGCCGGATGCAACGTCGCCGTTCCCCTACGGCTACGTCACGTCCAACGGGTCGCCGCTCTACGTCCGCATCCCCACCGCCGCGCAGCAGAAAGCCGTCGAGGGCGACGTCGAGGCGCACCTCGCCTCCGTCGCCGCGGCGCGCGCCAAGATGGAGCCGAGCAAGCTCCCCCCGCTCACCGCGGTGCCCGTCGGGCCCGTGCCGTCGTTCCTCGAGGACCACAAGCAGGCCCCCAACATCCTTCCCGGCCTCGTGCCGAGCGGCGCCGTGCAGATCTCACAGGCGTGGAAGATGATGCGGCTCTCGATCCTCTCGGCGTTCGAGAGCGAGGGGCGCACGTTCTATCTCACGACCGAGCACTTCCTCGTCCCGGCCGATCGCATGCGCGCGGCGCGGCTCGCCGACTTCAAGGGCGTCGAGCTCACCGAGGGTGGCGAGGAGCTGCCGATGATCTGGGTGCGGTGGAAGCCGCCCCACCTCCACACGCTCGACACCGCCTCGGGCAAGGCGGTGCTCAGCGAGCACGTGCTCCCGTTCCAGGCGCACGCGCGCGTCGCCAAGAAGGACCGGGTGATCGACGGCGCGCGGTACCACGAGCTCCTCGCGGCCCCCGCCGGCTTGCCCGCGGCTACCTACCTCGTGCGCACCGACGCCGTGAACCGCGTCGATGGCGCGACCGAGCTGCCGTACAACGTCGCCGCCGACGAGCTGTGGATCGAGGTGAGCCTGTTGAAGCAGACGCTCGTCCTCTATCGCGGGCTCAAGCCGCTGTTCGTCACGTTGGTGTCGACCGGCGTCGACGTGATGGGCGATCCCGAGACGTCACGCGCCACGCCGAAGGGGCACTTCCGCATTCACAGCAAGCACCTCTCCTGGCGGATGGCGGGCGACGAGAAGCCGCCCGCCAAGGAGGGCGATCAGCCCGACCCGCGCTACCGGATCGACGACGTACCCTACGTGCAGTACTTCCACGCGGGCTACGCCCTGCACGCGGCGTTCTGGCACGACTCGTTCGGGCAGCCGAAGAGCCACGGTTGCATCAACCTCTCGCCGCGCGACGCGCTGTGGATGTTCGGGCAGACGTCGCCCAAGGTGCCGCCGGGCTGGCACGGCGTGTACTCCGGTCGCGCCGGCGCGGCGGCGGGCACGACGTTGGTGGTGCATCTCTGAGCCCGCCGTCCGTCATCCGTCGGTCCGATCGACGGTCGACGGCCGACGGTGGACAGCCTCAGACCGCGCGGCGGCCGGTGATGAGCTGGATCGCGATGACCACGACGGCGGCGACGAGGATCAGGTGGATGAGGCCGCTGTCGACGTGGAACGCGGTGAAGCCGAGGAGCCACGCGACAACGAGGATCAGAGCGAGGACGTAGAGCATGTTGGTTCTCCGGAAAGGGTTCTCCGGAGGGCCTTGCGTCCGGCGTGCCGGTCATGGATGCGCTTCATGAGCGCGACCGAGCCACCGCGACGCGGCTGAGCTGCGGCTGCGCGCTCTCAGGTGTGCGCAGCGGGCCGCCACGCGGCGGAGCGCCAGATGAAGATCAGGAGCAAGGTGCGCGCGATCCAGTCGCACGTGCTCCCGATCCAGATCCCGGTGACCCCGAGGCCGTGCGCGGTCGCGAGCCAGGTCGCGAGCAGGCGCACGCCGAACCCGCCGACGATCGAGACCAGGAGCGCGATCCGCGTCGCGCCCGCTCCGCGCACGGCTTGTCCGAGGACGACGCCGACGGCCATGAACGGTTGCGCGAGCGCCGCGACGACGAGCGCGCGCGCGGCCTCGCGCTGCAGATCGAGCCGCGGCGTGACCAGCGCGGGCAGCTGGTGCCGAAGCGCGACGAAGCCGAGACCGAACGTCGAGAGCGTGACGACGGCGAGGCCGGTCGACCACCAGCCGACGCGCTCGGCGTGGTCGGGGCGTCCCGCGCCGAGCTCCTGCGCGACGAGCGCGCCGCCCGCGGTGGCGAAGCCCTCGACGGTCATGAACGAGATCGCCTCGATCGCGATCAACGCCTGATTGGACGCCATCGCGTCGTCGCCGAGGCGCGCGATCATCCACACGAAGGCCATGTACGCGACGTGGTAGATGATTCGCTCGGTCGTCGCCGGGATCGAGAGGAGGTAGAGGCTGCGGCCGTCCTCGCGGCGCGGCTTGCGCAGCGGGCGGAGCCTGCCGCTCAGCGCGGCGAGCGTCAGCGCCGCCTCGACCGCGTAGGAGAAGGCGGTGGAGATGCCGGCGCCGCGCGCGCCCCACCGCGGGATGAGGGCGAGGTTGATCGCGATGTGAACGACGTTGACGGCGATGCCGATCTTGAGCGGCGTCATCGTGTCGCCGGACGCCGAGAGCGCGGCGAACCCGGCGACGCCCACGCAGTAGAAGGGCGCTGCGATCAGCGCGACCGCGAGGTACTCGCGCGCCAACGCCCGCGCCGCATCGGCGTGGGGAAACAGGACATGGAGCGTCGGCAGCACGACCGCGTAGGCGACCGCCGCGACGACCACGCCGAGGCCGAGCGCCACGGCCATCGCCATGGTGGTGTGACGGCGCGCTGCGTCGTGATCGCCCGCACCCACGGCGCGGCCGACGAGCGCGAGCGTGCCGACCGAGAACGCCGAGGCCACCGAGACCAGCGTCCACTCGAGCGGCCCGGCGATCTGCATGGCCGCGAGCGCGCCGCCCGAGTGGTGCCCGAGCATGACGCGGTCGGCGTAGAGCACCCCGGTCTGGAGCAGCATCCCGGCGATCGCCGGGCCCGCCAGCGCGAGGATCGACCCAACGCCCGCCGGCTCCTTCACGCGGCTGCAATAGACGTTCGCGCGTCGCGTGGGTATGAGCACCCGCCATGAAGAAGCTCGGGAGCCTCGTGTCGGGCGCGTGGGTCGAGGGCAAGGGTAAGCCGGCGCAGCTGGTCAACCCCACCACCGAGGAGGTGCTCGCCGAGACCTCGACCGACGGCGTCGACATGGCGGCGGCGTACGCGTTCGCCCGCGACCGGGGCGGCCCGGCCCTCCGCGCGCTCACCTTCAAGGAGCGCGGCGCGCTGCTCCGCAAGTTCTCCCGCGCCATCCACGAGAAGCGCGACGAGCTGATCGGCCTCGGCGTGCAGAACGCGGGCAACACGCGGAGCGACGCCAAGTTCGACGTCGACGGCGCGTCGCTCACGCTCGCCGCCTACGCCGACGTGGCCGAGGAGCTCGGCGACACCAAGATGCTCGTCGACGGCGACCCGATCAACCTCGGCCGCTCGTCGAAGCTCACCGGTCAGCACGCATACTTCCCGCTCCACGGGGTCGCCGTGCACATCAACGCGTTCAACTTCCCCGCGTGGGGCCTCGCCGAGAAGGCGGCGGTCGCGCTGCTCGCGGGCGTGCCCGTCATCTCCAAGCCGGCCACGTCCACCGCCCTGATGGCGCATCGGATCATGGAGCTCGCGCACGAGCAGCAGCTGCTCCCGGCAGGCGCGCTCTCGTTCCTCGCGGGCGCCACCGGCAACCTCGTCGACCAGCTCGGCGGGCAGGACGTCCTCGCCTTCACCGGCTCGGGCGGCACCGGCGCGATGCTTCGCGGCATGAAGAACGTCGTCGAGCACGCGGTCCGCGTGAACATCGAGGCCGACTCGCTCAACGCCGCGATCCTCGGCCCCGACGTCGAGAGCGGCACCGACACCTTCGATCTCTTCCTCAAGGACGTCGTGCGCGACGTGACCCAGAAGGCGGGGCAGAAGTGCACGGCGATCCGCCGCGTGTTCGTGCCGCGCGAGCGGCTCGAGGCGGTGCGCGAGGCCCTCGCCGAGCGCATCGGCGAGGCCAAGGTCGGCGATCCCTCGCGCGAGGACGTCGTGGTCGGCCCGGTCGCGACCAAGAAGCAGCAGGCAGACGTGCTCGCGATGATCGAGCGGTTCGTGCAGGGCGGCTGTCGCGCGATCGTCGGCGGCGGCAAGCCGAAGAGCCCGCTCGGCGTCGACGGCGACCGGGGCTTCTTCGTCGCGCCCACGCTCCTCGAGGCGAGCGACGCGGCCAGCGTCGTGCACGAGCACGAGATCTTCGGGCCCTGCACTACATTGATTCCCTATGAATCGGTCGACGCGCTGATCGCCTCCGTTCGTCGGGGCGGCGGCGGCCTCGTCGCGTCGCTCTACAGCGACGACAAGAAGCTCGTGCGAGAGGTCGTCTACGGCATCGCGTCGTCGCACGGCCGCCTCGTCCTCGGCAGCGAGAAGAGCGCCGGTTCGGCCATCCCCCCCGGCACCGTGATGGCGCAGCTGGTCCACGGCGGCCCCGGTCGCGCGGGAGGCGGCGAGGAGCTCGGAGGGTTCCGCGGCATGGAGCTGTATCTGCAGCGCGTCGCGTTGCAGGGATACGGCCCGCTCGTCGCGTCGCTCGTCGACGGCGCCCGTCGCGTCTGAGCTCGTCGCAGCGACACCGTCGCGCCGATCGGCGATGCCGGGGCACAAGCATCGTCGTCGATGGTGTGAAGATTCGTTGACAGGCAGCGGTTGAGCTTCCTAGGATTCCGCGCGATTCCTCGTTGCGGATTGCTTCGTGGCGCAGTCCAAAACGCCCTTGTCCGAAGGTGGAGGCACAGCATGCGTCGCCCGCTCCGTCCGTTCGTGTTTGGCGTCTTCGTCGCGTTGTCGCTGTCGTTGATCGGCTGTGACGATCCGAAGAGCCTCGAGTGGCAGGTCAAGCACCTGACCGACCCGAACCCGCTCGATCGCAGTCGCGCGATCGAGGGAGCCGCGCAGGCGTGGCGCAACGTCGATCAGAGCGGCAAGCCGGAGCAGAAGAAGGAGTTCCTCGACAAAGCGATCGAGCCGCTCGCGAAGGCCTACACCGACGACTCGCTCAAGGAGGCGTCCAAGGACCGCAAGAAGATCATGGACATCTTGTCGCAAGCGGACGACAAGCGCGCCAAGCCCGCGTTCGTCCACGCGATCAAGAACTACAAGCCGGGCGACAACGACGACGAGGCCAAGTCGGCCACCCGCTCGGTCATCAAGAACAAAGACCAGTTCCAGGGCGACGGCGACCTCGGCGCCGCCCTCGTCACCGCCCTCAAGGCCGTGAAGTTCGCCGACCGTCGCTCCGGCGAGCTCGGCGCGATGTACGGCGACGCGCTCTCGGCCATCAAGGCCACCGGCCAGAAGAACGACGTCCTCGCCATCGTCACCACGCCCAACGACGGCCAGGACACGGTGCCGAACAAGGAGCTCGCGGGTCGCCAGGCGATCGCCGCGCAGGCCCTCGGCGATCTGGCCGACGCGAGCAACGTGCAGGCGATGATCGACGCGATGTTCGAGCACGCGAGCAAGCTCGCGAAGCGCAAGGACCCGACCACCGGCGAAGAGGTCGAGCAGGCGTCGCCGCTCACCACCGCGGTGTCGATGATCCTCGGCGGCTCGATCGCGAAGATCGGCGAGCCGGCGATCGCGCCGCTCATGCCGTTCGTGAAGGACGAGGACGGCAACAAGAGCGTCCAGGCGGTCAAGGAGAAGTTCAAGAAGTACATCTCCCCCGGCGGCAGCGGAAAGCCCACCGCCTACGTCGACATCGCCACGACCACCGTCGCCAACATCGGCCTCCCGAAGGTCGCGCACGAGATCGCGGGCATCGTCCGCAACAAGGCCACCAAGGACGCCGACCGCAAGCCGCTGATCGGCCTCCTCGTCTCGCTCCCCGCCGACGAGACGGTCCAGAGCGCGATCAAAGAGGGCTACGCCAACTCCACGAGCGACAAGCTCAAGACCGACATCGCGGCCTCGGCGTCCCGTCTCATGCAGAAGGAGATGACCGACTGGCTCCTCGCCATCGCCGAGGACAAGAAGGCCAACGAGGACCTCAAGACCGCCGCGCTCGGCTCGGCGATCTGGCTCGCGCCCAAGGACAAGATGGGCGCGCTCAAGGCCGCCTACGACAAGGCCAAGCTGAGCGACAAGCGCGACCCGATGTGGCGCGTCATGGAGCACAGCGAGAAGGAGTGCGATCCCAAGGCCAAGAACATGCCGAAGGATCAGCAGTGCGAGGCCCACCCGGAGAAGAAGGGCAAGGACGGCAAGTCCGACCTCTACGTCATCTGGCACGACAAGACGCCGAAGTACTCCGAGGAGCTCAAGCTCGTCCAAGAGGTCACCGACAAGTGCGACCAGGACGCGAAGTGCTACTTCACGGAGTTCCAGGCCGCGGTCAAAGAGGTCGATAAGCAGGGCTTCACCAAGGTCACCTCCGGCGGCACGGCGGCCGGCATCAAGGCGCAGAAGGCGATCTGGATGCTCGCCGAGTACGGCAAAGAGGACGACATGGTCGAGCTCGTGAAGTTCATGCCGAACATCACGTCGCCGGCGCCCCGCAGCTACGTGCAGATGGCGCTCGACCGCAGCCTCCCCGGCGGCAGCGCCAAGGTCGCCGACGCGATCTCGAAGCTGGTGAAGAGCGAGCGCGAGAAGGGCAGCGAGACGGCGAACCGCGAGGCCGCCCAGCTCGAGCCGATCGCAAACAAGCTCCGCGCGCGCGCGGCATCCGGCGGCGGCAAGAAGTAGCGGTGATTCGACTCGAGGTCACGCGAGGCGAGGGCGCGGGGCAGACGGCCCAGCGCTCCGACGGCGATGCGCAGCCGATCCGCATCGGCCGGGTCACGGGCAACGACCTCGCGATCGATGCGCGATTCCTCTCGTCGGAGCACGCGCGCGTCGCGTGGTCCGGCGAGCGGTTCGTTCTGCAGGACCTCAAGAGCACCAACGGCACCGCGGTCGTGCGTCGCGGCGAGCGGGTAAAGCTCGACGAGACCAACGGCCGGCAGATGGTCCTCGAAGAGGGCGACCTGGTGGAGCTCGGCGTCACCGAGGATCCGGTCGTCCTCGCGGTGTCGATCAAGGAAGACGCCGACGACACCCGCGTCGTCGCGGTCCGCTCGATCGACGATCTCCGCCCCGCCGCGCTCGAGATCGAGAAGCAGCCCTCGCTGCTGCGGAGCGTCTACGAGTCGAGCATCTGGATCGGCGCGCCGACCGAGCTCGACGAGGTCCTGCGCCGCGTCGGCGACGCGGTGATCTCCCTCGTGCCCAAGGCGACGCACGTCACCATCGCGCTCCGCGACGACGACGATCCCTCGCCCGACAGCGGCAAGGGCGCGCAGAAGCTCCCCACCTACGTGCCCGTGCTCACGCGCATGCGGGGCGAGCAGCAGGCCGGCGCGATCCCGCTCACCCGCAGCATCTTCAAGAAGGTGGTGCAGGAGCGCGCGGCGGTGCTCGCGGCCGACGCGCCGAGCGAGGTCGGCTCGGCGTCGCTGATCGGCGCGCAGATCCGCTCCACCCTCGGCGTCCCGCTGTGGAAGGGCGAGGAGATCCTCGGCATCCTCCAGGTCGACAACCGCGGCTCGGGTCCGGCGCAGATCTTCAACACCGCCGAGCTCGACCTGTTGTCGCTCCTCGCGACCAACGCGTCGCTCGCGATCGCCAACGCGCGCCTCATCCAGCGCCTGCACTTCGCCGAGGAGCGGGCGCGCAAGGAGAACACCTTCCTCAAGACGCGCGAGGAGAAGCGCGAGGGCCGTCGCGAGATCATCGGCGTGAGCAAGCCGATGGACGAGCTCAAGGCGAAGCTCGAGAAGGTGGTCAACACGCGGGTCACCGTCCTCATCGAGGGCGAGACCGGCGTCGGCAAGGAGCTGATCGCGTCGGCGGTGCACTACAAGTCCACCCGCCGCGACAAGCTGTTCGTCGCGCAGAACTGCGCCGCGATGCCCGAGAACCTCCTCGAGAGCGAGCTGTTCGGCCACAAGAAGGGCTCGTTCACCGGCGCCACCGACGACAAGCGCGGCTTGTTCGAGCTCGCCGACGGCGGCACGCTCTTCCTCGACGAGATCGGCGAGATGCCGCTGTCGCTCCAGGCGAAGCTGCTCCGCGCGCTGCAAGAGGGCGAGATTCGCCCCGTGGGCGCCAACAAGCCGATCCACGTAAACGTCCGGATCGTCACCGCCACCAACCGCAACCTCAAGAAAGAGGTCGAGGAGAAGCGGTTCCGCGAAGATCTGTACTACCGGCTCGCGGTCTTCCCGCTGCGGGTGCCGGCGCTGCGCGAGCGCCGAGAGGACATCCCGCTGCTCGCCGGCTTCTTCCTCGCCAAGTACGCCTCCGAGATCGGAAAGTCGGTGTCCGGCTTCAGCCAGCAGACGATGGAGCTGCTCCAGGCCTACGACTGGCCGGGCAACGTGCGCGAGCTCGAGAACGAGGTGCAGCGGATCGTCATCCAGATCGATCCCAACGGCTTCGCCACGCCCGACCTCCTGAGCCCGCGCATCCGGCAGGTCGACAACGTCGTCGACCGCGCCGCGCCCAAGAAGGGCACGCTCAAGGAGATGATGGACCAGCTCGAGAAGTACATGCTCATCGAGTCGCTCCGCGAGCACGGCAACAACAAGACGGCCGCCGCGCGCACCCTCGGGATCACGCGCGAGGGGCTGCACAAGAAGCTGCGCGCGTTCGGCATCTCCTGAGCGGCCGATGCGTGGCTCGTTTCTGGCGCTCTGCGTGCTCCTCGGGTGCAAGAAGCCCGACGATGCGCCGCCGTCGCCGAACCTGGTGAAGCCCGCGGTCGACGCCGGCAACCCGATGACGATCGAGACGCCCGGTTGGTTCCCCGGCGCGAACATCCCCGCGCTCTTCACCTGCGACGGCGGCGACAAGAACCCGCAGCTCCGCTGGTCGAAGGTGCCGAAGCCGACCAAGAGCTACCTCGTCATCGTCGACGATCCCGACGCACCGGGCGGCACGTTCACGCACTTCGTCATGTTCGACATCCCGGCCGAGGTGAACAACCTCCCCGAGGGCGAGGCGAGCGAGCTGCGCGGCACGATCGGCAAGAACGACTTCGGCAACGCCAAGTGGAACGGCCCCTGTCCCCCCAAGGGCAAGGGCGAGCACCGCTATTTCTTCCGCCTCTACGCGCTCGACCTCGAGAAGCTCGGCCTGCCCGAGGGTGCGCCGCGCGCGGACGTCGAGAAGAAGATCGACGGCCATGTGCTCGCGCGGGTCGAGACCATGGGCCGCTACGGCCGCTAGGCACTTTCCGCTGGCGGTGGTTGTGGACGTTGTTCGCGCGGGCTGCGTCGACCGTTGACCGCTAACCGTCTTCCGTTGGAACCACGCCGAACAGGCGCGCGCGTAAGCGAGCGCCTACCGTTGCGAATGGTGTGAAATCACCTAGGCGCTCGCTGACGCGCGCGCCTAGCTGGAACTAGTCCGCGCCCGAGTCCGAGGAGGGGATGAGGGGCTTGCCGTCGCAGCCGAGCGCCTCGCTGTCCTTGGCGCAGGCCTGGACGGACGCGCGGCCCTCGCGGCAGCAGACCACGCGGCCGATCTGCTCCTCGAACGAGCCGCACAGGCAGCGCGCGAGCTCCTGCCCCTCGGCGGTGCACTCGGCGCCGGGGACGACGCCGCAGAACCGTTCGGGGGCCGCGTCCGGGCCGAGGCTCCCGAACTTCGATGGCGGCGCCGAGACGACGCCGCCGTAGTCGGACGAGCAGCCGACCAGCAGCAGGACCGCGAGCGCGAGCCGCATCGCTCGAAGAGTGAGCTACAGCCCGACCGGGTGCCAGACCGTCTTGAGCTCGAGCCACGGCTCGATGAACGAGAGGCCCTGCGCGTCGTCGCTCGCCCAGTCGACAGACTGCGCGTCGCGCACCTTCACGCGCTTGACGTTCTCGGCGCCGTCGACGGACGCGGACTTGGCGAGCTCGGCGTCGACGGTGTCGGACTTCCACAGGTCGAGCGCGTGGATGTCCATGTGCTTGGCGACCTGCGGCACGAGCTCGGAGCGGAGCCCGGTGAGGACGTTGACGACGCCCGCGGGCATGTCGCTCGTGGCGACGCACTCGCACCACACGATGGTGGTGCGGGGATCGCGCTCGGGGGCGACGACGATCGCGCCGTTGCCGCTGACGATCACCGGCAGCACCGTGGACACCAGGGTGAGCAGCGTGGCGCCGCCGTCGGGCGGGACCACCGCGACGACGCCGGTGGGCTCGGGCGAGGTGACGTTGAAGTGGGGGCCGGCGACCGGGTTGGTCGAGGAGAGCAGGATGCTGATCTTGTCGGCCCACCCGGCGTAGTGGACGGTGCGATCGATCGCCAGATCGACCTCTTCGCGCGCCTCGTCGCTCGAGACGCCCGCCTGCGTGCGTGCCTCGCACAGCTCGGCGCGGCGGCCCTCCATCACCTCGGCGAGGCGGTAGAGGATCTGCCCGCGGAGGTAGGCGGTCTTGCTCGCCCACGCGTGCCAGCCGGCCTTGGCCGCGATCACCGCCTCGCGGGCGTCCTTGCGGGAGGCGCGCGAGACCTGGGTGATGCCGCCGGTGCTCTCGTTGGGCACGGCGAGCGCGCGGCCGCTCTCGGAGCGGACGAACTCACCCTTGATAAACAGCTTATAGGTCTTCTCGACCGGGAGTCGCGTGTCCATCAAACACCCTCGGCGTTCAGATACGGCATGAGACCGGCGCGCCCGCCCTCGCGGCCGAAGCCGCTCTCCTTGAAGCCGCCGAACGGCGACGTCGCGTCGAACTTGTTGAACGTGTTGGCCCACACCACGCCGGCGCGCATGCGCTTGGCCATCCAGAAGACCTTGGCGGCCTTGTCGGTCCAGATGCCGGCCGACAGGCCGTAGTGGGTGTTGTTGGCCTTCTCGACGGCCTCTTCGGGCGTGCGGAAGGTGATGACCGAGAGCACCGGGCCGAAGATCTCCTCTTGCGCGATGCGATGGCTCTGCGACACACCGGTGAAGAACGTGGGGGCGAAGAAGAAGCCCTTGCTCGGGAGCTGGGCGTGCGACTGGTGGATCATGCACCCCTCGCTCACGCCCGCCGCGACGAGCTCCTGAATCTTCTCGAGCTGCATGCGCGAGTTGATCGCGCCGACGTCGGTGTTCTTGTCGAGCGGGTCGCCGACGCGGAGGTTCTCGATGCGGCGGGTGAGCTTGCGCACCAGCGTGTCGTGCGCGCTCTCCTCGACGAGGAGGCGGGAGCCGGCGCAGCAGACGTGCCCCTGGTTGAAGTAGATGCCGTTGATGATCCCCTCGACCGCCTGATCGATCGCCGCGTCGGCGAAGACGATGTTGGCCGCCTTGCCGCCGAGCTCGAGGGTGAGCTTCTTGTTGCTGCCCGCGAGATCGCGCTGGATGCGCTTGCCGACGCCGGTGGAGCCGGTGAAGGCGACCTTGTTGACGTCGGGGTGGTTGACGACCGCGCCGCCGGTGACGCCCGCGCCGGTGACGATGTTGACGACGCCCGGGGGCAGCTCGCACTCCTCGAGGATCTCGGCGAGGAGGAGCGCGGTGAGCGGGGTGGTCTCGGCGGGCTTGAGCACCACCGTGTTGCCGCAGGCGAGGGCAGGGGCGAGCTTCCACGCGGCCATCAGCAGCGGGAAGTTCCACGGGATGACCTGACCCGCGACGCCGAGCGGACGGGCGCGCCGACCGGGGATCGCGTAGGCGAGCTTGTCGGCCCAGCCCGCGTAGTGGAAGAAGTGCGCTGCCGCGAGCGGGAGATCGACGTCGCGCGACTCCTTGATCGGCTTGCCGCCATCGAGCGACTCGACGACCGCGAGCTCGCGTGACCGCTCCTGGATGCGGCGCGCGATGCGATAGATGTATTTGGCGCGCTCGCTCGCCCTCATCCTCGACCACACCGTGTCGTAGGCGGCGCGCGCGGCGCGCACGGCGCGGTCGACGTCCTCGGCCGAGGCCTCGGCGACCTCGGCGATCACCGTCTCGGTCGCGGGGTTGATCGTTTTGAAGTACTTGCCGCTCTGCGGCTCGACCCACTTGCCGCCGATGAACAGCTCGTAGCGCGGCTTGAGCTTGAAGTGGTCGGTGCCCTCGGGGGAGGGGGCGTACTGCCAGCCGTGCTTCGGCGGTCGAAGCGCGGTGCCCTGGGTGACGGTCGCGAGCTCTTTGCTGGCCATGATTTCCTGGGTCTACCGTTTACCGTTTACCGGCGAGAGAAGAGAGGGTCGACGGGCGCATCAATCCTTGGAGAAGTAGTCCTCGCCCGCGTAGCGGCCGGTGTGCTCCTTCTCGATTTGCATGAGCACGTCGTTGAGGAGCGCGCTCGCGCCGAAGCGGAAGAGGTCGGGGTCGAGCCACTGGTCGCCGAGCGTCTCCTTGACGACGCAGAGGTATTGGAGCGCCTGCTTGGCGTTGCGCACGCCGCCGGCGGGCTTCATGCCGATCACGCGCCACCCGTCGTCCACGTAGTCGCGAATGACCTCGAGCATCAGGAGCGTGACCGGCAGCGTGGCCGCGGGCTGCACCTTGCCGGTGGACGTCTTGATGAAGTCTCCGCCGGCCTCGATCGCGATCGCCGACGCGAGGCGGACGTTGTCGTAGGTGCCGAGCTCGCCGGTCTCGAGGATCACCTTGAGGTGCGCGCGGCCGCACGCCTCCTTGGTGGCGGCGATCTCGTCGAAGACCTTGCCGTAGTCGCCGCGGAGGAAGGCGCCGCGATCGATGACCATGTCGATCTCGTCGGCGCCGAACTCGACGGCGCGGCGGACGTCGTCGAGCTTCACCTTGAGCGGGGACTGACCGCTCGGGAACGCGGTGGCGACGCTCGCGATCTTGACGGTGGACCCGGCGAGCGCGCGCTTGGCGACCGGGACGAGGTTCGGGTACACGCACACCGCCGCGCAGGACGGCACGTCCAGCCGATCGTGCGGGCGGAGCGCCTTGCGGCACATCGCGACGACCTTGCCGGGCGTGTCCTTACCCTCGAGCGTGGTGAGGTCCATCATGGAGATGGCCATCTTCAAGCCCTCGAGCTTGGAGGCCTTCTTGATCGAGCGCTTCGCCAGCGAGGCCGCGCGCTCCTCGAGGCCGACCGCTTCGACCGGGGGGACGTGCGGCGGCCGGTAGGTGTGACGACGGCGATCGCCGCCGGTGGGCAGGTGCAGCGCTTCGTCCTGGGAGCCCGGCTTGACGATCGCGTGCCCGTTGGAGCGGGCCCCGCGTGAGGTGGAGACGGCTTTCTTCTTCAGTGCCACGGTCGCGCGAGATTACTCGATCGCGGAGCGGGCTGCGGTGAGCGTTTGATCGAGCTCGCTCGGCCCGTGGGCGCCCGAGACGAACGCGGCCTCGAACTGCGACGGAGGCAGATAAACGCCCTTGGCGAGCATCGCGGCGTGAAAACGGCCGAACCGCGCGGTGTCGCAGCCCTTGGCGTCGTCCCAGGAGCGCACGGCGGCGGCCTCTGTGAAGAAGAGGGTGAACATCGAGCCGACGCGCTGGACCACGCCGGGGACGCCCTTCTCGTGGAGGATCGACGAGAGCCCCTGCTGCAGGTCTGCCGTCCACTTATCGATGCGCCGATACAAGTCGTCGGTGAGGTGCTTGATGGTGGCGAGCGCCGCGGCGACCGCGACCGGGTTGCCGGAGAGCGTGCCGGCTTGGTAGACGGCGCCGAGCGGCGCGATGACCGACATGACGTCGCGCCGGCCGCCGTAGGCCGCGAGCGGCATGCCGCCGCCGATGACCTTCCCGAGCACGGTGAGGTCGGGCTTGACGTTGAAGAGCTGCTGCGCGCCGCCGCGGGCGACGCGCGAGCCGGTCATCACCTCGTCGAGGATGAGGAGCGCGCCGTGCCGATCGCAGATCGCGCGAACGCGCTCGAGGTAGTGCGGGTCGGGGGGGACGCAGCCCATGTTCCCGACGACCGGCTCGAGGATGATCGCGGCGACGCCGTTGGGGTGGGCCTCGAAGGCGGCCTCGATCGCGCTGACGTCGTTGAACGGGACGACGATGGTGTCCTGCGCCGCGCCCTTGGGCACGCCCGCGCTGTCCGGGGCGCCGAACGTGGCGAGGCCGCTGCCGGCCTTCACGAGGAAGAAATCCGCGTGGCCGTGGTAGCAGCCCTCGATCTTGATGATCCCGTCGCGCTTGGTGAAGCCGCGCGCCACCCGCGCCGCGCTCATCGCGGCCTCGGTGCCCGACGAGCACGCGCGCATCATCTCGATCGACGGGTAGAGCTCGCCGATCGTCTCCGCGTAGCGGATCTCCTGCTCGGTCGGCGCGCCGTAGGACGTGCCGCGCGCGGCGGCGGCGCAGATCGCGGCGACGACGTCCGGGTGCGCGTGGCCGAGGATCATGGGGCCCCAGGACCCCACGAAGTCGACGTAGGCGTTGCCGGCGCGGTCGTAGAGGTAGGCGCCCTCGGCGCGGTCGACGAAGACCGGAACGCCACCGACCGCGCGGAACGCGCGGACCGGGGAATTCACGCCGCCGGGGATGCGGCGCTGGGCACGATCGAGAAGCTCGCGGTCAGCAGTTCGGTCGCTCATTGGAGGGGATCCAGTCAAGTCCGGCGTAAGCGCCCTGTCGACAGTCGACTGACGTGTGACGACTATTCTTGACCCCTGACTCCATAAGGCGATAATCCCCAGCCGGCTGAGTCGCGTTTGCGCTCTCGGTGCAGTTGCTGATCCCCGGTGCATCGAAGGCGGCCGGGGGGAACGCCTGAGGAGGCCGTCACGTGATCACCTGCGCGAAGTGCAGCAAGGAGAATCAGGATCACTACAAGTTCTGTCTCGGCTGCGGTGCCGAGCTGCCGCGCGATGCGGCACCCAAGGCGTTCTCGCCGAAGACGCCGCCGCACGGGATGAAGTCGGCGGCCGCCGCGCCGCCGCCCGC
>JALHOE010000170.1 GCA_022843175.1 Deltaproteobacteria bacterium
CGCCGGGCGCTCGTTCCCGCCGATGTCGCCGATGCGGGCGACCAACAGCTCCGCGCCGCCGCCGCGCAAGCTCCCCGACACCGCGCCGCCGCCGGACTCGAGCCCGAGCTCGAAGCCGCCCGCGCGACCGAGCGTGTCCTCGCAGCGCGTTTACGTCCCGCCGCCGCCGAAGATCACCGAGGCCGCGCCGGTAAGTCCGCGTCCGCCGCCGTCGCGCCCGGTCCCGAGCACGGCGCCGATCACGAGGCCGAGCACCGTCGCTCCGATCCCGGCGCCGAGCGCCGCGCCGGTGACCGCGCCGCCGGCCGAGGACGAACGGCGCCAGCTGCTCACAGACCGCGCGGCGCTGCTCGCCACCAAGGATCCCTACCAGATCCTCGGGGTGCCCAAGACGGCGAGCCCGCAGGATATCCAGGCGGCGTACCTCAAGGCGGCGAAGACGTTTCACCCCGACCGCTTGCCCGAACCGCTCGCCGATCTACGCGAG
The DNA here is from genome assembly GCA_022843175.1 of Deltaproteobacteria bacterium. Classification (GTDB taxonomy): domain Bacteria; phylum Myxococcota_A; class Polyangia; order Polyangiales; family JADJMO01; genus JALHOE01. Next base: position 488 of record JALHOE010000170.1, read on the forward strand.
CTCGCCGACCGCGTGTTCTCGGCGATCAGCGAGGCGCACAAGCTGTTGAGCGACCCCGACCGCCGCAAGACCTACGACAGCGCGGGCTCGGTCTCTCCGCGCGACGACTCCGCCGAGGTCGCCCGCGTGCTCGGCGCCGCGACCAACTTCGCCAAGGCGGAGCACTTCCTCAAGCGCGGCGAGACGCCGCGCGCGCTCGAGCACGCGAAGCTCGCAGCGGACGCCGATCCCGAGCGCGGCGAGTACCTCGCGCTGCTCGGGTGGCTCGAGAGCATGGGCTCGGGTCAGAACGCGGCGCGCGACGCGCTCGCCGTCGTCAACCGCTCGCTCAAGCTCGACCCCGACTCGGACCGCGCGCTCTACTACCGCGGCGCGATCCTCAAGCGGCTCGGCAAGGACGAAGAGGCGATGAAGGACTTCCGCCGCGCCGCCACGCTCAACCCACAGAACCTCGAGGCGGTGCGGGAAATTCGCCTCCACGGCATGCGAAGCGCACCCGAGAAGGGCGGCCTCTTCTCGCGCTGGTTCAAGAAGTGATGAGAGCGTTTTCGGCGACTCGCGGACGTTGCTCGCGCGGGCTGCGTGGGAAGCGGACCGAATGGGCGCGCGCGTCAGCGAGCGCCTACCGGTGCGATGGGCGCGAATCACCGAGGCGCTCGCTGACGCGCGCGCCTATTGGGTCGGCACGGTCGACGGGCGACGGCGGCGAAAGGGCCGCGCCCGCCCTTTAGTGGCAGTCCTGGCCGTATTTGATCGTTGAGACGATCGTCTTGCAGCTGCCGGGCTCGCAGGACTCGACGATGAAGTCGCTCCCGCCGCACGCCGGCGGCGCGCTCCCGGCCCATCCGAGCGTGTGCACGCAGTCGGCCCCGGACTTCACGCACTTGCCGAGCGTGGTGTTGCGCTGCTCCTCTTTGCCGTCGCAGTCGTAGTCGAACGAGGTGCCGCCGCCGATCTTGGTGTAGGCCGTGAGAAAGAAGTCCGTCTGGTTCGGGTGCACCCGCGGGTTGCCGTCGTGGCAGTCCTTGCCGCACGAGCCGAGGCTCGTCGGGGCGTAGGTGTCGAGGTCGAAGTCGACGAGCGTGTTGGTGCACGTGCCGGCGGGCGCGACGCAGCGGTCGACGGTGCAGTTGTTGCCGTCGCCGCAGGACTTCGTCATCCCGGTCTTGCACGTGTGCTTGCCGGTGTCGCAGGTCTCGACGCCGTTGCAGGCGTCGCCGTCGTTGCAGTCGGCGTCCATCTCGCAGGTGAAGGTGCAGTCGCTCTTGCAGCCGTCGGCGTCGTTGGTGTTCTTGTCGTCGCACTCCTCGGTGCCCTCTTTGACGCCGTTGCCGCAGTCGGCGGGCGTGCAGGCCGTGCCGTTGCACACGCCGACGCCACCGCCCATCAGCGTGCAGGCGGGCCTCCCGGAGACCGGCGCGGGTGCGTTGCACACGTGGCGCGTGAGATCGCAGGTGTCGACCGAGCACTCGTTGGAGTCGTTGCAGTCGGGGTTGCTCTTGCACTTCGCCTTGCAGTCGCCCGGACAGGAGTCCCCGTCGTCGGTGTTCTTGTCGTCGCAGTCCTCGCGCGTCGGGTCGACGATGCCGTCGCCGCAGCGGCTCGGTAGACACTCGCCGGCGACGCAGATGCTCCGCGGCGTGGGCGCGCCGCACACGGTGCCGTCGGCCTTGCCGGTGCACTCCGGCACCGAGCCGCTGTCGTCGACCGGGAACAGCGGGGTGCTGTCGGTCGGGCTCGTGTCGGTGCCCCCGTCCACGCCGGGCCCGACCTCGCCGGTGGAGCTGTCGAGGAGCGGATTGCCCGCGTCGTCGAGCGCGGTCGGTTCCGGGGCCAGGCCCTCCGACGAGATGCGGCAGCCGCCGAGGAGCAGCGCAACCGCGATCCAGCCGCCTCCCCTCATTGTCTCTGATCATTCGCTCCCACCCGGGGATGGTCAAGGCCGCGCTCGGGCAGGCTGGCCGATCGGGGGTCCCTGCTCTAGCCTTTCTCCACCCCATGCACCGGTTTACGCTTGTTCTCGGCTTGCTCCTCGGTTGCGCGAGCAGCCGCGATCTCAGCGGGCAGAACACGCTCGACTCGGGGGCCGGCTTCAACACCGGCGACGGGGGCGACGGGCTCGACAGCTACGGCGCCGTCGATCTCGAGGCGGGGCCGCCCTACGCGGTGCTCGGGGTGCAGCCGTCGCACGGTCCGTTCAACGGCGGCACGCGCATCGAGATCCGCGGCCGTGGCTTCTCGAGCAAGACGCGCGTGCGCATCGGCTCGCTCGACGTGCCGGTCGAGGAGACGGTGGCCAACGACCCGTACCACGTGCAGGTCATCACGCCGCCGGGCGAGCCCGGCGCGGCCGACGTCATCGTCACCGACGCACCCACCGGCCAGAAGGCCATCCTCAAGTCGGGCTACACCTACGACTCCTTCTACGCAGACCCGAACAACGGCGCGACCACCGGCGGCACGCTCGTCACCCTCAAGGGCCGCGGCACCACGTGGACCACGGGCGCGTCGGTGACCATCGACGGCAAGCCCTGCGGCGACGTCGCCGTGGTCGACGCGACCCACATCACGTGCGTCGCCCCCGAGGGGCTGCCCGGCACCAAGTCGGTCGCGGTCACCACCGCCGACAAGCTCGTCACCACCGTTCGCGACGCCTACACCTACGCCGACACGAGCGACGGCTACCGCGGCGGGCTCGCGGGCGGAAAGCTCCCGGGCGAGCTCAAGGTGCTCGCCCTGGCGAACCCCGAGGGCGATCTCGTCCCCGACGCCACCGTCGTCGTCCGCGGCTCCGACGGCACCGTGCAGCAGGGCAAGACGAGCGGCTCCGGCGTCGCATCGTTCCCCGCGCCGCCCCCCGCGCCGCTCACGGTCACGATCACCAAGAAGTGCCTGCAGCCCACGACGTTCGACGGCGTCAACGTTCGCAGCGTCACCGTCTACCTCAACGCGGTGATGTCGACGGCGTGCATCCCGCCCGACGGTCAGCCGCCCCCGGTCGGCGGCAAGGCGCGCAACGCCGGCACCATCGTCGGCGAGCTGGTGTGGCCGGGCGGCATCGAGTTCAAGAAGGCGGAGTGGAAGGGCGTCCCCGGCGCCAAGAAGCCCACCCAGCGCGTCGCCGCCTACGTGTTCGCCGCCTCGCGCAACAACCTCACCGCGTTCCAGCTCCCGGACCCGGCGCAGGCCACGCTGCAGTCGTCGCCCGGCACGGTCGGCTACGAGTTCCAGCTCGTCACGCTCCCCGGCAACGTCACGATCTACGCGATGGCCGGCATCGAGGACCGGCCGATGACCGGCCCCGCCACCTTCGATCCCTACGTCTACGGCGTCGTTCGCGGCGTCGGCGTGCCGATCGGCGGCGTCGTCGACCGCGTGCTCGTCCCGATGACCGGCACGTTCACGCACTCGGTGCGCCACACGGTCACCGGCATTCCCACCTCGCCGCGCGGGCCCGACCGTTTGAAGGCAACGCTCGCGGTCGACCTCGGCGAGGGCTTCATGATCCTGCCGCACGGTCCGCGCGAGGAGCTCCTACCGTTCACCGGCGTGCTCTCGTTCGTCGGCACGCCCCCGCTCACCGGGCCGCTCGCGACCAACAGCTACATCACCGCGGTCGACGCCACGACGGGCGGCCCCGGGGGCGTGCCGCTCAGCGCGATCCTCCGCTATCGCTCGCGCACCACGAGCGACCCGACGGCGATCGGTCCGTTCATCCCGCTGCCGAAGTTCGCCTCGCCGGCCGCCGACAAGCCCTGGGACGGCCGCACGGTGAAGCTCGATCTGCCGCCCGGGAGCGCCAACCTCATCGTCCTCGGCGTCAACGCGGCCGACGGCTCCACCAGCTGGACGATCGTCGCCCCCGGCGAGACCCGCACCATCAACCTCCCCGACTTCGCGGCGAAGCCCGAGCTCGGCATCCCGCCGGGCAACCTCGTCCTCGGCGCGATCGCCGCCAAGCTCGAGGACTTCTCCTACGACGCCGTTCGCTACGGCCAGCTCGGTCGGTCGGCGTGGTCTGCCTACGCGTACGAGACGGCGTTCGGGTACTGGTGATGCGTACGCGGCTGGTCGCGATCGGCCTCGCCGTCGTGATGGTGCGCTCGTTCATCGCGTGCACCTTCGACAGCGCCTACCGCCAAGAGGCGCAGGCGCCGGAGTCGCCGCTCTGCAAGCTCGGCGAGCGCCGCTGCGACGGCGCGCTCCATCAGGAGTGCCAGAAGGGCATCGACACCCGCCCCGGTTGGTCGACGCTCGAGGACTGCGCCTCGCGCGACCTCGCCTGCGCCACGGGCGAGATGGGCTGCAAGCCGTGTCGCCCCGGCTCGACGACCTGCGGCGGCATGGACGCCTCCCGCGTCGACACCTGCCGCTTCGATGGCTCGGGCTACGACCCGGGCGTGGTGTGCACGGGCCAGGGCAAGGCGTGCCGGCAGGGCATCTGCGACGATCTCTGCGCGGTCGCGCGCGCCCGCAAGAGCAACATCGGCTGCGAATACTGGGCGGCGCACCTCGACAACGCGCGGATCAGCGCGAGCCTCAACGCCACGGCGCAGCAGTACGCGGTCGTCGTGAGCAACCCGCAGAGCGACGTCTCGGCCAACGTCACGATCGAGCAGGACGACGCGAAGCCCGGCGAGCCCCCCAAGCTCCGCGTCGTCGCCAAGGCACGCGTCACCGCGCAGAACCTCGAGGTGTTCCTCCTCGGTCCGCGCTGGGTCGACGGCTCCACCGACATCTCCGGCACCGGCGAGACCCACACCGCCGTCACGCGCCACGCCTACAAGGTCACGAGCGACGTCCCGATCATCGCCTACCAGTTCAACCCGCTCGAGAACGTCAACGTGTTCTCCAACGACGCGTCGCTGCTCAAGCCCGTCGAGGCGATGGAGGGCCGCTACGTCGTCGTCGGCTGGCCGCAGACGATCGCGCGCGACAGCGACCCGAACAAGGACTTCCGCCTCGATCTCCGCCAGTTCCTCACCATCGTCGGCACCCGCAAGGACACCAGCGTCAAGGTGAAGACCACCGCCCCCATCGTCGAGGGCGGACCGATCAAGGCGACCGCGCCCGGCGAGACCATCAGCTTCACGCTCCAACCGTTCGAGGTGCTGAACCTCGAGACCGGCTCGTTCCACGCCGACTTCACCGGCACGCTGATCGACGCGTCGCAGCCGGTGGTGGTGTTCAGCGGCAGCGAGGCGTCCGACGCGCCGGCGTGGAACGACTTCGCCGAGCGCGCGTGCTGCGCCGACCACCTCGAGGAGCAGCTCGACCCGGCGCGCACCGCGGGGCGCCGGTTCATCATCGCGCGGTCTCCCAACCGCGCGCGCGCCGTCGCCAACGCCGGCGCCACCGGCGTCGGTGCGTTCGACCAACCGGACTTCGTGCGCATCGTCACCGTCACCGAGGGCACGACGCACGTTCGCACGAACCTGCCGAAGGACACCGGCCTCGACGACTTCTACATGAATGGCCCCGGCGAGTTCCGCGAGATCAAGGTCCACCAGGACTTCACCATCGAGACCGACGGCGCCGTGCACGTGGCCCTGGTGTCGGCCTCGCAGGACGCGGCGGGCATCCCGCAGCGCCTCCCCGGCGGAGATCCGTCGTTCGTGATTGTCCCGCCGGTCGAGCAGTTCCGCGGCGAATACGTGTTCCTCACGCCCGACAAATACGCCTTCGACTTCCTCACCGTGCTCGCGCCCAAGGGCACCGAGCTCCTGTTCGACGGCATCCCGTTCGACGCGGACGCGTGCAGCATCGCGTTCGTCCCCCCGTCCAAGAGCCCCGTCACCGGCCTCGTCAACGGCGAGGGCTTCGACGTCTGGCGCTGCCAGCTGTCGTTCCCCGTCTACGACGAGACCAAGCCCGACGGCAAGCGCCTCACCCCCGGCCGCCAGAACGACGGCGTGCACCGCCTCCAGGCGAGCCGGCCGGTCGGGCTCATCGTCGACGGCTTCGATGCATACGTGAGTTATGCATACGCCGCGGGCACCGAGCTCGAGGCGCTGACGCCGCGCTAGTTCCGCACGCCGAGAATACCGGGCGCCAAGGACGCCGAGCCTCACGCCAAGGTCGCCCGAGCAGCTCTTGGGCGGGCCTTCATCAGCGTGTCGGCCGCTCATCGCGACAGAGACGTGATCGCGAACATCGGCAGTTCGCCTTGGTCTCGGGCGGCCCTGGCGTGAGGCTTGGCGCGCTTGGCGCCCGGTAGTTGTTGTCGCGGCTAGTCGCGGGCGGTGTCGGCGACCGCGGTGTCGAGGAACGACAGCGCGTCCGGCAGCGAGGTGTCCGGCGGGACGTCCGGCGGGCCGCCCTCTTCGAGCTTGGTGACGTCGCCGATGGCGGTGTCCTTGGCCGTGACGTCGGGGAAGAACGCGTCCGGCGGCGGCGCGCCGGTGTCGTCCGGCGGCGTGCCGGTGTCGACCGGCGTGGACGTGTCGGGCCGGGTGCCGGTGTCGTTGTTCTGCGCGTCGAACACCGGCAGACCGGTGTCGAAGTCCTGGGGGACTGCCGCGGGGCCCTCGTTGGTACTGCAGGCGGAGACGAGCGCGAACGAGACCACGAGAAGGCGTCGCATCACTCCTCCGGAATGCAGTCGTAAGTGACGCGCCAGTCGGTCAGCGTCGGCGAGGCCGGCGTGGGCGGCGGAGCGGGGACGCCGTGGGCGTCCATCTGCAGACAATCCTGGCGGTTGGCGGTGCCGAGGCCCGTCGTGAGGTTGACCGGGCAGGTCGCCGTCGCCGCGGCAGTGAGCGAGCAGACCTGCGTGTCGGGGGCGAGCTGCGCCGTGGCGAGCGGAACCGGCGGGCTGGTCGTCACCGCGGCGAGCGTGGGGCAGTTGCCGGCGCCGTCCCGCGCCGAGGCGCGGAAACGGAACTCGATCTTGGTGCCGGCCGGCGTCGTGCTCGTGTAGCCCATGTATTTCCACTTGGGCCTGGAGCCGACGGGACAGACGCCCTCGAACACGCGCGACACCGTCCACTCCGGGTAGGTGGTCACCGACGTCGGCGCGCACGGCGTGCTCGGGTTGGCCTTGTTCACCGTCCAGTTGTTCGACGGGTTGCACTCGGGGACGCTGCCGCCGACGGTGTTCTCGTACTGGAGGCGCATCGTGAGGTAGTCGAGCGAGCCGGTGCTCGTCCCGAGCATCGAGCCCGAGCCCTTGCCCACCTCGACGTCGACGACGAGCTTCGGATCCTCGATCGAGGCGAAGTCGGTGATGGTCTGCGCGCCGAGCTGGTAGGTGGTGAAGGCGTTGTTCGTGATCGCGGCGCTGCTCGTGCTGATCAGCGTGGTCGTCGCGCCGGAGATGCTGAGCGCGGTGCCGGAGATCCAGTCGCCGGCCATCTGCGGGTCGATCTTGTAGCTGGCGAGCGTGGTGAGGCGCACGTTCGAAGCGCCGGCCGGGACGGTGAGGCCGAAGTCGCGGAAGCGGATCTTCCGGGTGGCGTTGCCGGCGCGGTAGATCGGCCGAACGCCGATCGAGTCGAGGTCGACGGAGGCGCCCGCGGCCGAGGGGTAGGCCTGCGCGTAGATCTTGAAGCCGGTGGTGAGATCGGCCGCCGTCAGCCCCGGGGCGGCGGCGACGATCGCGGTGCCGGGCGAGGCCGGGAAGGCGTTCGTAAGCGGGAAGACCGCGTTCGCGATCGTCGTGCCGTCCGGGCGCTTCGCGTAGACGTACAGGCTCGCGCCGCTCGCGACCGACGCGCGCGCGCGAGCCGTGAACTCGAGGCCGAGGTACGTGCCCGCGGGCGGGGCCGTCCACTGGTAACCCGTCGCGTCGAGCGAGGCATACGCGGGATTCGTGTAGGTGACCTTCATGCCGACGTAGTCGAGCGTGGCGCGACGCAGACCGCCGCCCATCCAGCCGTTCGCCCAGGCCTCGACCTCGACGCGCAGACCTCCGAGGTCGGCCGCGTCAAGGACGCCGGGTGCGAGCGGCGTCGAGTAGGTGTTCGTGCCGCCGTAGATCTGCCGCTCGGCGAGCAGCGTGCCGTCGGCCTTCCGCAGCCAGAGGTAGCCGAGAACGCCCGCGTCGAGCGTGAGATCGGTCGTGACGTCGATGTTCGTGATCGAGCCGGTGGCGCCGGGGACGACCCACCCGCTGTGGCGGAGGATCGGACCGCAGCACGCGGGGCCGGTGGTCTTGTCGACGTCGGCGAACGACGCCGTTCCGCCGTTGGCCGCGGTGTCCGCCAGAAACGACGCGCCCGCGACCCAGGTGCGGCCGAAGCCCACCACGTTGGCCACCGAACCGGCGGTGACCTCGGCAGACGTCACCGTCGTGAGCGTGCCGCGCGCCGGCGCGTCGTTGGGCGCGCCCGCGGCCGCGCTCGGGGGCTGCGCGGCCGTGACGAAGCCGTTGAGGTTGGTGGCGCCCGTCGCGTACACGATCGGATCGAGCGTCTTGTATTCGAAGGCCGTCGTGGCCGAGGCCTGCGAGTCGAGCTCGCTGAGCGCGTTGTCCGGCGTCGCGAAGTCGAGCGTCTCGGCCTTGGTGGGGATGGTGAAGAGCGTCGTCGTCACGGGCGCCGCCGTCGCCGGCGGGTTGCACATGATCGACATCGTGCCGTTGCTCTGGAAGTTGCCGTTCGGCACCCGGTAGGTGCGGCACTCGCCCGCCTTGAGCGGCTTGGCGGCGGTGATCGGGTTCGGCGCCCCGGTCGTCGGATCGACGGTGCTCGCCGTCAGCAGCACGACCTGCCCCGCGCCGGGGTTGTCGTCGGGGAACTGCGGGCTGTTGCCCGGGTAGCCCATGCACTGGAGGTTCGACGTGAGATCGGACGAGCCGCGATTGCAGACCGTGAGGTTGCGGTAGGTCGTGGCGCCCGCAGGCACGCACACCGGCGGCGCGGTGATGTCGACGCCCGTGCACGCGTTCTTCTCGCCGCTGGTGAACGCGACGCAGCCCGCGCTGCCGTCGGCCTTGGTGCCGCAGCGCATGTCGAACTGACAGGCCTGCCTGTACGACAGGCTGCCCGGCGTGCCGGTGCACTGACTGTCGAGCGTGCCCTTGTTCTGGAAGCCGCCCGGCACGTTCGAGTCGGCGAGCGACACCACCTCGCCGGGGATGGTGGTGGTCGTCGCGTCCGCGGTGATGCCGGCTTCGGGGACGTCGTTGAACGTCTTGCAGTACGGGTTGCAGGGGTTGTCGGCGCACGTCGTGGCCGAGCCGCCGACCGCGTTGGTGTTGAGATCGGGATCGGGCGAGCCCTTGCTCGCCAACGGCGCCGCGGACTTGAACGTGGTGCCGTTGGCGATGCAGGTGCCCCAGCTCTTGTCCTCTTGGCAGGTCTGGGTGCCCTTGGCGCAGTCCACCACGCTGCCGCTCCGACCGAGCTCGATGCCGCAGTCGCGGACCTGCCCGGGGGTGCACGGGCCACCGGACGCGGGCGGCGGCTTGAACCCGTCGCCCCCGACGCCGCCGCTGCGATCGCCGCCACTGCAGGCCACGATCGCCGCGAACGCGAGCACGACGGTCGCGACGGACCCACGAGGGAGGTGACGGTTGATGCGCATCAGTTCGGTCCTCTCCGGGTGGCTCCGGACCAGGGGACTGACGTGCCTTTGCACGACCCCGGCCAGAGTTGAGGGAGGCCCCTTCTCCTGAAATTGCGCTGGCTCTCGGACGCAGAGGCCGCTGGCCCCGCAACTATTTCATGAGCACCGCGCCTTCGTTCATAGCGCGGGCGAGAGACCTACACCGCCGACTCCATACGACAGAGTCGGAGCGTTCTGCGTTACCGCAGAGTGAGAAAATGCCCAACCCACTGTCGGCACGGAAAGCACCGTGTGGGTGTCAGCGAGACATCGGGACCGAGCTCTATCGCGCGTCGGCCTCGCGCTGGGTTCGTTTCGTGCACAAGACGCGGTCATCAGGCAGTCGCACTTCGCAACCGCGCGAACGATTCATCGCGCGTCGCTGTGCGTGTCTCCGAGGGAGGTCGGGGTGCATTCAACGTTTGTTCTCTGCTTCCTGTCGGTGGCGTCGCTCGCCATCGGATGCGCGCGCGACGAACGCGCCGCGCCGGCGACCGAGCTGCCCGGATTCGACAGCGGAGCGCCGTCGATCGATCGCGACACGTCGACGACGAACGTCGACAGCGGGACGACGGCGGTCATGGACAGCAGCGCGCCGCTCGACAGCGCGACGAGCACCGACGCCACGTCGCCGCCCGACCTCGGTCCGCCGCCGGACGTCACGATCATCGATCGCTGCGCGGCGACCTACGCCGCATTCGGGACGCAGGGGCTCATCGCCGGCGGTATCACGTCGAAGGCGTTCGCCGCCGCGTACAACAAAGAGGTCGCGACGCTCGCGTATCCGGGGCCGATGCTCCTCGCCTTCAAGGGCGTGAACGGCACCGACGCGTCGAAGCACAAGCTCCGCGTCGGCGGGCTCGAGCTGTTCGGCGGCGGTCCGGAGGTGCGCTTCCAGGGACCGACCGCGGAGGTGAGCTTCGAGATGGGCACCGGCGTGACGCTGAAGGTCCCCGACCAGCTCGCGTCGTTCAAGCTCCACTTCGCGAACGACATCCCCGTCGTCGCGATCCGCGTCACGGCGGCGGCCGGCGATTGCACCGAGCTGTCGGTCGACTCGCTGATGCTGCTCATCTCGGAGAGCGCGAAGGACATCGCGTTCGGCGGGAGCACCGTGGGCGCGCTCATGGGGACGCCGCCGATCGCCGCGGACGCGGGCGCGGGTCCCGCGATCTGGCCGCTCGAGCTGCTCGGCAGCGACAAGAAGGTGACCGTCGGCGGAGGTGGCCCGTGAGGCGTTGGATGTTCATGTTGCTCCTCCTCGGCTGCGGCAGCGCCGACGATCCTGCCGCCGGCGCACCCCAATCGGACGCGAGCCGCCCGCAGGGCTCGGTCAGCTGCGAGGACCACGACCGCGATGGCTTCGGTCCGGGGTGCATGCTCGGCGCGGACTGCGACGACAACGAGCCCGGCGTCACCGACCAGTGCTACCGCTGCGCGACGCCCGACGACGGGTGTCCGTGCACCACCGAGGGCGCGAAGGTCGCGTGCGGCAAGATCGAGTCGAAGACGGACGACGGCCGCGTCATCTGCATGCAGGGCGAGCGTCTGTGCAAGTCGGGAACGTGGAGCGCGTGCGCGCCGAGCGACGTGCTCGACACCCGCGCGCACCTCAAGGCGCTCGGCGGCGCGACCGCGTGCATCAACCCGTGCGATCCGTACTGCAAGCACTTCCCGGACGTCCCCGACGATTCGCTGACCAACGACGCCGGCGTGGTCGGCAGCGAGACGGGCGTGGGCGTGATCCCCACCGTCGTCGACGCGGGGCCGCCGACGGCGTGCGCGTCGACCACCGCGGAGGCCAAGCCGATCCCGCTCGACATCGCGGTCATGTTCGACAAGTCCGGCTCGATGGGTGGGAGCCGGTGGACCTCCGCGACCGCGGCGCTCTCCAACTACGCGGCGAGCGCGGCGGCCAAGGGCGTCACGATGGGCCTCGGGTTCTTCCCGCAGACGAAGGTGGTGCCCGACACCTGCTGCGTGTGGTTCTGGTGCTGGGACTGCTCGTCGACCGTGCAGACCTGCGACGCCGCCGACTACGCCAAGTTCTCGGTGCCGATGGGCGTGCTGCCGGGCAACGCGACCGGGCACGCGCTCGCCATCCAGAGCGCGCTCGCCGCCGAGTCGCCCGGCGGCGGCACGCCGACCCGACCGGCGCTCGACGGCGCGATCCGGTTCGCAACCACCTGGCAGACGGCGAACCCGACCCACAAGACGATCGTCGTCCTCGCCACCGACGGCGAGCCCAACGACTGCAGCTCGAGCGTCACGTCCACCGCTGCCGTCGCGACCGCCGGGTACGCCGCCGCGCCGTCGATCGGCACCTACGTGATCGGCGTCGGCTCCTCGCTGAGCAACCTCGACGTCATCGCCAAGGCCGGCAGCGGCAACAAGGAGACGTATATCCCGGTCGCCTCCGGCGACACCACCGCGTTCATCGACGCGATGAAGCGCATCCAGGCGAAGGCGGCCTCGTGCGACTACACGCTGCCCTCCCCCGCGAGCGGCGACGTCGAGCCGAACGCGACGGACGTGCAGCTCAAGAACACCGCGACCGGCATGACGAGCGCGCTCACCCGGTTCTCGAGCAGCGCCGGCTGCGCCGGCGGCCAGGGCTACTACTACGACGATCCGACGAACCCGAAGCGGCTCACGCTGTGCCCAACGACGTGCAACGCGATCAACGGCAGCGCCACGCAGAAGGTCGAGGTCGTGTTCAAGTGCAGGGCGACCTGCGGCAAGGGCGCCTTCAAGGCCGATCCCGTTCCGATCGCGATGCACGTGATGCTCGACCGCTCCGGCTCGATGGGCGGTGCGCGTTGGACGAACGTCACCAACGCGCTCAAGACGTTCATCAACGATCCGACCAGCGACGGCATGGCGGTCGGCATCGACTACTTCGGGCAGGGCTCGGACATCTGCCTGCAGTCGAACTACGAGACCCCCTCGGTCGCCATCTCGCTGCTCCCCGGCAACCGCAGCGCCCTGGTCTCGTCGATCAACGGCACCTCGCCGGGAGGTAACACGCCGACGGAGCCCGCGCTGCGCGGAGCGATCAAGTACACGCGCACCTACGCGGTGGCGAACCCGAGCTACACGCCGATCGTGGTGCTCGCGACCGACGGCGAGCCGACGCAGTGCAACGCGGCGACCAACCAACCGATCCCCATCGGCGACAACGTCTCGTTCGCGCTTGGCTACAACGGCACGCCGTCGATCCGCACCTACGTCATCGGCGTCGGCAGCGGCGTCGCGGCGTCGGGCATGGACTACATCGCGAACCGCGGCGGCACGAGCAAGGCCTACATGGTCAACGACGGCTCGCCCACGGCGTTCCTCACCGCGATGCAGGACATCCGTAAGAAGAACCTGTCCTGCGAGTACAGCATCCCGGCGACCTCCCGCGGCGTCATCGATCCGGCGACCCTGCAGGTGCGCTACCCGAAGGACGACGGCTCGGCGGCGAAGCCGGGGCGGGTGGCCAACGCGGCGGGCTGCGGCGCGGCCGGCGGTTGGTACTTCGACAACGCCGCGGCGCCGACGAAGATCTTCATCTGCCCTGCGTCGTGCAACGACATGAACGGCCAACTCTCGGCCGAGCTCTACGTGTTCTACGACTGCCTCAACGGGGGCGACGGCACCTTCACCCGCGACTACCGCATCGATTGTCCGGTCGGCAGCCGCCCGGTGTGGGGGTTCTGGTCGTGGAACGCCGACACGCCGGGCGACGCCGAGATCGACTTCGTGGTCGCGAGCGGGAACACCATGGCCGAGCTAGCTGCGGCCACCCCGGTTCCCATGCGCTTCACGAGCACCCCCGGCCCCGCGTCGCTCGTCGGGACTCCGATTGGTGTCAGAGATACGCCCATCAATACGCAGGTGGGAGCCGCCTACGTGGACACCTCGCTGGCGCTCGCGGGCAAGCCACGGAACACTACGTTCCTCCGCGTGCAGGCGAAGATGAAGGGCACGGCCAATTCGCCGCTGCTCAAGAAGTGGAATCAAGAGGTCTCGTGCGTACCGACCGAGTGAAATGACGGACGAAGACAAGAAGATCACCCCCGAGTCCCTCGGCGACGAGGTGGCCAACCTCGCCGCATTCGTGGAGACCGGCGCCTATCCACGGCCCGCGCGCATCGCGCCGCGCGAGCTCCTCGAGCTGGTGCAGGGCATTTGCGAGGCGGCCAACGCGCGCCTCGCCCTCGCCCGCGAGCGCCCGGTCAAGCCACGGCAGCTCGCCGCGCTCGCGCGGGTCAACACCGAGCGGCTGCGCCAGCTCCCCCGCACCGAGGACGGCTACATCGACCCGCGCGCGGCCAAGGAGTGGGTCGCCAACTACGTGCAGGGCGTCGAGCTGCGCGAGGTGTCGGTGACGCCCTCGTGGTGGCAGACGGTGTTGCCCGGCGACCGGCTCCGTCGCGCCGCCGAGGATCTGGTGCGCCGCGAGCTCCTGGCCGGCACCGTGCTCGCGCCGGAGGACCGCCTCACGCGGATCTCGATCGGCATCCCCGCCGGGGTGACCTACAGCGAGAGCGAGCTCGCGCAGTGCCAAGAGCGCGTGCGCGGCGCGCTCGAGGCGCTCATTTCACGCAAACCACGCTGACGTTCGTCGGGTTGTACTCGACGGGCCCGAACCCGCTCACGAAGCCCTTGGTGGTGCAGAAGCGGTGGCTCGCGGCGTTGCAGTCGTAGCTGTCCTCGGTGCCGGACTTGCAGCCCGCGTGCTGGCTCGTGAGATCGCTCCACACGAGGCCGTCGAACGCCTGCGCGTGCGCGGCGGGGATGCCGAGGAACTTCCAGTTGGACGGCGCGTGCGTCTGCAGCATGCCGCTCGCGTAGCCCTTGGCGCGCGCCGCGCGGTGCACCGCCGACTCGCACACCCGCTTGCTGGCCAGCGTGTCGCTCGAGCACCCCGGCTGCGCGGCGACGACGTCGGCCCAGTCGCCGATGAGCGGGCTGTCACCGATGCAGACGAAGTGACCCTCGGTCGCTCCGAGCTCGACCGGCCCGAAGCCCCCGGTGAAGCACGACGACTTGGCCTTGCACCACTCGTGCGCGCCCTGCTTGCACGACGCCGGATCGGCGGTGCTGCACGGGGGAACCGCGGTGAACGCGAGGTTGAAGCCGCCGATCTTGGCGAGGTCGTCGATCTTGCCGTTGCAGTCGTTGTCGACGCCGTCGCAGATCTCCGTCGCGCCGGGGTACGACTCCTTCTTTGCGTCGTTGCAGTCGTCGGCCGGCCCCGCGAGGTAGCCCGCGGGCGCGACGCAGGCCTGCGTCTTCTGTTTGGGGTCGCCGTGGCCGTCGCCGTCGCCGTCCCGGAAGAACGTGTGCTCGTAGCCGTCTCCCTTGCCCAGGCAATCGAGGCCGAGGCACGGATCGCCCGCGCGCGGCGTGCACTTGCCCCACTCGCCGCCCACGCAGGTGACGTCGCCCACGGTGCCGCAGCCCGTCTTGCACCCGGTCTTGCTGCCCTCGGTGCACGGCGCGTCGTCGAGCGCGTCGAAGATGGTGCCGGGCGGTGCGTCCGCCGGCGCCTCTTCGATCATCGGCGCGTCGCTGGTGGCGGTGTCGGTCGACGGCACGGTGCTGTCGGTGGTGCCGGTCTCGGCGGTGACCGACGCCTCGCTCGCTGCGTCGTCGGCGGCGCCCTGCGCGCACCCGAGCATCACCGTCGCGGCCGCGAGCGTCAGCGGGCGGATCTTCACGACCCGAGCTTACGGCCCGATCGCCGACTCGTCGATGGAGGCGCTACTTCTTACGCGCCGGGGCACGCGTGGCACGCGCCTTCGGCGACACGCTGCGCTTCGCGGTGTCGCCCTTGCCGACCTTGCGATCGGACGCACTGACGCCGGGGAGCGAGGTGTCGACCTCGAGGTCGCGCCGCGGTCGCGCCGGACGCTTCGCCTTCTTCGGTCCACTGCGCTCGGCTTGACGCCTGAACTCGGTAGCCTTTTTGCCCATCGAATCAGGTTGTCACGATTTACGGGTCGTGACGACCCGAGCGCGGATTCCCTAGATTCGCTCGACCGAAACGACGCCCTGCACCTTGGTCAGCGCGCGCATCACGCCCTTGAGCTGGTTCACGTCGCCGATCTCGAAGGTGAACATGTTCACCGCGCGACCCTGGTCGTCGGCGCGGCAGTTGGCCTCGGTGATGTTCACGTTCATGCCGTGGAACGTGCTGCCGACGGTGGCGAGGATGCCGGGGCGGTTCGCGGTGACGACCTTGAGCTGCACCGGCCGGTTGATCTTCGCCTTGCTGTCCCAGCTGATCTCCACGCGGCGGTCCGGGTCGGCCTCGAAGCCCTTGCTGCAGCCCTTGCGGTGTACGGTGATGCCGCGCCCGCGGGTGATGAAGCCGACGATCTCGTCTCCGGGGAGCGGGTTACAGCAGCGGGCGTAGCGGACGAGGATGTCGTCGATGCCGTTGAGGCGGATGCCGCCCTCGTCCTTGCCGCTGATCTTGCGGAGCGCCTTCTCGACGAGGCCCTCTTTGACGTCCTTGTTGATCTTGATGTGGCCGCTCTCGCTGCGCGGCTGCAAGACCTCGATGATCTGCTGCGGCGAGAGCTTGCCGTAGCCGAGACCGATGTAGACCTCTTCGAGCGACGAGAGCTTGAGGTCCTCGACCACCTTGCGGATCTCGAGCTCGTTCTTCACGAGCTTCGAGAGCGACACCCCGACCTTGTGCAGCTCGCGCTCGAGCAGCTCCTCGCCGAGGTTGCGGCTGCGATCGCGCTCCTCGGCGCGGACGAAGTTGCGAATCTTCGACTTGGCGCGCGAGGTGACCGCGAAGTCGATCCAGTCCTTGCTCGGGTGCTGGTTGGGCGAGGTGAGGATCTCGACCGAGTCGCCGTTGCGCAGCTTGTAGCGGAGCGGGACGATGGCGCCGTTGATCCGCGCGCCGACGCAGTGGTCGCCGACCTGGGTGTGGACGGCGTAGGCGAAGTCGATCGGCGTGGCGCCGCGGGGGAACACCCGGACCTCGCCCTTGGGCGTGAAGACGTAGACCTCGTCCTGGAAGAGGTCGACCTTCACCGAGTCGATGAACTCCGCCGGATCCTTGAGCTCCTTCTGGAACTCCATGAGCTGCCGGAGCCAGGTGAACTTCTTGGCCTCGTCCTCGGCCACGCCGCCGCCCGGGCCCTGGTGGCGCTCCTTGTAGCGCCAGTGCGCCGCGATGCCCTGCTCGGCCACGCGGTGCATGTCGTGGGTGCGGATCTGCACCTCGATGCGCTCGTGGCCCGGGCCGATGACCGTCGTGTGCAGCGACTGGTACATGTTGGGCTTCGGCAGCGCGATGTAGTCCTTGAAGCGGCCCGGCACCGGCGTCCACTTGCTGTGGATGACGCCGAGCGCGGCGTAGCAATCGGCCACCGACTCGGTGAGGACGCGGAAGGCGAGGACGTCGTAGACCTGCTCGTACTCGCACTGCTGCGACTTCATCTTGCGGAAGATGGAGTAGTAGTGCTTGGAGCGGCCACTGATGTTGACCGCGAACCCGTGCTCGGCGAGGCGGGACTCGATCGCCTTGACCACCTCGGCGATGTACTGGTCCTGCTCCTTCTGGGTGCGCGCGATCTTCTGCGCGAGCGAGGCGTAGGCGTCGGGCTCGAGGTACTTGAAGGCGAGGTCCTCGAGCTCGCTCTTCATCCAGCTGATGCCGAGCCGGTTGGCGAGCGGCGCGTAGATCTCCATCGTCTCGCGGGAGATGCGCTCCTGCGCCTCCTGCTTCATGGAGTCCATCGTGCGCATGTTGTCGAGGCGGTCGCAGAGCTTGACGAGGAGCACGCGAATGTCGCGCGCCATCGCCACCAGCATCTTGCGGAAGTTCTCGGCCTGCTTGTCCTCCTTGGACTGGAAGCTGAGGTTGCCGAGCTTGGTGACGCCGTCGACCAGCGTCGCGATCTCGCGGCCGAACTCCTTCTCGAGCTCGGGGATCGAGACCTCGGTGTCCTCGGCGACGTCGTGCAGGAGGCCCGCGCAGATCGAGGCGACGTCGAGCCGCAGCTCGGCGATCACCCCGGCGACGGACGTGGGGTGAATGAAGTACGGGTCGCCGCTCTTCCGCATCTGCCCGCTGTGGGCGTTGGCGGCGAACAAATAGGCCTTCTCGAGCAGATCGACGTCGGCGTTCGGGTGGTAACCCCGAACCCGAGCAACAAGATCGTCGAGCAAAAGCATCGAGAAAGTTCCTTCCATGACAACATGCGTCGGAAGGTCGCGCAACGCTACACCGGGGAAATCGCCGGCTACATAAGCTCATCCGGAAGCACCCGAAACACGTTCTACAGGTGAATTCTCGTAGCGGACTGCGCTTCACCCGTGAACGGAGAGGTCTTCCTCGAGCGCTGCCGCAAGGTCGCGGTAGGGGCCCGGCTCGGCCGCGACAAGGCGGTGGTCCCCGCCCATCGCGATCCGCATCGGGGCCTCGAGCTCCGGTTGCTGAACCAGAGCGACGAGCCGCCGGACGAGGTCGCCCGCGCGAGCAGCCGTGAGCGCGGACGAGGCGCAGAGCACGTCGCCGGGGATCGGCAGCGCGCTGAGCGCGACGGTGCGCAGCCCCGGATCCATGGCCACGCCGGGCCCATACGGCAACGCGCCGAAGTCGGCCTCGCCGGCGAGGAGCGCCCGCCGCACCTCGTCGAACGAGCCGACGAACGACTGCGAGCGGAGCGCTTGGTCGGGATCGATCGCGACCGCGCGGAGCAGCTCTCGCGGCACGAGGTATCCGGCCGACGACCACGGGTGCGCCCACGCGGCGCGCGCGCCCACGAGCTCGCGGAGCTCGCGTGCCGGGTGCGCGACGGGCACCACGATCGCCGAGCGCCGGGGCGTGCCC
>JALHOE010000171.1 GCA_022843175.1 Deltaproteobacteria bacterium
GAGGCGCCGCGCGATCCACGCGTGCGCCGAGAGCACCCGACCGCGGCCCGACGCCCGCGAGCGCGCGACGATGCTGCTGCCGGTGAGCCCCGCGCGCACCGCGAGATCGCCGACCGTGAGGCCGTGGCGAAGGCTCTCGAGGATCGCGAGCGGCACGCCGCCCCCACGGCGCACCCACCTCCGCACGACCTCGGGGCTGACCGCCGAGCCGCCGCCGCACGCCTCTTCGAGCACCACGTTGGCCTCGTGGGGCTGGAGCGCCTTGAGCGACAGATCGGCCTCGACCACGATGCCCGCGAGCGGGGTCGGGACGACGTCGCTCGCGTCGATGCGGGCGACGATCGCGAACGCGACGCCGGGGCCGCTCGCGGCGTGGCCGACCGCTTCGAGCGTCGAGCGATCGACCAGCGTCGCGTCGTCGATGAGCAGCCAGGCCCGCTCGTCGACGGTGGAGCCGAAGCCATCGCCGATCCATGCGCGGATGAGCTCGCTCGCCGCCTCGACGTCGAGCCCGCGACCGAGGAGCAGGCGATCGAGGAGCTCGGCGAAGCGCCCGGGCAGCTCGCGCGCGCGACCCTGCTGGGCGCGGGCGAACGCGTAGCGAAGCGCGCCGAGCGGTTCGACGCTGCCCATGGTCGGCTCGATCAACAACGAGCGCGCCGCGCGCGCGCCGATCTCCTCGAGGAACCGCGTGCCGCCGACGCCGGGCGCCGCGTGCACGATGGCGAGGCCGCCCGGCTCGACCGCCTCGACCATCGCGATCGACGACTCCCGACCGACCACCCGCGGATCGACGATGCGCTCGAGCGAGGTCTCGCTGGCGCGGCGCCAGGGCTCGTGCAGGTCGAGGACGACCGCGCGCATGCGCTTGCCGTCGCCGTCGTCGATGGCCGCGAGGCGTCGCCCGGTCGAGAGCAGGGAGCCGGCCGCGGCCTCCCGGATCGTCGCGTCGATCAGCACCTCGCCCGGCGCGGCGATCCGAGCGAGCGCGGCGGCGCGGATCGCCGCCGGGCCGACCGAGAGGCGCTCGAACGCGTCCTCTTCGCGCACCGTCGCGAGCTCGCCGACCGCGATGCCGACGCGCCAGCTCGTCTCGGCGACGACGCCGAGCGCGAGGTCGATCGCCTCCTCGGTGGCCCCGTCGTCGAAGCTGAACGACGCGCCGTCGGCCCCGACGCCGATCAGTCGCGCGCCGCCGACCGACGCGCGATCCATCGCGCTGCGGACCTTGCCGGCGAGCGATTCGGCGGACAGCGTCTCGCCGCCGAACCGAAGGCACACCACGATCGCGCCGCTGCCGATCGACGTCAAAGACCCCTCATCCCCTCGCCATTTCGGAGCGCCAGGGTATCACTTCACGCGCACGCGCTTCTTGAGCGCGGCGAGCTCGTCCTCGACGCCGGTGCCCGCCTCGGCCGCGTGGCCCTCGCGCTCGAGCTTGCGGAACTGCGATTCCAGCTCCGCCGTCTTCATTTCGTCCGCGTGCAGCTCGCTCATCGCCGCGGCCTCTGCGGAGTCCTGCTCGATCTTCTCTTCCATCTCGCGGAAGGCCTGGAACGCGTTGTTGCCATCCCGCGCGCCGAGCGCCTCGGAGCCGCCGCCCGCCTTGCCGATCTCGGCCTTGGCCGCGATGGTGCCCTTCTTGGAGGCGAGCTCGGCGTGGCGACGCTCCATCTTCTGGAGGTCGTCGCGCATTTTGTACGCGAGCCCGAGCTGCTCCTCGCGACGCTTCTCGGTCGCCGTGAGCTCCTCCGAGATGCGCGCCTTCTGCTTGAGCGCCTCGCGGGCGAGCGCGTCGTCCCCGGCCTTGACCGCGAGCACCGCGCGCTGCTCCCACTTGTCCATCTGCGCCTTGAGCTCGTCGCACTGCTTGCGGAGCTGCTTTTCGGCCGCCACCGCCGCGACGACGTCCTGCCGCGCGCGCCCGATCTGCTCCTTCATCTCGTCGAGCGTGAGCTCGACCATCTTCCGCGGGTCCTCCGCCTTGTCGAGCATGGAGTTGACGTTGGATGAGATGGCCCGCTTGGCGCGATCGAAGATGCCCATGGTCTTCTACAAATGATGCCACACCCCCAAGGGAGGGTCTCGCTCCGGCTCGCGGGGCCGAGAATGGGGGTCAGGCGCCGCGGAAAAGCTGGAACAGGAGCAGCGCCGCCGCCCCGAACGCGGCGATCGCCCCGCCGATACGCAGCAGGCTCAGCGCGCGGTCGCTCCGCCGCCCGACCGCCGAGAGAGGCGTCGCGAGGAGCCCGCTCATCGCGCTCATCGACAGCGTGGCCCCGAGCGCGAACACGACGAGGAACGCGAGGCCGATCGGCGCCGAGCGGAAGGTGGTGGCGCACACGACGGTGATCGCCGCGGTGCCCGACGCGCCGTGGACGAACCCGACCAGGGTGGAGCGCCCGTGCGGCGTCGCCCTGGCCTTGCGGCGAGTGCGGAGCGCGTGCGCTCCGAGCGCGATCAACATCAGCGCGACGCCGACCTCGAGGGCGATCGCGACGCGCACGGGGACCTTCACCCCGAGCGCGATCAGCGCGCCGCCGAGCAGCACCACCGCGATCGCGTGACCGAGCCCCCACGCGGCGCCCGTGCGCGCAGCCGCCCGCGCGCCGTCGGTGCCCGTGACCATGGTGGTGATCGCGGCGAGGTGATCGGGCTCGAGCGCGTGCCGCACGCCGAGCACGGCACCAAGGGCGAGAGCGTCGATCAGCACCTGCGCGGCGTAGCACCAACCAGGGGGGGCAGCTACGCGGTCTTCTTGGTGTTCCAGCCGCGGCGGCGCACGACGCCGAGCAACGTGAGCGGCTCGTCGCTCGCGCTGAATCGAAGGTGGTCGCCGATCGTTACCGTGTGCATCTCGTGCGGTCCGTCGACGAACAGGCGGCCGTCGGACATCTTCACGCGGATCGACAAGCTCTCGCCGCGCGAGACGAGGCCGCGCGGCAGCCGCAACACCTGCCCCGCCGGGGTGTAGGGCTCGCGGACCACGAACTGCAGCTTCTCGCTCTGCAGTGGCAGGACCCTACCGCCGGCGCTCCGCTGCGCCGCGGTCGAGCCCGCTGCCGGGCCGATCCAGATGCCCGAAGACTTCTGCTCCTCGACGTTGCCCCGGTGCTCGAGGATGTAGCGCGTTGTCGCGGCGGGCGAAGCGCAGCACACGAGGACCTCGTTGAGCACGCGCGTCGTGAGCAGCTGGTCGTCCTTCTCGACCCTCATCCGCGTGAGCTTGGCGACCGGGAGCTCCGACGCGAGCGCGCGCGCGAGCGTGTCGCGGACGTTGCCGAGCTGACCGCCGCAGAAGAACCCGACCGAGTATTGGGGCGCGCTGTTGATGGCGAGGATCGGCGTGTCGCTGCCGATGGCGTGCGACGCTGCGAGCAGCGTGCCGTCGCCGCCGACGGTGACGACCAGATCGGGCCGGCGGGCGGGCGGCATCACGCCGGGACCGCCGGGGCGCGGATCGATGACGACCTTGAACTCGTCGAGCGCGGCGGCCATCACCAGCTTCGCCTCGCACCCGAGCTCCTCGAGCGCCGCCTTGAGCTCGGCGAGACAGGCCTCGTGCTGCGCGTGCGCGCCGGACATGCGCTGCACCGTGAGGTCGTTCTCGCGAAGGAGCCGCTCGACGCGGTCGTGGCGCGACGGATCCTGCCCCTCGAGGTGCATCCGCAGCGCGCTCTTCTTGGCGAGGACGAGGACTCGGGTCACCGGCGCCTCGCGGCGAACCTTCGGATGGCGAGCTCGGTCTTGCTGTCGGGCAGCAGCCCGCGGTCGCACCAGTCGAGCGCGCGCGACAGTGGCACCTCGATCACCTTCGCGTTCCGTTCGAGCGCGCCATCGCCGACCGGCTCCGGCCGCGTGTCTGCGGAGACCTCGGCCTCGAACAGGAACACGCACTCGCCGACGATCCCCGCCGACGGATAGAACGCGCCGCCGAGCGGGCGCACGTCCTCCTTCGCGATCGTGAGCGCGACCTCTTCCTCGGTCTCGCGGACGGCGCACATCACCAGGCCCTCGGCGTTGCGCTCGTCCTTCTCGACGAGGCCGGCGGGGATCTCCCAGAGCTCGCCGCGCTCGACGCCCTCGGCACGCGCGGCGTCGGGCAGCAGATCGCCGCGGAGGGCGAGCGGCGGGCGGATCGCGCTCCGCAGGATGATGTGGCGCTCGCCGTCGCGCACGAAGTGGAGGAGGATCGCGACCGCGTCCTGGTTCCAGCGTTCGACGACGTCGTACTTGAACTCCTCGCTCTCCGAGCCGTCGCTGTAGCGCGCGCGCATCTTGCGCCGCTTGATCCGCAGGTAGCCCTCGTCGCACTTCGACTGCGCGGTGTAGTCCTCGGTGATCGCCAGCTGGATCGCGGGCAGGGGAGGGGGCACGTTCTCGTCCGCGGACATTCGCCGCCCATGATGGACCGTGGCACGCCCTGTGCGGAAGGGCTCGACCGCAAAAAATCAACCGCATTCGACTCGCAGAAAAGATCTGAATAGGGTCGTCGTTCGTCCGTATGACCTGAACCGGGGGAAATCCGCATGCGTTGGTCGATCCGTCTCGCCGCCTCGTTCGCCGTTGTCTTTGCGTGCGCTTCGAGCGGCGAAAAGCCCTCGTTTGCCGCTCCATCGAAGGGCGCCGCTCCGTCCAAGGGTCCCAGCGCCGGGACGGGCGCCAAGGAGGGCTACGACGGGCCGGTCTCCATCCCCACGAGCCTCCCGGGCGTGCCCGGCATGCCCACGACGATCCCCGGGCTCCCGCCGCTTCCCGGCGGAGCCACCACCCCCGGCTCCACGCCGTCGGCCAGCGACGTCGCCGAGGGGCTCAACTTCAAGCTCCCGCCGTGTCCGCCCCAGTTCAACGGCGTGAACTTCGGCGCCGGCATCACCGGCACCATCCTCATGCCCAAGGGCGACATGGCCCTCGGCGCGGCGAAGGTCACGCTGGTCAACGCCCTCGGCGCCGAGCAGGGCACCACGGTGAGCGACGGCTGCGGCCGCTTCCGCTTCGACGCGATCCTCCCCGGCGTCTACAAGGTCCGCTTCGCGGTCCGCACGTTCAAGGGCGAGTCGTCGGTCAACGTCCCCGCCGGCGGCACCCACGTCGATCTCCGCGTCGACATCAAATTCCTCCAGATCGCGATCTTCCAGGGCTCCTGGGACAAGGTCGAGAAGATCCTCGACAAGGTCGGCGTCCCCTACTCGCTCTTCCCGAACAACAAGCTCGAGACCACGGACCTCAGCAAGTTCAACATCGTCTTCATCAACTGCAACGAGACGAGCGAGGGCACGGTATCGAGCACCGTCAAAGAGAAGCTCAAGGGCTTCGTCAACGGCGGCGGCGCGCTCTACGTGAGCGATCGCGCGTTCCCCTACATCAACGCGACGTGGCCCGGTCAGGTCAACTCGCAGGGCAACAGCGGCAACGCCGGCACCAAGAAGCACACCATCTTCGACTTCCAGCTCGGGAGCTACCTCCGCGGCGCGCTGACGATCCCGATCATGTACGACCTCGGCGCCTGGCGTCGTCTCAGCAAGGACCAGCCCGCGACCACGCTGGCCCTCCTGCGCGACGAGAAGACGCAAGAGCCCGCCATCGTCACCTTCGCCTCGGGCAACGGGTTCGTGGGCTACACCACCTACCACCAGGGCGCGCAGATGAACGACGCGATGACCTTCTCGCTCGTGTTCTTCATCACGCGACTCTGATCCGAGGGCGCGGACCCGGGAGACGCGCTACAGCTCGGGCCATGGCTCGATTTGTGGCGCTCCTCCGGGGCATCAACGTCGGGGGCAAGAACCTCATCAAGATGACGGCGCTGCGGGCGTGCTTCGAGGAGCACGGCTTCGCCGACGTCACGACCTACATCCAGAGCGGCAACGTGCTGTTCTCCGCGTCCGGTCGCGCGTCGGAGCTCACCGCGCGCGTCGAGCGCGCGCTGTCCCACACCTTCGGGGCAGAGATCCCCACGGTGGTGCGCTCCGCGAAGCAGCTGCGCGACATCGTGGAGGGCGCGCCCGAGGGGTTTGGGAGCGACCCCGCGAGCTTTCGCTACGACGTGATCTTCCTGAAGGAGCCGCTGACCGCGCAGCAGGCGAACCCGCTCGTCCCCCACAGGCCCGGCGTGGACGACAAGCACGCGGGCAAGGGGGTGCTCTACTTCTCGCGGCTGATCAGCCGAGCCACCGAGAGCCGGCTGAGCCGCGTCGTCGGCCTCCCGATCTACCAGAGCATGACGATCCGCAACTGGAACACCACGAAGAAGCTCCTCGCGATGTTGAGCGCGTAGCGCGGTTCAGCCGCCCTCTGCCGCGTCGGCGGCGCTGTCGGAGACGCCGGTGTCGGCGCCCGAATCGCCGCCCGAGTCCGCGACGCCCGCGTCGAACGCGGGCTTCTTCCCGACCTCGCAGGAGAGCGCGACGTCGGGCGCGTTGCGGCGCGGATAGCTGTAGGTGACCGAGTAGGGGAAGAACAACCCCCCGGTGATGTCGACCTCGATCTTCCCGTCGAGGTAGCCGGAGCCGATGTCGCGGTAGTCGATGCCGAAGTTGGTGACGGTCATCTTCTGGCCGACATCGGGGCGCTCGCCGCTCACGTTCAAGAGCTTCATCACCGTGGGCTCGCCGGCGGTGATTTGCCCGAGCGTCATCGGGTTGGTCTCGAGCTCGTACTTGATGTGCGAGTTGGCCTTCTTGTCGTCGATGTGGACCTTGGAGAAGAGCGTGATCTTCCCGAGCGACGCCGCGATCTGCGCTCCGTCGATCACCACCGGGCTCTTCGGCTCCGGCCCGAGGCCGAGCAGCTCGATGCCGGGGCCGAGGCCGGTGAAGGCCATCGTGAGCGAGGTCGTCGCTTCACCCTTGGTGTTCACCGACGCCGTCGCCTTGATCGTCGCGCCGGTGAAATACGTGTCGAGCTTGAACAGGTTGTAGGTGATGAGGTCGCCGGCCCTGCCGAACTTGGTGTCGAAGCCGAGCCGGAACTCGACGTCCATCTGGGTGCCGGCGCGCCACAGCCCCTTGCCGTCGAAGGTGAACCCGCTCGGGTTGGTGTCCTTGCCGGCGGCGGCGCTGATCATGATCTGGATGAGCGTGATGCTGATCGAGGCGTTGAGCCCGCCGCACACCACCATCTCGTGGTAGCTCTCCTTGGTGGCACGCGCGATCTCGAGGTTGCTCTCGAGATCGCCGCTCGCGATCGAGCCGCGGCACGCCTCGAGGCCGGGGTGCTTCGGGTCCTCGAGCGCGTCGACCGCGGGGGATTTGTTCTCCGGCGGGCCGCTCTTCTGCGACCGCGAACCACACGCCACCACGAAGACCAGTCCTGCTGCGAGCAGAGCGTTGCGAGCGCGCATCGATAGACCCCTCGGATAAGGAAGCTATCGGTGGGACGACCCGCTCGGCCAAGGATTCAACCGCGCCCGTTCGTACCGGGCGGCGGAGGTTCCGCGAGAGGTTCCGCCCGTGGTCGTGCGCGTGATCCGTGGTCGTGAGCGGGCACGGGCACGGGCACGATCGGCTCGCGCTTCAAGCTGCGCACGCAACCGTTCCCCGTTTGCGAATGTGCCGGTGAGGCCTCGTGTCCGCGCGGTCGCGCGCCCGGCGTCTACTTCTTCACGAGGTCTGCGGCGGTGCGCGGGGCGAGGCGGGAGTCGATCAGGGCGATGTCGCCGGCGTTGTAGGCGATGACCACGCCGGTGATCGACGCATACTTGTCGGCGAGGGCCGAGGTGAACGCCGCGGGCGTCATCAGGTCGCTCGCGATGTAGCTGGTGATGATCAGCTGCGAGGGGTCGGTCGACGACGCGGCAACGCGGAACGTCTCCGCAGTGCTGGCGAGGACGGTCTCGACGTTCTCGACGCGAACCAGCATCGACTGCAGCGAGCGCGCCTTGGGGCCGGCGATGTTGATGTCCGAGGTGGACACCACGATCGGCGTCGGCACGGTGGCGGTTCCGGTCTTGGAGTAGGTGGCGCCCTTGATCTGCTCGAGGCCGTTGAAGACCTGGAACGTGCCCTGCGCGGTGATCTCGTCGCCGATGACGACGGTCGGTGCGCCGCTTCCGAAGAAGACGTTGAACCCGGCCCACTCGGTCGCCGTCGGATCCTGCACGAAGAGCGTGTGGCTGCTTCCGGCGTTGTCGATCGCGACGACGATCGCCTTCTCGATCTTGATCAGCTGACCGGTCGTCGGGCGCTTGGCCGACGCCGGGTTGCGGATCTCGGGAATGGTGAGGAGCACCGCGGCGGGCGCCGGGCACGCCATCGTTCCGGGGTTCGAGACCGTGGGGCAGGGATCGCACACGTCGCCCTTGCCGTCGGTGTCGGAGTCCTTCTGGTCGGTGTTCTTGATGTCGATGCAGTTGTCGGCGTCGTCCTTGATGCCGTCGCCGTCGGAGTCGCCGACGCAGACGTTCTCACCGGCCTTGGTGCAGGGATCGGAGTCGCAGGCGTCGCCCTGGCCGTCGCCGTCGGCGTCGTCCTGCACCGCGTTGAGGTCGAACGGCGGGTTGAAGACCTTCGGGCAGTTGTCCATCGCGTTGGGGACGCCGTCGCCGTCGTCGTCGGTGCCCGGCACCGGCGTTCCGGAGACCGCCTTGACGACCGTTCCGGTCTGCGCGCGCCGCGGGATCTCGGGGTGTCCCATCGCGCAGCGATCGAGCTCGGGGCCCGCGTCGCAGCGGAAGAGGGGGAAGAGGTCGTACGCGTAGCAGTACTCCGCCTTCGTAGCGCCGTTGCACTTGGTGTCGGCGTTCTTCGCGTTGTCGAGGATCGTCTTGAGCTGGGTGGCGAGGCCGGCGTGCGCGGCGTCCACGCACATGGTCTTGGCGGTGCCGCACACGCCCGTCTTGCCGTCGGGGGAGATGCCATCGGGCACCTTCACGCAGGCCATCTCGTTGACCAGCGGGCCGGAGAGGACGGCGGTGTCGCCGTAGATTCCCTTGCCGCCGAGGGTCACGAGGCGCACCTGCTCTGCGCGCGTCTCGAGGATCGCGCGGTAGGGCTTGGTGCGGTCGCCGGCGATCACCATGATGTCCGCCCACTTGCCGGCGTCGAGCGAGCCGAGTTGGTCGTCGAAGCCGGCCGCGGCCGCGGCGTTGCTGGTGCTCATCTCGACGATGTCGCGATCGCTGAACGTGTTGTTGTAGTACGTCTCGTTCAGCTTCTTCACGCACTGCATCTCGCCGATCGGGTTCATGCTGCCCGACGGGGTCCAGTCGACGCCGAGCGCGATCTTCACGCCGAGCGCCTTGGCCGTGGTGACCGACGCAGTGATGCCGTACAGATCGAGGTTGCTCCGCGGCGACCAGATCAGCTTCGCCTTGGACACGGCCATCTTCGACAGCTGCTGGGTCGAGCAGCCGGTGCAGTGGATGACGCCGGTCTTCGCCGTGATCGCCCCGAGGCGTGAGGCCTCGTCGAACTCGGCGCGCGCGTTGATGTCGATGCCCTCGGCGATGTGCGGGAGGAAGGCGCGGTAGCTGGCGCTGCCGAACTTGGAGACGATGCCCTTGATGTGCGTCTCGGTCCCGACCTTGTCGATCGAGCCGTTCGACTCGTTGACCACCACGGTGTCGGTGTCCGGATCGGCGTAGCTGCCGCCGGGAATGCCGCTGGCGGTGGAGCTGCTGCTATCGAGGTTGCGAACCCACCCGCTGATCCCGGCGTTGCCGAGGAGCGCGCCCGCGGTGCCCGACATGCTGGTGCCGCCGGAGAAGGCGATGCGCATCTCGGCCCAGCGCTCGGCGAGGACCTGGTTGGCCTGATTGGTGGAGCCGAACGGGCGGTGGGGGACCTTGAAGGTGTTGTAGAGCGGCTCGTGATTACGCCAGGTGTTGCGGTTGTCGTACTTGCGGGTGTGCTTGAACACCGGCATGTGGTTGTAGTCGGCGTGCTCGTGCGGATCGATCAGGCCCGGCGCCACGACGCCGTTGGTGCAGACGACGCGCGCGTCCTTCGCCTCGGGCGCCGACTCGCAGCTGTCGCCGACGCAGACGATCTTGCCCGTCTCGGTGGAGAACAGCACCTCGCCGTCGCAGTACACCTTGCTCGGCGACACCACGGTGCCCTTGAGGCGCACGAACTTGGTGGTGCCCGCCGCCTCGGTACACGCGCTGAACGCGCTGGTGCACGACTCGACGAGCGGGGGGGCCGGAGTGTCGGTCGGCGTGTCGGTCGGCGTGTCGGTCAGCGTGTCCGTCGTCGAGTCGTCGCCGCTGTCGCTGCCGCCGTCGCCGGGGGTTGATGAGTCGACCGACGCGTCGCCGCCGGCATCGGGCTCCGGCTGCGGGTCCGCGTCGGTCCCGGAACAGGCGAATGGAATCAGGAGGGCGAACGAAAGGAGTGCAAGGCGGCGCATTGGGAAGCCGGGCGGTGTAGCACGACCTGCGCGAGCCTGCCCGCCGTCACGGGTGCGGGAGCCGGGCCGCTAGCGAATTTTGTTGTCGGGCGTGTCGTCGGGCGTGAGGAGCATCGCGGTGCGCGACTGCCGATCGAAGACGACCGTCACGCACTCGCCGACCCCGGTCACCCGCGCGGCCGGTCCCTCGGCATGGCCGACCTCGCCGCCGCGGTGAGTGTGCGGGCAGCCCTCGGCAGCCCTGACGATCATCCACGAGCCGTCCGGCTCGCGCACGCATCCGCAACCGCATGCTGCCACCGCCATACGTCTTTTGGACGCACGACCGGCGGTGACGTTCCGGCTACATCAGCTCGTTCTCGCGCGTGCTGCTGCGCTGGAGCGCGCGGCGTACGGGCGAGACCGCGGCGTGGAGCGTGCCTTCGTCGTCGCAGGTCAGGCTGACCGCGAGGCCCGGGCTCGTCGTCGCCTTGACGCAGCCGTCGTCGTAGAAGCGGATCATCAGCCAGTTGCCGTCCGGCCAGGTCCACATGGTGTGGGAGACGCCCTCTTCGCCGAGAGGGTTCTCGACCGAGGTGTCGAAGGGCCGGACCGCGTGCACGATGACTTTCTCGCTCACGAGATAAACATACGACCCAGCGGTGGGTTTGCCTAAGGGTTGGCGTCCATCGGGTTGATTCTGCGCACTCGCGCAGCGCGTAAAACGCTGTCCTGCTGGGCTCGGAGCGGCATTTCGGAGCTGTACCGCTGCCCCAGGCAAGCGCACAGCGCCCGGGTATGCGGCCTGCAGAACTCGCTCCCGTACGGTTTTCCGAAGCGTCGACGTACGCCTCGGAGCTCACCCCTTTTTGGAGGTTTTCCATATGAAGTCGATCCCCGGTATTGCCCTCGGCCTCGCTGCCCTTTTCGCTGTCCCCGTCGCCCTCGCGGACGACTCCACCAAGACGAAGAGCACCACCACCACGTCGACATCATCGACGAGTGAGGGCGCCACCTCGACCGAGACCGACAGCCCGACGGGCACCACGCCGACGACGACCGAGTCGACCACCACGACCACGACCGATGAGTCGGTCCAAACCGGGACGTACGGCTATGGCGGCGGTCCGGCCACCACGACCGCGACCACCACCACCACGACCAACGACTACTACGTCCACGACCCGGTCAAGGAGGACGACGGGCGCCATGTCCGGAGCGGCCTCGGCCTCAACGTGTTCGGCGCCGCGGGCGCGAACGAGGACGCGCGTCTCGGTGTCGGCGGTCGCCTCGAGTACGTCACGAGGATCGGCCTCACCCTCGGCGGCAGCTACACGCAGCACTTCAATAACGAGGCCGACCGCACGGCGATCCGCCCGCTGCTCGGCGAGGTCGGCTGGTCGATCCCGGTCGTGAAGCACCTCGAGGTCCGCCCGATGGTCGGCCTCGGCTACGCGTTCGCCTCGGTGACCAACGCCGGTGACGTCAACCGTCCGAGCAACAGCCAGACGACCAGCGCGACGACCACCGTGAACACCGGCGGCGTCGACGTCGCGCCCGGCGCGAAGATCTCCTACGTGGCGCGCAGCCTCGAGATCTTCACCCTGCCCAAGTATCACTTCATCAGCGGCAACAACTTCGCTGGCATCGAGCTGGGCGCCGGCGCCCGATTCTGATTGGTGCGTCGCGGGAGACGAGGTGGACCATGGAACGTCCTTCAATGAACAACATCCGACGCGAGGCCCGACGCCTCGACCTGGCCACCTCGGTCCCGCCGCAAGTGCTCGCGCCGCTGGTCGCCGACGTCGCCAGACGCAGCGCCGACGATGCGATCGTCATCATCGACGCGGCGGAGCGGCCGACGCTCGTCCCCGGCGACCTCTCGCAGTCGCTCGTGGCGATCGTCAAGCGCGACGTCCTCTACCAAGCCCTCGGCAGCAGCGTGATGTCGCTGTCGTCGCAGAAGGCCGGCCACGTCCCGTTCGTGGTCATCGACCGCTACGGGACGACCGTCGTCTTCATCGAGATCGGCCCGGCCATCACCGCCCCCGGCGGCCTGGCCTGATCCCAGCGCTTTTGTGCGGTCCATGAATGGCCGCGCTCTGGTACCGTCCTACGGCGGATGCGCCGGGGGGGACTCGCGATCATCGCTCTCGTGGCCGCTCTCGCCGGCTGCGCCGGCGCGTCGCAGAACGTCCGCGCGTATCGGGCGTACGCCCACGAGGACGTGAGCCTCAAGGTCGCCCTCGACCGGGTGCAGGACATCGCGCGTTCGCTCGAGCTCGTCGACCGGCTGCTGTCGCAGACCAACTACACCCCGGGAGACCTGTGGGTGCGCAGGCTGCCGATGACCGACGCGGAGTATCGCGTCCGTCGCGACGACATCAAGAGCTCGCACCCCTACAACACCGGCGAGTTCGAGCCGCCGATCCTCAAGGCCTACAAAGAGCACTGCGAGATCGTCCTCAACGAGTTCAAGACGCCCGACAAGGCGATGTACCCGTCGATCCTCGACGCGGCGTCCGCGCTGACGACCCGCGCGCCGTCGATGAAGGCGCACTGGGCCGCCTACCGCGACGCGACGGTCGCCTACAGCGACGCGCTCGAAGAGGTCGAGGAGCTGCAGGACCAGCTCGCCGGCAAGGACGACGCGACGAAGGCAGCGCGCGCCGGGGAGCTCGCCGAGAAGCGCAAGAAGCTCGCGATCGCGACCTCCTCCGTCGAGGCGAGCAAGGCCGACCTCGCGAGGGACGCGGCGCTGCTCGAGGCCGACGCGAAGCTCACCGACTCGAGCAAGAAGCAGCTCGCCCGCGACGTGCTCACGGTGATCTCGGTCGCGTTCCGGCTCCAGCTCGAGGCGCTCGCGCTCGCCCCGATCGTCGTCATTCAGACCATCCGCGCGCTGCCCCAGGCCCCGCGGGAGCTGGTGTTCAAGCCCACCTTGAAGATGGTGCGGCAGGCCTATCAGCTGCCCACCTTCCTCATCGGCATCAAGGAGCGCATCGGCAAGCAAGTGGTCGTGCTCGAGGGGCTCACCAAGATCCTCGCGACCGCGCTCGAGACCTCCGTCGACAAGACGCCCGGTATGGCGCTCACCGAGAGCGTCGTCGACCAGATCGTCGGCATCACCCTCGACTCGTTCCGCATCGACGTCCGCGCCGGCGGCGAGACGTTCATCTACAGCTCCATCGCCACCGCGGCGCAGCAGAGCACCTCCAACGACGACGGCAGCCGCACCGAGACCCGCGACTACCGCGGCCGCCAGTTCAAGCTCGACTACCGCATCCGCCCGATCATCCTCGCGAGCGCGCGGCTCGACATCGTGCTCGATTGGATCCGCCTGCCCGGCGTCGCGCAGCTCGGCTTCGGCTACAGCACCGACCGCGTCTTCAAGAGCGGCGGAGAGATCGAATACACGTCGCTCTCCAAGCAGCTCGGGCTCAAGGGCACGGCGAGCGATGTCTTCGACATCGCGCTCGGCTTCCTCGGCGTACGCTCGAGCGCGAAGATTGCCCGCTTCACCGGCGGGGAGATCCGCCAGCTGCAGGCGACGGACGTGAACAACGTCATCGCCAAGTCGCCGCTGCAGATGGAGATGACCCAGGTCGACGTCGGCTACGACATCCTCTTCGCGCTCGGCGATGAGCGGCTCAAGACGTGGATGGAGGAGTTCGTCGTCGGCTTCCGCTACTTCCGCTACAGCCTGCCGCGCATCCTGTACGAGCTGCGCAACGTCTCGACCGACCCGAACAAGAAGCAGTTCGTGTTCTCGCGCGAGAGCCCGCTGCAGAACACCGAGTCGCGCTATTACATGGGCGGCTTCACCGCGCGCGTCGGCGTCGGAGAGGGGCCACGCTTCTCGCCGTGGATGGACCTCACGCTGTTCGGCGGCGCGGGACCGTCGTCCTTCTACTTCCTCAGCGACCAGACCCTCGGCGACGTCGAGGGCAACCGTGAGCTTTCCAAGCAGGTCGCGTGGGTCGTCAATGGCGGGCTCGGGGCCGGTGTCCGCTGGAGACTCCTGCCGCGGGGCTGGCGCGCGCGCCTCGATCTGCGCGCCTACTACCGCGCGGATTTCGTCTACACGCAGATCGATCGTTCGCGGAACGCAGCGGGCGAGGAGCGCAAGACGGACTTCGGAGCGATCGACGTCTTCCACGGCCCCTCGCTGGCCATCCGCGGCTCGCTCTAGGTCACTCCATCGACGGGGCCGCGCGCGTAAGCGCGCGGTTGCCACCGTCGGCTAGATCCCCTGCGCGATGCCGTCTTCTCCGCCGAGCGTGCGGGCGGCGCGCTCTTCTTCGTCGAACTCCGCGAAATTCTCCTGCGCGCGCTTGATGCGCTCGAGCACCTCCGGGCGGCGCCCGTCGAGGTAGCTCTGCCCGGCTGCGAGGTCCGCGACCGTGGGCTTGGTGTCGGCGAGCCACTCGCGCACGCGCGACCACTGCTCGTTGCGCGGCGTGATCGCGAGCAGATGACAGCGCGCCTGCCACACGCCCGGCTTGATCGAGACCTCGATGAAATAGACGCGTCCCGGCAGGAGCGTGGCCCGGATCGGCCCGGTGTTCTCCGCCCACACCACGAACATGTGCTCGCCGGGCGCGACGCGCGACACGAAGTGCGCGCCCGGCTCCGCGTCGCCGAGGAACGTGCCGCGCTCGTCGAAGATGGTCGGATGGATGGCGGCACCGAACGACGACGGACGCACGAACACCACGGTGGCGTAGTCCGCGGCCGGCGCGATGCGGACGCCGGCGGGCGCGGGGTGCATGAACTTGCTCGTGCACCCGACGAGGGCGAGGCAGGAGAGGAGGAACGCGCGGCGCAGCATGAGCGCGCGCCGGAGCAACGCGCGGACCACTCCGCCGGGCGCGACAAAAACGCGAGAGCCCCGCGCTCCGGCGAGGCTCTCTCGTGTCGACGTCAAGGGCCGTTCTCGGGCCCCTGCGATCAACTTGTCGTGGTCACTTCTTCGGCGAAGCCGCCGGAGCCGCGCTCTTGGCGGGCGCCGCGCTCTTGGCGGGCGCCGCGCTCTTGGCGGGCGCCGTGGCCGAGCCGGGGGTGCCCGCGCCGGTCTTGCCCTTGCCGGGCTGCTCCTCGACGATGTCGCCCTTCATGCCGCCGAGCGCGCCGAGCAGTTCTTCCTGCTCCGCCTTGGCGACGCCGGCCGCCTCGAGCGCCTTGGTGACGTCCTCGACGAAGGCGGTGAAGTCCGCCTCCTTGACCTTCATGCCCTTGTGGGCCGTCTTCATGTCCTTGCCCTTGTACTCACAGGGCCCGCCCGTCGCGGCGCAGATCTGATCGATCAGGTTGCCGCGGAGCGCCTCGACCTTCTTCGGGTCCTTCGTGGTCTTCGTGAAGAACTTGTTGATGCGCTTGTCCTCGGTGATGTTCTTCAGCGAGGCGTCGACCACCTTGGCGATCGCGTCCTTGCCGCCGAGACGCTCGTAGAGCGACTTGGGCTTGGGCGGCTCGGCCGACACGACCGGCGACGGCGAGGGCGCCGGGGCAGCGGACTCGGTGGGCGAGGGCGCCGGGGTCGGCGTCGCCGCGACGGAAGCGGAGGTCGACGGATCGGCCGCGCCCTTGCCCTCTTCGCCGCCGCCGCCGCAGGCGACGTAAGCGGTGCTGGCGATAAGGGCGAGTGCGATAAAGAGCTTGCGGTTCATGGACGTCCCCTGGGGTTGAGGCGGTCAACACACGACCGCACTATGGTGGCGCCTCTTAGTCGATCTGCCGTGCTCGCGGAAGGATTTTCGTGGATGGTTCACCAACAGGAGCTAGAGGTCCCGACGCACGGCCGCGGCTTCACCGATCTCACCCCGAGGGTCGCGGAAATCGTCGCGCGCGCCGGCGCCCGCAGCGGGCTCTGCACGCTCTTCCTTCGCCACACCTCCGCGAGCCTCACGATCCAGGAGAACGCCGATCCCGCCGTGCTCCGCGACCTGCAACGCTGGATTGATTGGGCCGCGCCCGAACGGCCCGCCTTCGGCCCGTGGGAGCACGACGACGAGGGGCCGGACGACATGCCCGCGCACATCCGGAGCGTGCTCACCCACACCAGCGAGTCGATCCCGATCATCGACGGCCGTCTCGCGCTCGGCACGTGGCAGGCGATCTACCTGTGGGAGCATCGCACCGCGGCCCATCGCCGCCGGGTCGTCGTGACGATTGTCAGTTGAGGCTCAGGCCGCCAGCATCCGCGACCAGTCCACGAGCTGCACGCTCTCGCTCGAGAGCGCGAGCTCGATGGAGCGGCGGTCGCCCGCGAGGTCGCCGCCGATCTGGAACGCGACGTCGCGGTCGAACTCCATGCGGCAGCGCGTGAGGAGGAAGTCGTGCATCTTCGGCATCGGGTGCTCGCCGCGCCAGAGCTTGAACATGTTGCGCGTGGCCTCGAGGACCTTGGCGCCGTAGACACGCACCGAGATGCGACCGGGCGCCGCGTGCGCGAACGGGAACGCGCGGAAGCCGAAGCCCCACTCCTCGGTCGTGGCGCCGGCGGCAACGCTCGCGGGGCCCTCGTAGAGCACCGCGCCGCTGCGACCGCCGACGAGCGGGACGACCCTGCCGGCAGGGTCGACCGTGAGCGCGTCTTCGCCGGTGTTGATCAACCGAACGTTGGCCGGACCGCCGCCGAACAGGTGGCGCGGGATCGTTCGCGTGAACATGCCCTTGAGGTAGCCGGAGAGGCCGGCGTTGGCGTCGCGGAGCGGCGCCGGGAGTTTGTCGAGCTGCGCCTTGAAGTCGGAGACGATCTCCGCGTCCCAGCCGGTGCCCGCGAACGGGGCGATGCGGCCTTCGACCTCGACGAGCGCGAACGTGCGAACGGGGGGGCTCTCGTCGCCGAGGGCGGCGATACGGCGGAGCGCGTGGCGCGTCTTGGGCGCGTGGGTGACGTTGGCCCAACCGTTCCCGGTCCCGAGCGGCAGCACGCCGATCGGCGGGATGTCGAGGTGGAGCGCGCGCAGCTCGTTGATCAGCCCCACCGCCGTGCCGTCGCCTCCGCCGGAGAGGATGAGCGACGGCGGGTTGCGCGACACCTCGTCGCGGAGCCAGGCCCGCGCCTCGTCGAGCGAGCGCGTGACGGCGAGCCGCGCGCGCGGAAGCAGCGCACGGACCATGGTGCCAACCCGCTCCGAGCCCTTGCGAGCCCTGAGATTCACGAGAACGGCTACGGACATCGGGGGCATTCGTCCTTTGGAGGCTGTGACGCGTCAATGAGCGCGGCCGCGCCGGGCGGAATAAGTTGAAACCGCGCGCTGCAGAGCGTCATCGTAGGCGCCCGTGACCGACGAAATCTGCGTTGCGAACCTCGGCGGCCACGGAATCCGCATGCGCCAGCGGATGGCCTACCGCCAGGCGGCGATCGCGGTCGCGTTCCTCGGCGTCACGGTCGGCTACGGCGGGCCTCGTCTCCTTCGTCTGATCGTCGCGCTCCCCGTGCTCCTCGCCGCGTTCGGCTACTTCCAGGCCAAGGAGAAGACCTGAGTACGCCTCGCATCGCGCGGTCAGCGCGAGGACGAGCAGGGCAACACCCAGAGCGTCGACGACAAACTCTTCGACGAGGCGGCGCGCAGGCAGGCGCGTACGGTCACGATCAAGTCGCTCATCGCCACGGCGGCGATCACCTTGATCGCGCTCGCCCTCCCGTCGCTGCGCTAGAGCCCGTAGTCCTCGACGATTTGCAGCTGGCGCTGGGCCAGCTCTGCGTCGCCCGCGTCTCGCGCGAGCTCCACGAACGTGAGCGGGTGCTCGCCGATCGCCTCGGCGAGCGCGGCGCACACCTCGGCGAGCGCGCGCTCGGGGGGCACCGCCACCACCGCGAACAGCCCCGCGAGCTCCTCGTCGTCGCGCTCGAGCGTGTACTCGGGCGTGCTCAGCACCGAAAGCTCGCAGCCGAGCGCGGAGACCGCGCGGCGGATCGTCTCGAGACGCTCGTCGCCGGGGTGCACGCCGTCGAGGACGAAGGCGCGATAGCGCGCCTCGTGCACCGTCGCGAGCGCTGGATAGACGAAAACCGGCTGCTCCTCCTCGGCGGCCGCGGGGTTGAGCGGCGTCGCGTCGAACACCACTACGTCGTGGAACCGCTGCGTCGCCGGGGGGCGCGCGACCTCGACGAGTCGCGCCGTCACCGGGCCGGTGCGCACCGCCCACGCGTCGTGGCCATCGTCGTCGAAGCGGATCCGGCACACGCCCCACTTCTCGTCGATCGGCGCGTCGCCCTCGTCGAGCTTGAAGCCGAGGCGGCGCGCCGACGCGCGCGCGCGAGAGAAATCCCCGAGCAGCGTGGCGACGACCATTCGGTCCCAGTCCGGCGGCCCCGGCTCCGGCAGCCGCGCGATCACCTCGTCGAGCTTCGCGAGCGCGCCGTGGAGATCGCCGAGCCGCCGCGCGGCGTCCGCCCACAGGAGGCGCGCGTTCACGGCGTCGGGCCGGGCCGCGAGCACCGCGTCGAGGTGGTGGCGGCACGCCGCGTA
>JALHOE010000172.1 GCA_022843175.1 Deltaproteobacteria bacterium
GTCACGGCCGCGCCCACCGACACCGCCGTCCCCACGGCCACGGTCGCGCCGACGCCGACGGTCACCGCCGCGCCGACGTTCACCGCGCCGCCCGCGTTCCCCACCGCGAAGCCCACCGTCGCGCCGACGGCGACCACGACCGCGACCGCCAAGCCCTCGGCGACGGCGACCACCAAGCCGACGAACGACCCGACGTTCGGCGTCGACAACGCCGGGTTCTAGTCAGCGCTCGTAGCGGCCGGATTTGCCGCCGGATTTGCGCAGGAGCTCGGTCGCGATCGTGGCGGAGCGATCGAGCGCTTTGATCATGTCGTAGACCGCGAGCGCGCCGACGGACGCGCCGGTCAGCGCCTCCATCTCGACGCCGGTCGGTCCGAAGCACTCGCACGCGACGTCGAGGATGACGCGGTCGACCTTGACCGTGACGTCTACCGCGACGTGGGTGAGGGCGATCGGATGGCAGAGCGGTACGAGCTCGCTCGTGCGCTTGCACGCCTGGATCGCGGCGACGCGGGCGACCGCGGCGACATCGCCCTTGGGGGCCGTGCCCTCGCGGATCGCGCGGGCGACCGCGCGGGTCGTGTGCACGACGGCGCGGGCCTCGGCCCGGCGACGGGTGGCCGATTTGTCGCCGACGTCGACCACGCGCGCGTGGCCGCGCTCGTCCAAATGGGTGAGCTTGCTCATCCGCGGAGCAGCCCTATCACGTGCGCCGCGATCGGCAACAGCACTCGGGCGATCCCGAGCTCGACCGCCTTGGTGCTGCCGGGCAGCGCCACCACCAGGGTGCGCCCGCGGGTGCCGGCGATGGCGCGCGACAGCACCGCGCGCGGACCGATCTCGTCCCACGACAGCCTGCGGAACGCTTCGCCGAACCCGTCGAGCGTCTTGTCGAGGAGCGCGGCGACGACCTCGTAGGTGACGTCGCGGGGGGCGATCCCAGTGCCGCCGGTGAGCACGATCAGGTCGGCGTCGGCCGACTCGATGGCGTTCCGGATGAGGGGCTGCTCGTCCCGGACGCGGGCGCGGACGACCGCGTGACCGGCCTCGCGGAGCAGGCGTTCGGCCGCGTCGCCGCTTTTGTCGTCGGCCGCGGTACGGGTGTCGCTCACGGTAATCACCGCGGCGCGGAAGGAGGTGGTTTCGGGGGTGTGATGGGTCATGCGAGGATGGAGGCAAGGAGATCAACCCATGAGTGAGCGGATGTCGATCGCGCCGGGGACGTTCGAGCACCAAGCCGGGTTCGACGCCGGCGAAACCCACGGCGGAATCCGCCTCGGCAAGTTCGAGGCGATGTACGAGGAGATCTTCGCCGAGGTGATCGAGGACGGCGTCATCACCGTCGAGGAGCGCGAGCGCCTCGACAAGGCGGCGGACTCGATGGGGCTCGACCGCGAGCGTCTGCGCAAGCTCGAGGCCGCGCTCCAGTCGGCCTGGGAGGCTCACCACAACGTTCGCATCGTCGTACAGGGCGGGCCGGCCGCGATCTCCTACGAGGACGACGCGGGGCGCGCGTCGCTGATCATGCCCGCGCCGGTCGCCGTCCCGGCCGCGCCGGCCGTCGCTGGCGAGTCCGAGCAGATCGCCGCGCTCCGCAAGGAGATCGCCGCGCTCCGCGCGCGGATCCGCAGCCTCGAGGGAGAGCTCGACGACGCGCGCAACAACGTCGCGGTCGAGGTCGATCTCGGCTCGGTCGCCGCCGTTGCCTCCGAGGACGATCCGACCGATCTCCAGCGGCGGATCCGCCAGGATCCGACCGACCCGGAGCCGATGCGCCTCCTGTTCCGATGGGCACGCGCCAACAACAAGCTCGACGAGCAGTGGTGCGTCGCCTCGGCGCTCTCGTTCCTCGGCAAGGCGTCTGCCGAGGAGCGCGCGCTCTTCGACCAGCACCGCAAGCGCGATCTCCCGCGGTTCACCAACGCGGTCTCCTCCGACGCGTGGCGACGGCTCGTGTTCCACCCCGACGAGGAGCTGCTCGTCGGCGACATCTTCTCGGTCATCACGAGCGCGGTGCTGCTCGGCCGCGTCTCGGCGCTCCGTCGCGACAAGCTGCTCCCCAAGCTCGATCCGTCGCGCCGGCAGGATCCGGCGACCTCCACGATCAGCGCGGTGCGGGCGATCGCCTGGAGCGCCGCGATCCTCGGTCTCAAGCCCCCGCCGATCTTCGTCGACCCCGAGCTGTCGCAGTCGATCGAGATGATCCCGGGCGTGCCGCCCAACCTCCGGGTCGGCTCGCGGCTCCTCTCCGGCCGCACGCCGCTCGAGGTCGCGTTCGAGTGCGGGCGGACCCTCGCGTCGTTCCGCGAGGAGCACTTCGTGCGTTGGCTCTTTCCCGGCATCCCGGATCTCGAGGACTTGTTCCTCGCGGCGCTCTCGATCGCCAATCCCGCGCTGCCGATCCCGCCCCACGCCAAGGCGCGCGTCGCGCCGATCGCCGCGGCGATCGCGCCGGTGCTCGAGCCCGCCCACGTCGACCGCCTGCGCGGCTACTTCCTTCGCTTCGTCGAGGAGGGCGGGCGCAC
This sequence comes from Deltaproteobacteria bacterium, assembly GCA_022843175.1. Lineage (GTDB taxonomy): Bacteria > Myxococcota_A > Polyangia > Polyangiales > JADJMO01 > JALHOE01. The sequence goes on from JALHOE010000172.1 coordinate 2,526, forward strand.
CAACCTCCAGCGGTGGGCCCACGGCGTCGACAAGACCGCGTGTCGCGCGGGCTTCGCGCTCGCCAACGATCTCGAGACCGCCGGCCGCATCCTCGCCGCCGAGGAGAAGGGCCTCGGCGAACGGATGCAGGACCTCGTGGTGTTCGCGTGCAGCGAGCGCTACTTCAACCTGCGCAAGCAGCTCGGCGTCGCGCTGACGTCGTGATCCGCGTCGCTCGCGTCTCGGCCCAACGCTTCGCTGCCGTCGACGACCGCTTCCCGCGCGTCGTCGGCTACGGCGCGACCGAGGACGAGGCCGCGCGCGCGCTCGAGGAGAAGTTGCCGCGGAGTGCGCCGCCGACTCCGCGGTCGCCGCTCCTTCCGCTCGCCCCCGAGCACGGCATCTTCGCGCGCGATCGCGAGGTCAGCGAGGCGACCGACGACGCGCTCGACCGTGCCGTGCGAGTCGGCAGCTTCGAGGGCAACCGCCGGAGGCACTGATGTTGCCGCAGCTCGTTGTCCACCACGCGCGCAACGGCGTCGTCGCGCTCAACGTGCTCACCGCGGCGCTGCGCGCCGATTCGCGCACGGCGGGGGCCGAGATCGTGTTCGCGCGCGACGCCGAGGCGATCGTCGCCGCTGCGCGCCCGGGCGCGCTCGTCGCCTGGTCGTTCTACTCGCCCGAGGCGCACGAGATCGAGCGCTCGCTCGCGGCCGTTCGCGCGCGCACTTCCGCGCTCCACGTCGCGGGGGGCGTGCACGCGACCGCCGAGCCGCTCGACACGCTGCGCCGCGGGTTCGATCTCGTCGCGCTCGGTGAGGGCGAGCGCACCCTGGCTGAGCTGATGCTCGCGATGGCCGACGGTCGTGATCCGCTGAGCGTGCGCGGCCTCGGTCGGCTCGAGGGCGACGCGCTCGTCACCAGCGGTCGCAGCGAGCCGGTCGAGCTCGACGCGTTCCCCGCCTTCAACGTCCCGGACCGCAAGTTCAACGCCCTCGAGATCACCCGCGGCTGCGTCTACGCGTGCGCCTTCTGTCAGACGCCGTTCATGTTCAAGGCGCGCTTCCGGCACCGCTCGGTCGCCAACGTGCGCGAGCACGTGCGGATCATGCGGCGCGAGCAGCTGCGCTACGTCCGCTTCCTCACGCCGACGTCGCTCTCCTACGGTTCGAGCGGCACCGAGGTCAACCTCGAGGCCGTCGAGGCGCTGCTCGCCGCGGTGCGCGAGGAGCTCGGCCCCGCGGGCAAGATCTTCTTCGGAACCTTCCCTTCCGAGGTGCGCCCCGAGCACGTGACGCCCGAGGCGCTGGCGTTGCTCCGTCGCTACGTCGACAACGACAACCTCGTGATCGGCGGCCAGTCCGGCTCGCAGCGCGTCCTCGACGCGACCCGCCGCGATCACAGCGTCGAAGACGTCGTGCGCGCCGCGCGCTTGGCCGTCGCCCATGGCTTCGTGCCCAACGTCGACTTCCTGTTCGGTCTCCCGAGCGAGGATCCGGCCGATCACGAGGCCACGGTGCGCTTGATGGAGCAGCTCACCGAGCTCGGCGCGCGCGTGCACTCTCACACGTTCATGCCGCTCCCCGGCACACCGCTGCGAGACGCTGCGCCGGGGCAGGTCGCCGCGCCGGTGGCGCGCTCGCTCCTGCGTCTCGAGGCCAGCGGCCGCGCGTACGGACAGTGGCGCGCGCAGGTCGTCTCCGCCGAGCGCCTCGCGCAGCGGCGGTCACTGCGCAGGTGACGTGCTATCTCTCGGGGATGGAGCGTGCGTCGTCACTGCTCGTCGCGGCGCTGATGGCGGGCTGCTCGTACCCCGAGTTCGCGTTCCAGCCGCCCGCCGATTCGGCCGTCGTCGAGGCCGAGGCCGCCGCGCCCGTCGTCGACAGCGCGACGCCCGACACCGCGGTCGAGCCCACGGACACTACGGCGCCTGCACTCGACTCCGCCGCGGATGCACCGAGTGAGGCGGCCCCCGACGCGCCGGTCGACGCGCCGCCGGAGTGCACGGCGAACGTCGGGTGCCCGTGCGGAACGATCTGCAGCGCGGGCAAGTGCGTCGCCGCGACCGACTGCACCAAGGACAACCACTTCTGCCCCACCGGCCGCGTGTGCACGTGCGTGGGCGGCCGGCTGCAGATCAGCGGCAGCGCGTTGACCACCGGCAACGGGATCGTCGAGGCGGCGCCGTTCACTGCGAGCGACAACGGCGCCGATCTCATCCTCCGCAACTACGACCTCCGCGACGCGGTCGCCGGCGTCAACGCGATGCGCATCCGCCCCGCCGCCTGCGCGTCGGGGTGGCATTTCCGCAACATCGTCATCCAGTGCGTCACCACCAACGACTCGGTCGGCGGCGCGATCAAGCTGTCGCGCCGCGACGACCCTGCTTCGTGTCGCCCTCCCGCGCCGCCCGACCTCTTGCTCGACCGCGTCACGGTCGGCATGGCGGGCGCGCAATACAACGGGTTCAGCGACCTCGAATACAAGACGGTTCGCCTGCGCAGGGTCGTGAGCAACACCGGCCTGCTGTTCGACACCTGGGGTCCGGGCGAGATCGGCGAGCTCATCGTCGAGGACTCGCCGAAGCTCGCGGCCGAGCTACAGGGAAAGATCCGCAAGGTCACGGTCACCAACTCGCCGGGGTTCGAGTGGTGGACGTCCACGCCGACCGAGAACCGCAGCACGTGGCCGAAGATCGTCATCTTCTACGACAAGGCGTCGTGCCCGGTCGGTCGCCCGCTCGTGAAGAGCGCCACCCCGAACGGCGTCGACGAGTCCTGCGCTCCCTAAAGCTTAATGCTGTTCGGTTAACGCCGCGCGGCGACAAACCGGGCGCCAGGGAGAAGAGCCTCACGCCAAGAACGCCCGCTGCAGCGGATCCGTCGATGCGCACCCATGGCTGCGCCCCAATAGATCTCGGGCGGCCTTGCCGTGGGGCTCCTCTTATCCGAACGGCATTGTCCCCAAAACCGGACTCAGAACGTCCAGCCCGCGGAGACGCCGCCGTGCGGGAGCACGCGCGGGCCGCCGTCGAAGCGGCGATCGTTGACCACGTAGGACGCGCCGAAGCGAGCTTCGAGCGTGAAGCCCGCGGTCGTCACGAGCTTGGTGCCGAGGAGCCCGGAGGCCGTGAGGCCGATCGGGAACGTCCGCGCGGACACGGTGTCGCCGAACTCGAGGTCTGGAGCCGAGCGGTGCGTGAAGTCCGCGGCGACGAACACGCCGAAGCGGTCGAACCCGCCGACGAGGTAGCCCCGCAGCTCGCCGCCGAGCGCGAACGTCGACGTGCGGCCCCTGCCTGCCGGGCCGTTCTTCGGGAGCGAGCCATAGCCGCCGGTGAGCGAGATCGAGAGCCAGGGCGTGACGCTGCGCTCGAGGCGGCCCGAGACCACGAAGGGCGGCGCGAAGAGCGGGAGCACGTCGAGGGAGACCGAGGTGCGCCGGCGAAGCGAGGTGCCCTCGTCCATCATTCGCGCCTCCGCGGCGGGCGCCGGCGCCGCGGCGTCGGCCGTCGCCTTGCCCGTCGAGGTGGTCCCCTTGTCGATCGGCGCCGGCACCGGCGCCGGCGTCTTCGACGGCGCATACGGCGGCGCGGGATCGCAGTTGGGGCACGCCGCGCGGACCTTGGCGGTCGCCTCGGCGACCCTCTGCTTGGCGTCGGTGCAGCGCTTCTGGTCGGCCGCGGTGCCGTCGCGCGCGAGCTCGCAGATGCGATCGGCGGCCCGCGCCATCGACTGGAGCGCTCGGCACATGGTGTCGCAGGGGGCCGAGAGCGAGAGCTCTTTGACGGCGAGGTCGAACTCCGCGACGGCCGTCGCCATCGCGTCGTCGTCGGCGCGCGCCGGAGCCGCGGCGAGCAGCGTCACCAGCACCGGGCCGCCGAGGAAGTAGGCGAGCAGACGCACGCGGCAGCGATATCACAGACGAGGCACTTGACGACGGAGTGTGGAATGAATATTCATTCCGGACCGTGGCAGCCACCGCCGAGAAACGCGACGCGAGCGATAAGCGCCAGGCGATCCTGGACGCAGCGCTCGAGCTCTTCGCGGAGCGGGGGTTCTACGGCACGGCCGTGCCGCTCGTGGCCGAGCGAGCCGGCGTCGGAGCAGGCACGCTCTACCGCTATTTCGAGAGCAAGGAGGCGCTGGTCAACGCGCTCTATCGCTCCTGGAAGATGGCCCTCGCGAGCTCGCTCCTCGAGGGCTTCCCCATGGACCAGCCGCCCCGCGCGATGTTCGGCGAGTGCTACCGCCGCCTGTGCGCGTTCGCGGTCGAGCACCCCCGCGCGTTCAACTTCCTCGAGCTCCACCACCACGCGCCCTATCTGGATGAAGAGAGCCGCGCGTGCGATCTGCTGGTCCTCGGGCCGATCCGCACGTTCGCCGAGCAGGCGCAGCGCGGTCAGGCCCTCAAGGAGCTCGCGCCCGAGCTGCTGATGGCGATCGTCTACGGCGCGGTCGTCGGCGTGGTGCGCGCGGCCGAGGCCAAGCACCTGCCGATGCCGCTTCATGAAGCGCTTCGCCAAGCCGAGCCCGTCGTCTGGGAGGCCATCCGCCGTTGAGTGTTCGCTCCGGCCGGACGTGTTCGTCCGGCCGCGAGCGGAATGAATGTTCGTTCCGTTTTGCCCCATCTCGGAGGTACCTTCGATGTCCAAGCTCTTCATTCTCGTCACCGGTGCCACTGCTGGAATCGGCCGCGCCGCGGCGATCGCGCTCGCCCGCGAGGGGCATCACGTCATCGGCGCGGGTCGTCGCATCGACGCGCTCGAGCAGCTCCGGGCCGAGGCGAACGTCGACGTGGTCCGACTCGACGTCACCGATCCGCAGTCGGTCGAAGCAGCGATGGCGGAGATCGACCGGATCACCGCGGGCCACGGCCTCGACGTCGTGATCAACAACGCGGGCTACGGGCTCCCGGGGCCGCTCACCGAGATCGGCGACGCCGAGCTGCGGGCGCAGTACGAGACCAATGTCTTCGGTCTGATGCGCATCACCCGCGCGGTCGTGCCGGCGATGATCCGCCGCGGCCGCGGGCGGATCATCAACGTCAGCAGCATCGGCGGTCGGATCACCTTCCCGTTCTTCGGCGCGTACAACTCGACCAAATACGCGATCGAGTCGATGTCCGACGCGCTCCGCGTCGAGCTCGGGGCGTTCGGGATCGACGTCGCGCTCGTCGAGCCGGGGCCGATCAAGACCGAGTTCGCCGCGGTGTCGCTCACCGAGGTGTCCCGCGTGCAGCGCGAGGGCTCGCCTTTCGCCGCTGTCTATGCGCGTGCCGATGCGCTCGCCGCCGAGAGCGACCGCATGGCTGGCAAGCCCGAGGACGTGGTGCGCGCCATCCGTCACGCCGTGAATGCGCGCCGCCCGCGCGTCCGTTACGTCGTGCCGCGCGCGGCGTCGTTCGGTCTCGCGCTGATGCGCCTGCTGCCGACCCGCATGCTCGACGCCATCCTCGCCCGCTTCGTCGGGCTCGCCCGTCGCCGTCCCGCCCAGCTCACCGCGTAAAGAAAGGAAACCCCATGGCCACCTCCGTCGCCCACGCCCAAGACCTCCCGCAGAAGACCGCCAACGTCCGCACCGTCGACGAGCTCCTCGCGCTCGACATCCCCACGCTCGAGCGCCTGTATCGCGAGGCGCGCGTCCCCGCGATCGGGGAGGTGAAGGGCGATCTCATCGGCCGCATGCTGCCGGCGCCGGCGGCCAACCGCGCGGTGCAGAACGCGATGCGCGCGCTCGCGAGCCAGAAGCTCTTCCCGTGGAAGGGCAAGACGTTCGCGCCTCGCGATCTCCACGCCGGCGAGGGTTGGAACCGCGTGTTCACCGACAAGAACCTGTGGTTCCGCTTCACGACCAAGATCGGTCCGTCGCGGGCGGGCGACTTCGACGCGCTCCACCTCGACTACGACCACCCGGAGAACCCGTTCTTCATCCGCGCGATCCAGGATGAGATCCGCACCGTCGCGCCCGGCCTCTGGCTCGGGCAGGCCTGGCTCGTGGTCCGCGGCAAGCCGTGGCTCGCGCTCTACTTCGCCCTGCAGAACCCGTGACCACGCTGGTCACCGGCGCGGCGGGGTTCCTCGGCGGTCACATCGTCCGGAGCCTCGTCGCCCGCGGCGAGCCGGTGCGCGGGCTCGACCTGCGCCCCGGCGTGGACGTCGTCGCGGACATCACCGACGAGGGCGCGGTGCGCGCGGCGCTGCGCGACGTCTCGCGCGTGATCCACGTCGCGGCGATCTACGAGCTCGGCACGCGCGATCCCGCGCGGATGGAGCGAGTCAACGTGCACGGCACCGAGGTCGTCCTCGCTGCCGCGCGCGCCGCCGACATCCCCGCGACGCACGTGAGCACCGTCGCCGCGCTCGGGCCGACCGGCACCGCGCTCGTCGACGAGACGCACTGGAACGACGAGCCGTCGCGGTCGGCCTACGCCGCGACCAAGCGCAAAGCCCACCTCGTCGCGCGCAAGTACGGCGCGCGCATCGCGCTCCCGGCGACGATCTTCGGCCCCGGCGATCCGAGCATGTTCGGGCGCGCGCACCGGATGTTGCGGCGCGCGCCGTTCGGGATCGTCGCGCGGCCCGACATGCGGCTCTGCTTCGTGCACGTCGAGGACTGCGCCGACGGCGTGCTCCGCGTGGCCGATCGCGGCGAGGGCGAGTATGTCCTCTCCGCCGGCGTGCTCCGCCTCGGCGAATGGCTGGCGCGCTTCAAGAGCCCGGCGCTCGCCGTCCCCGATCCGCTGCTCGACCTCGGCGCGCGGCTCGCCGCGCGGGTGCCGGCTCGGCTCCGGGAGCGGAGCGCGCTCGTGCGCCTCCTCCACGAGGCCGGAGCGATGTCCGCGGGCGTGCACTGGGCCTACGATGGGGGCCGGGCGCGGAGGGAGCTCGGCTGGTCGCCCCGCGCGCTCGAGGGGTGCATCGCCGACGCCGCGGCGTAGTCAGGCGCTCGCCGCTGATTGGGACCGGCTGGCTAGATACAGACCCCGCCGACGCAGGACTTCATGCCGTTGCACGTGTTGCCGCAGGTGCCGCAGTTGGTGCGGTCGGTCTTCAGGTCCATGCAGCCGGTCGGGCATTGGGTGAGGCCGGTGGCGCAGACGCAGAGGCCGCTGCTGCAGCGCGGGTGGTCGCTCGGGCACACCTTGCCGCAGGCGCCGCAGTTGTTCGGATCGCTCCCGAAGGAGACGCACGCGCCCTTGCACTCGGAGCCGGTCGCGCACACGCACGACGAGAGCTGGCAGAGCTGATCGGCGCGGCAGGCCTTGCCGCACCCGCCGCAGTGCGCCTCTTCGACGCGCGTGTCGTAGCAGTCGGCGCCGCAGTTCGTGGTGAAGGTATCCTTGCACTCGCACTTGCCGGCGAGGCAGCGCTGGTTTGGTCCGCAGGCCTTGCCGCACGCGCCGCAGTGCGCGTCGTTGTACTCGATGTCCACGCAGGCGCCCGCGGGGCCGCACGCGGCGTCGCCGATCGCACAGGCGCAGACGCCCGCCACGCAGTTGTTGAGCTGGCACTGCGCATTGCTGCTGCACGCGTGCCCGACCGGATAGCCGTTGCACGAGTCGCCGTCGCAGCTGCCGCTGCAGCACCGGGAGGCCATGGCCCAGGTGCAGAACCCGCCCTTGGCGACGCAGCCGCGGCACAACCCGTCCACGCAGGTGTTGCCCGGGCAGCAGGGGCCGAACGTGCTGCACGCGGCGCCCGCGGGCGTGCACGCGGGGGTCGCGCTGTCGGAGACCACGTCGGGCTTCGTGTCGCTCGCGACCTCGCTGGCGGCGTCGCTCGCGACCTCGCTGGCGGCGTCGCTCGTGGCGTCGCTCGCGTCCGCACCCGGAGCGTCGTCGCCCGGCGTGGAGGTGTCGGGTGCGGGCGTCGCGTCGAGGTCGGCCGCGTCCTTGCCGGCGGTGTCCTCCCCGACACTGACGTCGGGCGCCGCGTCCTCTCCCGCGCCCGTCGTGGCGGTGTCGCCGCAGGCGGGGAGGAGCGTCGCGACGAGGAGCGGGACGAGGAGGACGCGCATCCGGTTAGCCTAGGATGACGCCTCGCACGGGGCACGTCCGGTGCGCACGGTAGGGCGGCGACCCGTCAGCCGAACGAGAACCGTTCGCGTACCAGCTTTCGGAACTGCGGCAGCTCGAGCCTCTCGAGCAGCGGCAGGAACGGCGCCTCGACGCCGTCCTCGCGTGGGACGTCCGGGAAGCGGCGCAGGCCGACGTCGTTGGCTGCGAGGACGTAGGGCATCACCTCGGTCTTCCCGTCCTCGAAGGCGGAGAACAGGATCGAGGCCTTGAGGTACGCGGCCGAGACGTCTGCGTACGAGGGGCGCACGCCGCGCAGGTAACGGCTGAACGGCTCGGCGATCACGCGCTTGCTCGGCGAGTCGACCAGGCCGGCGGCGGCGAGCTGTGACTTGAAGAAGTCGCTCGCCGAGATCTTGCCGAGGCTGCGGCGCCGCTCGGCCTCGTAGCCCTCGGCGACGACCACCAGCGCGTAGTCGGTGCGCGCGAGGCCCTGGGCGATCTCGGCGATGACGTCGTCGGGGAACTGGAAGAATGGCAGCACCACCAGGTGCGCGCGCGCGGCGACGCCGCAGTGGAGCACGTGGCGTCCGCCGCGGTTGCCCATCATCTCGAGCACGTAGATACGCTTGTGCGTGTAGGCGTCCTCGTAGAGACCGCGAGCGATCGTCGCGCCGGCCTCGACGCCGGTGAGGAAGCCGATCGCGCGGTCGCCCCCGAGATCGTTGTCGACCGAGACGTTGATGAAGCCGACGCGCGTCGACGGCTCGAGGTCGGGGATGAGCGCCTTGCAGCCCTCGAACGTACCGTTGCCCCCCACGCACACGACGTGGCTGAAGCCCTGCGTGGCGACCGTCGCCGCGGCGGCGACGCGCTTTTCGTGCTCGAGGAAGCCGACGTAGCGCTCGCTGCGGAAGTCGCTCCCGGCGTCGAGCACGCGCCGGCCCATGGAGCGCACCGGAATGCCCTGCGAGAGGAGCGCGTAGCGTTGACCGCGCCCGACGATCAAGCGCTCGAACCGCGGCTCGGACCGCGCGTCGGGCGTGAGCGAGCGGAAGCCCTCGGTCGCGGCCCACACCTCGTAGCCGCGACGCACGCCCTCTTCGGTGAGCGCGACGGCGACCGAGGAGTATCCCGGCGCGTTGCCGCCGTCGAAGACGAGGAGCAGGCGACGATCGGAGCGGGACACCGCGCTCGGGAGGCCGAACTGGACCTGATTGCTCATGGCCCGACCTCTCTATCACAGCGTCAGGCCCGCCCGGTGATCCTCGCCGCGAGCTGCATCAACACCAGGTTCGGCGTGTTCTGGGCGTCGCGCGGGATCGACGACGGACCGACGACGCACGGCTGAAACGCGCGGCCGTCGGGGAGGTGCACCGGCTGTTGCGCCCAGCGCTCGACGACCTCGTCGACGGTGACGACCATCACCAATGTGCGGACCGAGAGTCGCTCCTCGACGAGGGCGGACCACCGCGGCCACGAGAGGCGCGCCGGCGAGTCGCAGCCATCTGGCGCGTCGACGACGATCGCCGAGACCAGCGTGCGCTCGAACGAGAGCACCACCACGAGCGGCGCCTCGTCGCCCGCGCGGCCGCCGTCGAGCGACTCGACGCGCACGCCGTCGAACGCGGGGAGCGACACCTTGAGCAGGTCGCGGAGAAGCTCCGGCGCGACGCGCGGCCGATAGCGAAACTCGCGCAGGATTTCGAGAACAGAGGCCATGGTGGGCTGCCCCGAAGCCCCCCCCGGAGTTCGGTCCAGAATTCTATGAAATCTACCTCAGACGACCGGATGGGAGCGAGCCGATAGCGGGGGCCGGTGACGCGAAGCGACAACTTGTGTCGCAGGCCGTCGCTCCCGAACCGTGACGCGCAGCCCCATCGCAGGTGCGAGGGTGATCGATCGGCGGACGACCTCGACCGACGCGTCGGCGGCGAGCGATAGGCGCGTTCGCTGCAGGATGGTCGCCAGAGACATCTTCATCTCGTAGAGGGCGAAGGCCATCCCGATGCAGCGGCGAATGCCTCCTCCGAAGGGAAACCATTCGTTCGCGCCGGGCTTCTTCCCGAGGAAGCGCTCGGGCCGGAACCTCATGGGCTCGGGGAAGACCTCCTCGCGCCGATGGGCGAGCCAGATCGAGGGGGCGACGAAGGTGCCGCGGGGCAGCGCGTAGCCGCCGAGCCGATAGTCACGGAGGAGCCGCCGCCCGACCATCGGGATCACCGGGCGCACGCGGAGCGACTCGCGAACGACGGCGTCGAGGTAGGGCATCGCGGCGAGCGTCTCGGGGTCACGGCAGTCGCCGAGCTCGTCGCGGAGGCGCGCCTCGGTGTCGCGCTGCTCGAGCAGGTAGCGGAACGACCACGAGAGCGCCGTCGCTGTGGTCTCGTGACCGGCGACGAGCAGCGTGATCAGCTGATCGCGGAGCTCCTCGTCGGTCATCGCCTGACCGCCCTCGTCGCGCGCGTCGAGCAGCAGCGAGAGCACGTCGGTGCGTCCGGCGGTGCCGAGCGCTCGCCGCGCGCGGATCGCAGCGTGGAGCAGGGCGTCGACCCGGCGCGCGTTGGCCTGGTAGCGGCCCCAGGGCGAGAGCGGACCGAGGTCGAGCTGGAGGAACGGCAGGAGGAGGAACGGCGAGCCCGCGGCGTCGAGCGTGTGCGACAGCTCGTGGAAGAGCGGGTCGGTGCGGGGGCTGTCGAGGCCGAAGACGGTGCGGAGAATGATCTCGAGCGTCACCTCGCGCATCGACTGCGAGAGGCTGAACGCCTCGCCGACCGGCCACCGGTCGATGGTCTCGTCGGTCGCGTCGATCATCGCGCGGCCGTACGCCTGCATGCGCTCTCCGTGAAACGGCGGCAGCAGCAGCTTGCGCTGGCGGAGGTGCTCCTTGCCGTCGAGCAGGAGCAGCGAGTGCTCGCCGAGGAACGGCTTCAGCACGACGTTCGCCTCGCCGGCGTGCATGTCCTCCGGACCGGCGGCGAACACCTCGCGGATGATCTCGGGGTTGCCGGTGACCACCAGTCGCGTGTTGGCTAGGCCGAGGTCGAGGGTGAACGTCTCGCCGTAGCGCGCGCGACACTCGGACAGGACCTCGGTGGGGCGCCGGATCCACCGCGCGAGGTACCAAAATCGCTCCCTGTGCGGCGGTCCCGGCGGCAACATCGCAGAGAGCGTAGCGAGTTCACCGTCGCGCCGCGCGCCGCCGCGCGACGGCCACGCCAATCGCAGCGGCGGCGAGCATCGCGTGGGCGTTGCCGTCGCCGTGGAAGGAGACGTCGCAGCGCGCGCAGCCGCTCCGCGTCTCGGTCGGCGCGGAGGGCGAGGTCACCGCGGCCGGACGCGGCGGGGGTGCGCTCTTGGGGACAAAGCCGGCGGGGACCAACGCCGCGGGACACGGCGTCTCCTTGGGCTCGTCGTTCCACGGCTCGATGAGGATGCACTGACCCGACTCGGTCTCGCGCTCGATCTCCTCGCCGGCGTGCTCGATGCCGCTCACGCATTCGGCCTTTCCGATCGGGCCGGCCTCGCCGTAGAGGAAGCAGCCGCCGTCGTGGCGGCGGAGCCGATGGGGATGCTCGCCGGGCTTGAGCGAGACGAGCTTCAGCGGGTCGGGCAGGCTCGAGGGGGCGGGGGGGTTCGCAGCGGCCGTCGCGGCCATGAGGCTCGCGGCGGACGCGCTGATCACGGCAACGAACGAGCGTCGGGGCATCGCGTGGAGGTCCGATGTCCGTCCGACAAAAGCGTTGCCGCGGCGTGCTTGCGCGACGCCGCGGCAACTCCGAGAGCGCGCTGTCGATCAGCCCGCTTCGGCGGCGTCCACTCCGGCGTCGGGGGTGCCGCCCGCGCACTTGCCGCCGGTGCACTTGCCACCCGGGCCGCAGCTGATGCCGCAGCCGCCACAGTTGGCCGGGTCGTTCTGGAAGTTGGCGCACTTGCCGGCGCAACGAGTGCCCGAAGCGCAGTCGCACTTCGACTCCTTGCAGGTCTCGCCCATCGGACAGGCCATGCCGCACGCGCTGCAGTTCTGCCGATCGGTCGAGGTGTTCACGCAGGTGCCGCCGCCGCAGTCGACGTTCGGTGCGACGCAGGCGCAGGCGCCCGTGACGCAGTCCTTGCCGCCGGTGCAGGCGAGGCCGCAGCCGCCGCAGTTGAGCTCGTCGGTCATCGTGTTGACGCACGAGCCGGCGCAGTTGGTGGTGCCCGTCGGGCACATCGCGACGCACGCGCCGGCGGCGCAGGCCTCGCCGGTCGCGCACTTCTTCCCGCACATGCCGCAGTTGTTGGGATCGATCTGCAGATCCTGGCAGACGCCGCTGCAGTCGGTCGTTCCGCCGGTGCACGCGCACGCCGAGGCCTGGCAGGTCTTGCCGCCGCTGCACATGACGCCGCAGGCGCCGCAGTTGTTCTCGTCGGTCGACAGCTTGAAGCAGCTGCCGCCGCACGCGGTGAACGACGTCGGACAGCCGGCCGTCGAGCACGCGCCCGCGGTGCAGGTCGACGTCGGTCCGCAGACCTTGCCGCACGCGCCGCAGTTGTTCTTGTCGGCAGAGGGATCGATGCAGCTACCGCCGCAGACGATCTGGCCTGCCGGGCAGCCGCAGGCGCCGGCGACGCACGCAGTGCCGCCCATGCAGGTGGTGCCGCAGGCGCCGCAGTGGGTGCTGTCGCTCTTGAGATCGACGCACGCGCCGGAGCACGCGGTCAGTCCCGCCGCGCACGCGGTCGCGCACTTTCCGGCGCTGCACACCATGCCGCCGGAGCAGGCCGTGCCGCACACGCCGCAGTTGGCCGGATCGCTCCCGAGGTCGGCGCACTTGGTGCCGCACGCGGCGGTGCCGGTGGGACACGCGCACGTGCCGCCCGCGCACTCCTGATCGGCGCGACACGCGCTGCCGCACGTGCCGCAGTGATCGCGATCGCTCTTGGTGTCGACGCACGCGCCCGAGCAATTGGTGAGGCCGGTGCCGCACGTCGCGGTGCACGCGCCGGCCGAGCAGACCGTTCCGGCGCTGCACGCCGTCCCGCAGCCGCCGCAGTTCTTCGGATCCTCGGTGAGGTCGACGCAGACGCCGCTGCACCGCGTGAGTCCCTCCGAGGGACACAGCATCCCGCTGGTGTCGCCGCCGTCCATCGCCGACGTCTCGGTCGACGCGTCGCCGCCGGTGTCCTCGACGGTGGAGTCGACGGTCGAGTCCGTGCCGTCGCTGTCGACGCTGGCGTCGCTGTCGATCGGCAGCTCTTCGGCGTCGTCACCACCGCAGCCAACGATCAAGAATGTGGCCGCGATCGCGGCGATGAATCGGCGCATGGACGATCCCCCTCAAAGAAAAGGATCGCACACTTTGATCGTCGATGAGTTCGCGAAAGTGACGTGAGGACAGCGCACCTGCGGCTGATTGTCCTCACTCTGCGTCAGTAGCCACGCTCGATGTGGAGCGCGCACTTGGTCGTGCCGGAGTACAGCGAGATCTGCTCCTTGCCGCCCATCGTCGAGCTGCCCTTGATGAGCCTCTCGTACGCCGAGTAGTAGCCGGAGAAGAAGTCGATGTGCCGACCCTGGATCGCGGGACCGACATCGACTGCCCGAACGCAACCGTCGTGGATCATGCTCGACGCGGGGTAGGGCATCTGCACGCCGTCGAGCTCCTTGATGTAGTACCACTTGCCCACGGTGAGCACGTTGCGGTCGACCGCGATCGAGCGGAACGGCCGCAGGTTGAACGAGTTGTTGGTGGCCGGGTTGGTCACGCCGAGCCCCCAGCGCTGCGCGTACGACAGCGTGATCCAGCAGCCGGGGCCCGCGTTGATGGTCTTGGTCTCGCCGCTCGAGGTCTTGAAGCGGGCGGTGCCCTGCATCACCGCGTCGTCACGCCACGCGCGCGACGCATAGGTGAGGAAGTTGCCGCTGCAGTCACGGATGGTCACCTCGTTCGAATCGGTGCTCGGGCGGAGCGAGATCACGTAGTAGGTGAGATCGAAGGTCGTCGGAGTCGTCGTGCTCAAAGCGTCCGCGCGTGCAGCGACCTCGTCGGCGCTCGCCACCAGGGGCGAGGGCGTCGGCGTGTACGAGGGATCGCTCGGGTCGTCGGTCGAGTCGTAGGGGTTGGTCTTGTCACCGTCGGTCAGATCCTGACCGGGCATCGACGCGTTGCCGTGGCCGGGGCGGACCTCGTCCTCGACAGCCGCGTTCGTCTGCTCGTTGGCCGCGTTCGACTCGGTCGAGTCCGCGGGCGAGCTGCCCGAACAGCCGAGGCCGAGCGCAGCGGCAACCACGGCCGAAGTGATGAGGTGGAGGGGTTCGATCGTGCGCATGGGTGTCTCTCTCGGGATGCATCGCTGTCTCCGGAACCCCGAAAGGTGACGCGGCAGTTCGCTTTTGTACGGGCGTTGCCCACACCCACCGACCGAACTGTGTGCATCGATCGAACACGTGGGCGGCGAGCCGATCTCTTGCATTGGATTGCGCGCGTGACCTCCAGCCGCTCCTCATCCAGCAGGCCGCCCCGACAGGGCGCGCGTGTCCTCGTGGTCGACGACGAACCGGTGCTGCGGCACGCGATGGCCGAGCTCCTGCGGGACGAGGGCTACACCGTCCTCGAAGCGGGCAACGGCGCGGTGGCGCTCGAGCAGGCGATCTCCCACAAGCCCGACATCGTGGTGTTCGACTACGCGATGCCGGTCTTCGACGGGCCGGCGCTGGTGGAGTCGCTGCGGCTGACGATGCGGCCACCTCCGATCCTCGTCGGGGTGTCGGCGATCCGCGAGAGCAAGAGCTGGTGTGATGACCACGGGATCCCGATCTTCGTCCTCAAACCGTTCGAGGACTCGTCGCTCCTGCGCGCCGTCGACAGCGCGTTGAAGCTCGCCCGCGAGGCGCAGCGGCCGCGGCAGCAGGTGGGCTCCGGCGTCCGCGTCGCGCTGCGCAGCGCCTGCGTCCTCGCGGTCGGCGATCTGCACGGCGACGATCTCCTTCACGACCTGCTCCCGGCGTCGCTGCAGCACGCGCGGGTGATCGTCGTCGACAACCCCGCAGACGCCGAGCGCGTGCTCGAGCTGATCGTGCCCGACCTGCTCGTGCTCGACGACTCGCCGGAGCACGATCGCATGCGCGTCGTCGCGACCGGCAAGGCGATCCCGATCCTGGTCCGGCCGACGGCGCTCTCGGAGGCGCGGATCCTCGCCGCGATGGACACCATCCCCGCCCGGGCGAAGGGCTGACGTGCTAGAGCTTCGGCGATGTTCGAGGGTGGCCACGACGAGCTGCCGCTGCCGCGCGGAGCCGAGCCAACCGAGGTCCTCCGGGTAGCCTCCGAGCGCGCCGAGTCGGGCGCGCGCGTCATCCTCGCCACGGTGCTCGCGCGTCGTGGGTCCACCCCCTCGACCCCGGGCCAGAAGCTCCTGCTCGCCGACGACGGCACCTGCGTCGGCACCATCGGCGGCGGCGCGATCGAGCGTGAGTCGCTGCTCGCGATGCGCGCGCTCCTCGCCGACGCGCACGCGCCGCCGTCGCGGATTCAAACCTACAAGCTCGGCGCCGAGCTCGGCATGTGCTGCGGCGGCGGCGTCGATGTGCTGTTCGAGGTGCTGTCGAGCGCGATCCCGGCGCTCGTCGTGGGCGGCGGTCACATCGGCGCGATGGTCGCCCCGCTCCTCGCGCGCTCGGGCTTCGCGGTCACGCTGGTCGACGAGCGCGAGGGCGTGATCGAGGACGGCAGCGAGCCCCGCCTCACGCGCGTGCTCGGCGACTTCGAGCTCGTCGGCCGCACCGTGCCGCGCCACGGGGTCGCGCTCACGATGACCCACGACCACCAGCTCGACCAGCGCGTGATCGAGTGGGCGCTGCGCGAGAAGTTCGCGTTCGTCGGCGGCGTCGGCTCCCGCGCCAAGCTCGCGCGCACCCGGGCGCGGCTGGAGGCCAAGGGGTTTCCCCCCGAGGACCGCGAGCGAATTCGCATGCCGCTCGGCGTCGACATCGGCGCGCGCTCGCCCCACGAGATCGCGATCGCGATCGTCGCCGAGCTCATCGCCTGGAGGCGTCGGTGACGCTGCTCGTGCTCGCCGCCGGCCGCGGCGAGCGGATGGGCGGGCCCAAGGCTTGGCTGATGATCGACGGCCAGCCGCTCGCGTGGCTCCACGCCGCGTCGATGTCGCCGTGCGTGATCGTCGCGCCGCGGGACGTCGCGGCGCCGCTCGCGCGGCCGGGCGTCACGTTCGTCGCGCCCGATCGGCCGG
>JALHOE010000173.1 GCA_022843175.1 Deltaproteobacteria bacterium
CCAGCCCGAGCCCGAGCCCGGTGGTCGAGGCGCCCAAACCCGCGCCGGTGGTCTCCGTCGTCGCCGCGCCCGCGCCTCCGGATCTGGCGAAGGAGCCGGGACCACGGCCGAGCGCGAAGTCGGTCGACGCCGTCCGCGACCGACTCCGAAAGGAGTTCGAGCCGTGCCTCAAGCTCAAGCCGCTGCCGCCGGCCGGCATCCCGTGGATGGTGCACTTCGAGTTCGACGCGGCCACCGGGCGTCCGTCCGTCGTCGAGCTGTCGCGCCCCTTCAAGGGCACGATCCACGGCTCGTGCATGCTTCGCGCTGCGCTCGACGCGCGCGTGCCGCCGTTCGACGGCACGCGGTGGTCCATCGACCTCAAGTTCGGCCCCTAGGGCATCAGGCCCGGAACGCTTCGACGATCTCGGCGGCGATGCGCCGGGGGCGTCCGTTGAGCCCCACGAACGCCCAGGTGGTGACGCAGCGAGCGAGGTCCCGGCCGTCGCGCACGACGCGGGTCCGGCGGACCGATGTGGCCGCGGACCAGCTCTCGATATGCGTGACGATCTGCAGCCGATCGCCGGCCATCGCGGACGCGAGGTAGTCGATCTCGTGCCGGCGCACGACGAAGACGGCGCCGGCCGCGACGTAGCGCGCGTGATCCCAGCCGACCGCCTCGCTGTGCGACACCGCCGCCTCGAGCACCCAGCGGAGGTACACGAGGTTGGACACGTGTCCGTTCTCGTCGATGTCCGCTGGCGCCGCGGCGACCTCGAGCAGGTGCTCGGCGGAGAACATGCGGCTACTTGTGCATCTCTTGGACGGAGGCGTCCCAGTCGTCGAGCCGGCGCTTCACCGCCGCGCCGAGCTCCAGCGCGTCGACCGAGAGGTTGGTGGTGACGAGCGCGATGCGCCGCACCTCCTCGCGGAAGTCGTCGCTGTAGAGGAACGCCTGCATCTGCTCGCGGCTCCCCTCGACGATGACGAAGCCAGCGCGCTCGTGGAGCGGCCCCGTGTTGAAGCCGAACTGCTGGAAGCCGGTGATGCGCGCGGCCTTCTGCACGGACACGAGGTAGTCGGTCATCGCGCGCAGGACCTCGAGCGCGCGGTGCTCGCGGCCGGGCGGGGGCAGCCCCCAACGAATCATGATCGCGTTGTCGCTCTTCATGGGACCTCGATGGTAACTCGGGCGTCGGACTTCGGGACCTTCACCCACAGCGCGCGCGTGGCGCCGTCGAACCAGGCGCCGGCGGCCGCCGCGTCGAGGGCGTCACGCGACGCGACGAGCGAGACCTCCGCGCCCGACACCTTCACCGACGCGGGCAGAGCCTCTGCCCGCACCCGCACGAGCGCGCCGGCGCGCGCGCGCGACAGCGAGACCGAGCCGCGCTTGGCCTCGATCGTCGTCTTGCCGTCGTCGTCGTGGACCACGAACGTCGAGCTCGCGTCTCCCGGCCAGACCAGCACCGTCAGCAGCCCCTTGGACGCCTTGGTCCCGAGGCCGTTCGCGTCGTCGAGCACGTCGAGCGGAACGATCGCGCCCTCGCGCACGTAGAGCGGCAGCTTCAGGCGGTCGGCCGACACGTCGGCTGCGACCGGCGAGGCGACCGCTTCGTTCGTCCACCAGTCGAACCATTTGCCCGCGGGCAGCTCCACCGTGCGCTTGCCGGTCGCGTCGACGATCGGCGCGACGAGAAACGCGTCGCCCACGAGGAATCGATAGTCGTTCGTCCACGGCTCGCTGCCGAGGGGCGCGAGCATCGACCCGCCCTTCTGCCAGCGCTCCTCGGCGAGCGAATAGAAGAAGGGCACGAGCGCGTCGTGGAGCTTGGCCCAGTAGCGGTACATCGCGACCGTCTCCTCGACGTGGTCGGGGACCGTCCACGGCGAGGAGTTGGCGCGCCCGTGGAGCTGGAAGAACGGGGTGAGCGCCGACATCGCCGTCCAGCGCGCGAACGTCAGCGTGTCGGCGGGGACCTTGTTGGCGACGTTCTTGTCGTCGCGATCGAGGTAGCCGCCGAGGTCGCTCCCGAGCATGACGTACCCCGCCTTCGCGGAGGTCATGATGTGCTCGAGCGCGTCCTTCAGGCCGACCCAGTCGCGGCGGTTGTCGCCGACCCACGCGACCGGCGCGTGCTCGCGGCGCGCGAAGAAGCGCCCCTTGAACTCGTAGGACGCATCCCACGGGCGGACCATGGTGAGGAAGTCGTCGCCGCGGACCGACCGGCCGTACGCGAGGAAGTCGCGGTAATACGCCTCGCTGTACGCTTGGTGCGGCTTGTCGCCCGCGGCCGTCGAGACCACGTCGTAGCGGACGTAGCTGTCGCCGAAGTCGAGCTTCCAGCCGTCGATGCCGAGATCGAGGAGCGGCTTCTGCAGGCTGTGAAACCAGGTGCGCGCACGCGGATTGAAGAAGTCGACCGCGCCGCCGGTGCCCTTCCACCAGCCGAACTCCTCTCCCTTGTTGAGGTAGTAGCCGCACTGCAGTCCCGTCTCGTAGTCGGGCGACGCGCCGTCGTAGTGGTCGCCGCCGTTCTCGAAGTCGAACGACAGCTTGTTGACCATCTGCGTGGTCCACAGGACCAAACGTATACTTTTACTATGGAGATCCTTCAGCATCCCCGGGAAGTCGCCGTAGCGCTTCGGGTTGGGAACGAACGTGTTGTAGTTCGTCTCCCAGGGGCTATCGAGCACGACGACGCCGACCGGGATGTCGCGGTCCTCGAAGCCCTTCACGAACGCGTAGGTGTCGTCGCGGTTGCTGATGTCCTTGCTGATCCACGGTCGGAAGGCCCAGCGGGGCGTGTGCAGACGGGGCTCGGGAAGGTCGGCCTCGGGCGCGGCGCAGGCCACGGGCGACGCGTCGGGCGGCGCCGCGGGCTCCTCGTTGCTGCTGCAGGCGCACAAACCGAGCGAGACCCCGAGCCAACGCCGCATCATCGACCAGCATAGTACGCGCAGTTCATGACAGGCGCGCGCGTCAGCGAGCGCCCAAACCCTTCGTGCGCGGCGAGCCCTCGCGGGAACCGGCTCACGTCAGGCGCGCGCGTCAGCGAGCGCCCAACCCTTCCCGGGCGGCGAGCCCTCGCGGGAACCTGCCCACGTTGAGGCGCTCGCTCACGCGCGCGCCTGTCTTGCGCGCGCCTGTTTGCCGCGCGCCTGCCTACCAGGGGATGTTCGGATCCGGGTTGGGCCACTCGAGGGCGCGGGCGACCGCCGCCTTGGGCTGCACGATGCCCCACCCCTGCCGCTCGGCGGGGAAGTGCGGCACCCGCTTCGCCGTGTGAATCAAGATCTGCTTCACCGCCTGCGGGCTCAGATCGGGCCGCGCCTCGAGCATCTGCGCGACGACGCTCGAGACGATCGGCGCCGCGAACGACGTGCCGTCGACCTCTTTGTAGTGCTTCGACACGAGCTTGCCGGCGTCCCGCTTCGTCGCGATGACCTGCCGGATCTGATACGGCTGCAGCTTCTTCGCGGCGTCGAGCTCGGCGTCGACACCCGCGTGCTCGTCGATGATCGACGTGAGCTCGTGGTCGTCCGCGACGGCGAGCTCGGCGATCAGATTCGCCTGCTTCGCCGTGGGCGTGCCGGGGAGGATCGGCGCGGCGACCCGGATCGCCGGCGCGATGACCTCGGGCTTCTGTAGCCCGTCGAGCGTCGGACCGTACGACGAGTGATACGGGACGATCTTGTCGATGGAGGGCCCGTGGTGGTCGTCCATGCCGCCGACGGTGATCACCGCCGGGCACGAGGCCGGCGGAACCGGCGCGTGCTTGAGCGGGTTGTTGCCGGCGTTGCCCGCCGCGCACACCACGACGATGCCCTGACGCACCGCGGTCTCGGCCGCGCGCGAGAGCGGGTCCCACAGGTACGAGGCCTCGTAGTCGCCGCCGGCGGAGATGTTGAGGATGTTGATGCCGTACTTCTCGCGGTTGGCGCAGACCCACTCGATGCCGAGCGTGAGGTCGTCGTGCCGAATGCGCGACACCGAGCCGACGCGCACGAGCACGATCTCGGCCTCGTGGGCGAGGCCCTTGTACTTGCCGTGCGACTTGTCGCCGTTTCCGCAGGCCACGACCGACGTCATCATGCCGTGCCACGACGACGCGTCGGGATCGCCGAGCTTGTGCGGCGCCGGCTCGCGCGAGAGCACGTCGTGGAACACCTTGATCCGGCTGCGGGGCCGCACGAGATCGGCGTGGCCGAAGAAGCCGGCGTCGAGAAAGGCGATCGTTACCCCGCGACCGGTGAACCGCTCGTCGGCGCCGAGTCGCTCGCCGATCGGCTTGATGTCGCTGTGGAGGACCTTCGAGGAACGCGTCGTCGGCACGGCGATACTATAGCTTCTTCTCCATCATCAGGGCCGAGCCCATCTGTGGGTCGAGCTGATAGTCGGCGAAGCCGAATCGCAGATAAACGTCGCGCGCGCGTTGGTTCTTCTCCAGCACCTCGAGCGTGATCTTGCAGCACCCGCGCGCCCGCGCCTCGGCCTCGATCGCGTCGAGCAGGAGCCGCGAAACGCCGCGACCGCGATGAGCATCCACGACGCAGAGGTCATGGACGTTCAGCAGAGGTTTCGCCGCGAAGGTCGAGAACCCGAGGAAGCACACCGCGACGCCGATCGGCGCGTCGCCGTCGAAGGCCAGGAGCACGATCGCGCCCGGCTGCGCCCTCAGCCCGGGGACGAGCGCGAGCTTGATCTCCTCGGGCAACGGCGCGCCGCGTGCGGTCGGGTCGCGCGCGTAGGCGTCCACCATGGCGACCACGGCGTCCCCATCGACCGCGAGGTCGGCGACACGAACGGTCACGGCTTTCATCCCACACATCGTAAGGTATAGGGCAACCATGAAGCGCGCCGTCCTCACGTTCGTCCTCCTCGCGGTCGCCTGCGAGAAGAAGTCCACCGAACCCGCGCCCGCACCCGCCGCGTCGCCGTCGGCCGCGGCCAGCGCCGCACCCGCCCCGCCCGCCGAGATCGACGACGCGTTGCTCGCGGCGTTCAAGCCGGCGCTGCCCGCGGTGTTCGAGAACAAGGACAACCCGCTCACCGAGGACAAGATCACCCTCGGCCGCGCGCTCTACTACGAGACACGCCTCTCGGCCTCGAACAAGATCAGCTGCAACACCTGTCACCACCTCGACGTCGACGGCGCCGATCAGCGCAAGTCGTCGATCGGTCACAAGGACCAAGAGGGCAAGCGCAACTCGCCGAGCGTCTACAACGCCGCCGGCCACTTCGTGCAGTTCTGGGACGGCCGCGCCAAGGACGTCGAGGAGCAGGCCAAGGGGCCCATCCTCAACCCGATCGAGATGGCGATGCAGGACGAGAAGAGCGTCGTCGCCGAGCTCACCCGGGTGAAGTGGTACCGAGACCAGTTCGCCAAGGTCTTCCCCGAGAGCAAAGCGATCACGATCGACAACATCGCGAAAGCGATCGCCGCGTTCGAGCGCAAGCTGTCCACCCCGTCCCGCTGGGACAAGTTCCTCAACGGCGACAAGAGCGCCCTCACCGCCGACGAGAAGGCGGGCTTCCAGAAGTTCGTCGCCACCGGCTGTACGGCGTGTCACATGGGCACCTACGTCGGCGGCTCGATGTATCAAAAGCTCGGCCTCGTGAAGCCGTGGACGAGCGACAAGGACCTCGGCCGCTTCGAGCACACGAAGAACGAGGCCGACAAGATGTTCTTCAAGGTCCCCTCGCTGCGCAACGTCGAGAAGACCGCGCCCTACTTCCACGACGGCTCGGTCGCCACGCTCGAAGAGGCCGTGCGCCTGATGGGCCGCCACCAGCTCGGCCGCGAGCTCCCCGACGCCGACATCAAGTCGATCGTCACCTTCCTCAAGACGCTGACCGGCGAGATCCCCAAGGACTACGTCGCCGAGTACAAGGTCCCCGCCGAGATCCCCCCGGCCCCCAAGCCCGGCAAGTAACCGCTACTTCGCGTCGAACCGGAGCACGTGCCGGTAGATGTTGGTGGGCCCGAGCTGCCCCTCGTTCCACGGGACGTCGGGCCCATCGATCGGCGAGCTGTAGTTGTAGACGATCACCTCGCCGGGCTTGTCGCCGGAGATCCTCGCCGGGAAGCATGTGTCGCCGCGGCTCGGGAGGTCCGCGATGAACGCGATGCGGTCCTCGCCCTGGACGTACCGCCACACGCTGCACCGCTTCGGCCACACCTTGTAGTCGACCTGGTTCTTGAACCACCGCTCCGCGAGCGGCCGATCGCGCAGCTCGGCGAGGTCGTAGTTGCCCGTGGGCGAGAGGTGTCGGCGGCCGATCAGGTACGCCTCGCCGTCCTGCCAGAACATCAGCGGCGAATCGTATTTCTTCGGGTCGCTCTTGCACGTCCACTTGGTGAGCTCCGACGCGCGACAAATCTTGGAGCCGAAGCCGGTCGCGTCGCCGGCCTCGTTGCGGATCACCGCGAAGAGCGTCCCGTCGTCGCCGAGCGTGAAGTCGGTCTCGCTGCCGCCGCCGCTCGACACGGTGCCGAGATCGCTCCACGCGCGCCCGTCCGTGGTGGTGAAGAGGTGGATGCCGATGGGGATCCCGGCGGGCGCGTAGATCTGCTCGCCGTGGTCGTAGGCGACGAGGTACGGCTTGCCCCGCTCGACCCGCGCCCGCCACGGGATGAACGTGGGATCGCCGAAGTCGGTGAGCGCGCCCCACGCGCCGTCCTTCTTCTCGACGTACGACATGCCCTTGGGCTCGAAGCGATTGGGGTCGTTGCCGAGGCGGGCGAGGTAGAGGAACAGCGAGCCGTTGAGCGAGAGGAACCTCGGCTCGCGCAGGTCGAAGCCGGCGGTCACGCGGGTCTCGAACGTCCACGTCTTCTCGTCCGCCGAGCTGATCACGTAGAGCGCCGTCTTGTCGGACGCGTAGTGATCGGGGCCGGTGCGCCACGCGAGGTAGACGCGGCCCTCGTGGCGGACGACGTCGAGGTTGTTGTTGGAGTTCTGCGGCGGCGCTTCGGCGGGCAGCCCGGGCCCGGGGATCACCTGGCGGGTCTCGGCGATCATGACGGCGTGTCGCCCGAGCTCCACCTTCGGGGCGACGATCGCCGCGTCGTCGCCAGCGTCCGTCGCGGTCGGAGTCGGGTCGTTCGCCGTGCACCCGAGCACTGCGCAAAAAAGCAAAGCGCGCATGGTGGCTGCAGCCTAGCGCGAGATACCCTTACCGCATGCGCCGACTGCTCCTCCTCGCCCTGCTGGTCGCGTGCAAGTCCTCGGAGGAGCCGGCGCCCGCGACCGGCGGCGCGGTGGCGAGGTACGACGTCGCTCCGAGCGGCGCGATCGCGTGGAGCGCGATCCCGTTCCCCAATGATCTCCACCTCGGCGCCGACGGCACGATCGACCTCGCGACGCTCCCGCGCGACGCGCACGACGAGCCGGTGTGGCAAGCGACGCTCGGCATGCTCGACAAGCGCAAGGGCTTCTGCGCCACCTGCAGCGTGTACTTCCCGATCGACGGGGACGTCGAGGTGCCGTCCGCGATCGATTCACCGAGCGCCAACGATCCCATCGTCCTCGTCGACCTCGAGGAGAAGAAGCTCCTCCCGCTCCGCGCCGCCTGGAACGCCGAGCACCACCTCGTCGGCGTGCGCCGCCGCCCGGGCGAAATCAGCCTCGGCAAGCGCAAGTACGCGGCGGCGCTCACCACGTCGATCAAGGCGCGCGACGGCTCGCCGCTCCGGGCGCACGCCGGCATGAACAGCGCGCGCGCCGCGGCGGTCCTCAACCCCGCGTTCCAAGCGCTCGCCGGGCTCGGCGTCGCGCGCGAGCGGATCGCGGCGCTCACGACCTTCACGGTCGACGACGTGACCGTCGACGTCGTGGCCGCGCGCGCCCTCGTCCACAAAGCGGAGAAGCCCGCGGTGGTCGTCGACAAGGTGTGGACGACCGAGCAGCTCGACGCGTTGTTCGGAGTGCCGGCCGAGGACCTCGTCGGGATCCGCCCGGCGAAGGACGGCGGCAAGCTCGGCTCGCTCCACGCCTCCGTCGCGCTCGTCCTCACCGGTCGTTTCCGTGCGCCGCGGGTGATCACCGGCAAGGGCAAGGAGCTCGGCTCGCCCCTGCGCGATGCGGGCGGCGCCCTCTCGGCCGGTGAGCTCGAGGACGTCCCGTTCCTCATGACGGTGCCGAAGGGCATCGACGTGACGAAGGCGCCGGTCATCTTCTTTCACACCGGTCTGACCGGGACGATGGGCAACGGCCTCGCGATCGCCGAGACGTTCGCGCGCGCCGGAGCGATCGGCGTCACCACGGATCCCGCCCTCCACGGCTCCCGCGCCGCGACGGCGGTCGACAAGCGCAACGCGCTCCGCGACGTCGACGGCCCCGACGGCCTGATGGAGCACGAGGGCACCGACGTCGGCGCGCGCTTCCTCGGCTTCGTCGGCGCCGAGCCCAACAAGAAGGCGTGGCCGGGGTACGTGCTCGGCGTGATGACCCAGCAGACGGCAGACGCGTTCGCCACGATGCGGGCCCTCAAAGAGGGCAACTGGGACGCGGTGCAGAAGGCCGACCCGTCGCTCGCCGGTCTCGCCCTCGACAGGGACCGCATCGGCTACCTCGGTCTCTCCAACGGCTCGGTCGTGGGGATGAAGATCGTGATCGCCGAGCCCGCCCTCGCCGCGGCCGTCCTCAACGTGTCGCCCGCGAACCTCGCCGAGACGCTGTTCGCCGCGCCCGGGTTCAAGCAGGTCGCGAGCCTCTCCATCGCGCCCAACCTCCAGGTGCCCATCCCCGATTCGCTCGACGCGCTGCGCTTCGATCCGCTGTTCGACGTCTATCGCTGGGCCATCGAGCCGATGGATCCGCTGGCCCTCTCGCCGTACGTCACGAGGCCGCTCTCCGAGGGCCCGCGCCCCGACCTGCTCATGCAGCACGCCGGGCACGACGAGCTCGTGGTGCCGGTCCTCGCGGACCAGCTCGCGGCGTCGGTCGGCTTCCCCTCGGTCGGCACCTACACCGGCGCCGCTGTCGCCGCCGGCGCGCTGCCGCTCGAGGCCAATTTCACGATCAACGGGCAGAAGCTCACGGCCGGAGCGGTGCGGTTCGACGGCGCCGGGCACGTGATGATCGGCTACGCCGAGGAGGACTCCGCGTGGGAGACGCTGGTCATGCCGTACAAGCAGCGGCCGGCGAAGATCACCCTCAAAAACCCGGTCGTCGCCGTGCAGAAGCAGCTCGAGACCTTCTATAAGTCGCGCTTCACGACCGGCCGCGCGCGGATCGCCGCCGACTGAGCCGTACGCCCCGGTACCGTCGGCCGCCCGGCCGCGATAGACTTCGCGCGCCCATGCCAAGTAGACGTTTACGGGTCGGCATCATCGACATGAATGCCGGGCATCAGAACCAGGCGATTCGCTGCATCGGCGTCCTGATCGATCAGCTCGAGTCGCGCGTCCGCCTCGCCAACCCCGGCCTCGAGGTCGAGCGCGTGCACTGCAGCCCGCGCGACAAGGGCGAGAAGCCGCCGACCGACTGTCACCTCTACCTCTCCTCCGGCGGCCCCGGCTCGCCCTACGACGGTGACGGCCAGGAGTGGGTCGACGACTACAGCGAGTTCCTCGACGGTGTCGTCGACGACAACGTCGCGCACAACAACCGCGACCGCGCGGTGCTCGCCGTTTGCTACTCGTTCGAGATGGCGGTGCGTCACTTCGACGTCGCCGAGGTCGCCCCCCGCGCGACCCGCAAATTCGGCGTGATGCCGATCTACACCACCAACGAGGGCCAGGAGCACCCGCTCCTCGAGTCGTTCGGCGACCGCCTGTTCGCGTTCGAGCACCGCAACTGGGAGGCCGTTCGCCTCGACGAGTCGGCGCTCAGCAAGTTCGGGGGCCGCTTGCTCGCCCGCGAGAGCCGCGACGGCGTCAGCAAGGGCGAGGCGCTGATGGCGTTCGACTTCGCGCCCGGCATCGAGGGTGTGCAGTTCCACCCCGAGGCCGATCGCCCCGGCGTCATGGCGTGGGTCGCGCGCCCCGACCAGGCCGAGGCGTTCAAGCTGGCCTACGGGATCACCACCTACGAGCGCATGCTCCGCACGATCGACAGTCCGGAGCGCATCGCGCGCACGTTCGCGCTGCTCATCCCCGGCTGGATGACGCGCAAATTCAACGCGCTCGCGGAGCGCCACGGCTGGAACCCGCTCCCGCCGCCGGTGCAGGACATGGCCACGTTCGGCAGCATCATGCCGCCCCCGCCGTCGTCGATGACCGACGACGGCCTCGACGACGCGCACGGCGAGAAGGTCTAGTCGGCGGCCGCGTCGGTCGCGGTCTCGGCGGCGCCCGAGTCCATGACCGTGCCGGTGTCGCTGCCGGTCTCGGTGGGGGTGCTGTCCATCGGCGCGGTCCCCGTGTCGGTGACGGAGACCTCGGTGACCGTGTAGCCGCTGTCCGTCGGACGCGTGCTCGTCAGGGCCTCCTCGGAGGCGCAGCCAAAACCGAACACAACGCAGCAAGCAAGGACCAGCCGTCGAGACATGGGGCCAGTTTACACGCCGTGCCGAGGACTTGCGACGTCCGGGCGACGGCGCGCATCTAGGGACCACATGATCGCCGAAGGCACGCCCGCCCCCGACTTCACCCTCGAATCGCAGTTCGGCACCAGGTTCCACCTCGCGGACCACAAGGGCAGGCACAGCGTGCTGCTCCTTTTCTACCCGCTCGACTGGACCCCTACCTGAAGCTCCGAAGTGCCGGCGCTGGACGCGCTGGTCGGTCAGTTCGCAGCCCAAGCCAACACCCTCTGCGTGGGAATCTCGGTCGACAGCAAGCACTCGCACCATCACTGGGCCTACGATCTCGGCGGCGTCTCGTTCCCGCTCCTCTCGGACTTCCAGCCGCGCGGCGCCGTGGCCGCGAAATACGGCGTCTACCTCGAGCAAGCCGGCATCACCGACCGCGCCACCGTGCTCATCGACAGTGAGGGCATCGTCCGCCACGCCTCCACCGTCGGCGTCAGCGGCAAGCGCAACATCGACGAGCTGCTCGCGCTCGCGGTGAAGCTGAACCGGCTCGAGGACTTCACCCCGCCGAGACCACGCGGCGCGCTCGCGCCAGACGCCACGCTCTACGTGCGCGAGGGCTGTCGCTTCTGTCAGAGCGTCAAGAAGGCCGTCCACAGCCTCAAGCTGGGCGACGCGATCACGGTGCGAGACATCGAGAAGGACCCGGCTGCCCGCGAAGCGCTCGCTGCGTTCGGGGGCGAGGTGAAGGTCCCCGCGCTCGTGCAGCACGGCAAGGTGCAGCACGAGTCGAGCGACATCATTCGCACCCTCGCCGAACTCTACGTCCTAACCTGAGCTATGTCCGAGTTCGACTTCGATCTCTTCACCCTCGGCGCCGGCTCCGGCGGGGTCGCGGCGAGCCGCCGCGCCGGCGCGCACGGCGCCAAGGTGGCGATCTGCGAAGACGTCCGCGTCGGCGGCACGTGCGTGCTGCGCGGCTGCGTCCCCAAGAAGCTGCTCGTCATGGGCGCGCACTTCTCCGAGGACGCCGAGGACGCGCGCGGCTTCGGCTGGAGCGTCGAAGGCGCCCGCCTCGACTGGCGCGCGCTCATCGAGCGAAAAGACAAGGAGCTCGACCGGCTCAACGGCGTCTACCTACGCATGCTGCGCGACTCGGGGGTCACCCTGATCGAGGGCCGAGGCGTCATCGTCGACCCGCACACGGTGGAGGTGGCCGGCAAGCGCTACACCGCCAGGCACATCCTGGTCGCCACCGGCAGCGCGCCCATTCGCCCCGAAATCCCCGGCGTGGAGCACGTGATCACGTCCGACGAGGCGCTCTCGCTCCCCGAGCTGCCCAAGCGGTTGGTGGTCGTCGGCGGTGGCTACATCGGGTGTGAGCTCGCCGGCGTGTTCCGCGCCGCGGGCTCGTCGGTGACGATGCTGATCCGCGGCGACACGGTGCTCCGCGGTTTCGACGACGACGTGCGCGCCGCGCTCACCCTCGCCTATCGGAAGAAGGGCATCGAGATCATGAGCGAGGTCGTCGTGCGCGACGTCGAGCGCGAGGCCGACGGCTCGTTCAACGTCCTCACCAAGACCGGCGACACGCTCGACGCCGACGCGGTGCTGTTCGCGATCGGGCGCCATCCGAACACCCGTGGCCTCGGCTGCGAGCAGGTCGGAATCAAGCTCAACGAGCTCGGGGCGATCGAGGTCGACGCGCAGTCGCGCACGGCGGTCAGGTCGATCTTCGCGGTGGGCGACGTAACCAACCGGCTCAACCTCACCCCGGTCGCGATCGCCGAGGGCCGCATCCTCGTCGAGATGCTCTTCAACCGGGGCGACGGCACGATGGATCACGCCAACACGCCGTCGGCGGTGTTCTCCCAGCCGCCGGTCGCCACCGTCGGGTGCAGCGAGTCGTTCGCGCGCGCGGCGCACGGCGAGATCGACGTCTACGTCGCGTCGTTCAAGCCCATGAAGCACACCCTCTCGGGCCGAGACGAGCGCACCATGATGAAGCTCGTCGTCGAGCGCTCCTCGCAGAAGGTCGTCGGCCTCCACATGGTCGGGCCGGACGCGCCCGAGATCGTTCAGGGGTTCGCGGTCGCGATCCGCTGCGGCGCCACGAAGCAGGACTTCGATCGCACCGTCGGCATCCATCCGACCGCAGCCGAAGAATTCGTCACCATGCGCGAGAAGCGTCCCGACCCCGTGACGGTTGGTACCTGAAGGCATCACCGTCACGCACGCGTGACGCGCGATCCGCTTTGCCGCACGCGCGTTCTGCTTCAGAATCGAGGTCATGCGTACCTCGACCTTCTTCCTCGTCTCGTCGTTGATGGTGATTGGCTGCGGCGGCAGCGAAGACGGCGGCACTGTCACCGAAGCAGACACGGGCAGCGCCGAGGAGACCTCGGCCACCGACACCGGCAGCGCGGTGACGGACACCGGCAGCACCACCGACGACACCGGCAGCACCACCGAGGAGACCGGCGGCGATGCCAGCGGCGACTCGATGATGGCCGGCGACACCATGATGGGCGGCGACACCATGATGGGCGGCGACACCGGCGCGGCCGCGACGTTCACGCAGGTCTACGCGATCATCGCCGCGAAGTGCGGCGGCTGTCACACGACCAGCACGAGCGGCAACCTCGACATGAAGGACAAGGCGACGGCCTACGCGAGCCTCGTCGGCAAGAAGGCCAACGGCATGGCGTGCAAGCCGGGCGGCATGACGCGAGTCGTGGCGGGCAACGCCGACAACAGCCTCCTCTTCCACAAGATCACCAAGGCCGATGCGGACGTGTGCGGCTCCCCCATGCCGCTCGGGCGCCCCGCGCTGCCGGCTGGCGAGATCGCGACGATTCGCAGCTGGATCAACGCAGGCGCGCTCAACAACTAGCGGCGTTGAGGCGCTCGCTGACGCGCGCGCCTGTGTCTGCGTGCGCGTATTAGAACGTCGCGATCGAGAGGCCCGCGGGGGGTGACTTCATCCCCGCGGCCTCTTTCGTTTTGCCGTTGCGGTAGCGGAGGCCGACGCCGTCGTGGAGGAACTCCGCGAGCTCGAGGAACGAGACGTCCTCGCCGCGACGGAAGATGCGGGCGAGGTAGAGCACGCGACACGCGCCGTCCTTGTCGCGGGGCTCGGCCTCGATGATCGTGAGGCCCATGTACTTGAAGGCGCTGCTCGCTGCGCGGAGCGCCTGCTCGATCCGCTCGGGCGGCTTGCTGCGATCGGGGTGGTCCTCGTGCAGCGTGCGGAGCAGGTAGTCGACCCGCCCGAGCGCGAACGCCGCGTAGCGGGAGCGCACGAGCTCCTCGCCCTCTTGCGGTTCGCGGACGCGGTCGTGCAGCGGTGCGCAGCACGCCGCGTACGGTTTACCGGAGGTGCACGGACAGGGATCGTTCTTGCCCACGCACGGTGGGCTACTCGGCCTCTCCGCCGGGTGAAAGAGACGAGGCGTCGATGCCGGCGGAGGCGAGCGCGTCGACGATCGCGCGACGCTCGGACTGCACCACGGCGCGCTCGGTGCCGACCGAGAGCGACTTGGCGATCTCGTCGGCGAAGGTGCGCGCGTCGTCGATCGCGCGGCGCAGCTTCTTGAGCTTGGTGGTGACGGTGGGATCGGGCGCGATCTGCGCGATCGCCGGGGTGGCGCGACCGAGCTCCTCGGAGAGGACGACGAGCGTGTCGAGGGCGCGGTCGACCGCGTCGAACGCGGAGAGCCGGACATCGAGGGACGCGAGATCGCGCTCGGCCTTCTCGCGGAGAGCCTGCTGCAAGTACGGCGACATCTTGACCATGATCGATTCCTACCCGAACGGTATTACCTGCGCAAGTGTTCAGGCTCACCATGCCGCACTGGACCGCCGGGTGCTACTCTCTGCGACCTCGATGAAGCGCGTTTTGCTCGGGTTTTTCGGACTCCTCGTGGCGTGTGGCGGCGGTGTGTCCCCCGAGGCGCAGCCCGCCCCGACGGACGCCGGCCCCGAGGCCCCGCCGCTCGGTCCACAGACGGTGTCGATCCGCAGCGTCGACGTCTACCAGACGGTGCAGATCCCGGTGATGAAGGACGGCGTGCGCGTCGAGGCGCGCAACGCGCCGATCATCGCGGGTCGCGACGGCGTCGTGCGCGTCGCGGTGAAGCCCGACCCGGGTTGGAAGCGCAAGAAGATCGACGCGACGCTCACCGTCACCTCCTCGGCCGGCAACTACGAGAAGAAGCTCACCAAGGAGATCGGCCCCGGCGGCTCGATCGATGGAGCGTACGAGACCACCTTCAACTTCGAGCTCGACAAGACGAAGGTCACCAAGGACGCGGCGTACTCCGTCGCCGTCACGAGCGCCGGCGAGCAGCTCGCGCGCTTCCCCGAAGAGGGCGAGGACGCGCTCCGAGCGGTCCCGAGCGGCACGCTCAAGGTGAAGCTCGTCCCCGTGAAGTACGAGGCCGATGGCAGCGGCCGCGTCCCCGACGTCTCGCCCGAGACCGTCGAGATGTACCGCCAGAACCTGCTCGGCATGTATCCGGTCACCGACGTTCAGATCACCGTGCGCGAGCCGTGGGCGTGGAAGACGGCCACCACGCCCGACGGCGAGGGCTGGGGCGACCTGCTCACCGCGATCGTCGATCTCCGCAACGAGGAGTCCGCGGCGTCCGACGTCTACTACTACGGCGTCTTCACCCCCGAGGACTCCTTCTGGAAGTACTGCCGCGAGGGCTGCACCGCCGGTCTCAGCGGGCTCCTGCGCGATCCATCGGACTCGTGGAACCGCGGGAGCATCGGCCTCGGTTACCCCGACGAGTCGTCGGCCAAGACGATGGCGCACGAGATCGGCCACGCGCACGGTCGCGCGCACGCGCCCTGCGGCGGCCCCGCGGGCACCGATCGCAAGTTCCCCTACAGCGAGGGGGAGATCGGCGTGTACGGCTGGAACCCCACCGAGAAGGCGCTCATCGAGCCGACCTACTCCGACGTGATGGGTTACTGCTACCCGATCTGGATCTCGGATTACACGTACGCCGCGCTCTACGACCGCGTCGCCTACGTGAGCAAGCCGAAGCAGCTCGTGCAGCCCGCGGGCGCGCCGATCCGCTACCGCTTCGTGCACGTCGAGAAGGACGGCCGCCTCCGCTGGGGCAAGACGACGATCATTCGCGACACCCCGATGTCCGACCCGCACACCATCACCTTCGAGGCGGCCGACGGCACCAAGCAGACGCTCACCGGCCACTACTACCCGTACGAGGATCTCAAGGGCGGCTACATGGTCGTCCCCGAGCCGAACCTCCCCGTCGTGAAGCTCACGGTCGACGCGATGCCGGCCGGCATCGACCGTGTCCTATCGCTGCCACGATGATGTCTGGTCAACGTGTCATGGCGCCCGTGTAGGCGTGTCTGGATGACGCGCCTCTCGCCCAACCCGGCTCACGAGCAGATCGAGAATTCTCGATCGAACGCCGCGATTCGTGGCGTGGCACGGGGCGTGCACATCTCTCGGGCACGATGGCCATCCCCCGTGCACCCCAAGCGCTCGTCCCCGAGTCGCTCGGCTACGCGCCCGAGGAGCTTGCCCACCTCGAGTCGGAGCTTTCGAGCCTCACGCTCGGCGATCTCGTCTCCAGCCTGACCCGCGCCCGCGAAGAACTGTGCGAGCTGTTCGCCCCGAGCCTCTGACCCGCGACGCCTACGCGCCGTTCGGCGACCTCATCGCCGCGAACGACGGGTGGCGCCCCGCGAACCAGGGCACCGCGAAGAAGTCGGAGCACGTCGCCGAGCTCCGCGATCTCCGCGGCGTCACCCCTCACCTCTCGGTCTTCCGCTGCGCGCCGCGCGCGCTCCCGCACGAGATCGCGCTCCTCGAGAAGCACCCCGCCTCGACGCAGGTGTTCGTCCCGATGAACGCCGCGCGCTTCCTCGTGATCGTCGCGCTCGGTGGCGACGCCCCCGACCTCTCCACGCTCCGCGTGTTCCAGGCGTCCGGCGCGCAGGGGATCACCTACCGCCCCGGCGTGTGGCACCACCCGATGGTCGCGCTCGATCGAGAGACCGACTTCTTCTGCCTGGTGTTCGAGGACGGCACCTCCGCCGACTGCATCGAGCATCCGCTGCCCGAAGGGGACCGGCCGGTCGTCGCCTTGTAGGCACTTGGCCGCTTGGCCGCCGCCACCCCTACACTGGGGGCGTGACCCGCGAAGAAGTCCTCAAGGCGCTCACCGCCTGGGTGTCTGCCGAGTTCGGCAAGCTCCTCGCGCTGCGAGCCGTACGCCGGGTGCGCCGCGCGGCGGGGACTACGTGGCTCGCGAAGATCGTGGTGCCGGCTGCGAGCGGGGTCATCCCCGTCGGCGAGCTCGAGATCGACGAAGAGGGAAACATCCTCAACGCGATCACCGTCGAGCAGGTCGTCGAAGCGGTGCGCAATCCACCGCCGTCCGAGACCCACGACGAGGCCGCGGCCGACGACCTCGGCGATCTGATGGACATGGGCGAGCCCGAGCCCGCGCCGGACGACGAATACGACAACCTCTCGCCCGGCCGCCTCTACGAGAAGGCCGCCGCCCTCGCCGGCGCCAAGGACGAAGCGTCGCTGCGCAAGGCGCGCGATCTGATGCCGCGGCTGCTCGTCGACCCCGAGAAGCGCGCGGCGGTGCTGGTGTGGATGGCGGTCGTCGAGCGAAAGCTCAACGACATCCCGACGGCGCTCCTTCACCTCGAGGCCGCTGCGCGCGAGTTTGCCGACCGGTTCGATCTCCCCGCGCTCGAGAAGCTCGCCGCGCTCAGCCACGAGCTGATGGGCGACGAGCCCTACCAGGCGTCGCCGATCAAGCGCCTGCTCGACGAGAGCAAGGAGAAGATGCGTCCGGTCGCGAACATCTTCGAGTGCCCGCAGTTCCTCAACATCGGCCCCGACGACCGCGACTGGCTCGGCGACTCGATCAAGCTCATCGAGCTCAAACAGGGCGCCGATCTCGTGCGCGAGGGCGAGCCGTCGCGCAACGTCTACGTGATCAAGCGCGGGTTGATCGGCGTCCACCTCGAGCTGCCCGAGGGCGGGACCCGCCTCGTGCGCACCTGCTATCCGGGGTGGCTGCTCGGCGAGTCGAGCGTGCTCGTGGCCGACGATCCCCGGTGCACCGCCACGCTGCGCGCCGAGACCGAGAGCGAGGTGTGGGTGATCGACGCCGGGATCCTCCGCGACGTCATGAAGGGCAACGCCGACGTGCGCTACCGCATCGAGGCGACCAAGCACCTCCACCGCATCGACTCGTTCTTCTCGATGCACGAGACGCTCGCGCAGCTCGAGGCGATCGTCCGCGACGACCTCCTGGCGTGCATCCAGCGGATCGCGGCCGTCGAGGAGGACACCGTGCTGATCGCCGCCAACGAGCCGCCGAAGGTCGCGTGCTTGATCCTCAAGGGCGCGATCGACGTGCGCGAGGGTGAGAAGCTGCTCGCCACGATCGAGGCCGATCGCTTCCTCGGCGTGCGCGACGCGATGCACGCGATCGCCCCCGCGACCGCCGCCACCGCGCGCGCCGGCTCGATGATCGCGCTCTTCGACGCCGAGATGCTCCGCAAGCTCGGCGAGCGGAGCCCCGAGCACGTGATCGCGGTGCTGGAGCGGCTCGGGTGATCCCGCCCTATCGCGTCGTCACGCCGCGCCTGGTCCTGCGGTGCTGGCAACCGACCGATGCGCCCCGCGTCGTCGAGAGCATCACCGCGAGCCTCGATCACCTGCGGGCGACGATGCTGTGGGCGGCGAACGAGCCGCAGTCGGTGGAGGACAAGGCGCAGCTGCTCCGCAAGTTCCGCGGGCAGTTCGATCTCGGACAGGACTTCATCTACGGCGTGTTCGACCGCGACGAGGCGAACGTGCTCGGAGGCTGCGGGCTCCACCCGCGGGTCTACGAGGGCGGCATCGAGATCGGCTACTGGATCGACGCGCGACACCTGCGGCAGGGGTACGCGACCGAGCTCACGGCGGCGCTGACGCGCGTGTGCTTCGAGGTGCTGAAGCTCGACCGGGTCGAGATCCACGTTCACCTCGACAACCTCGCGAGCCAGGGCATCCCCAAGAAGCTCGGGTTCATCCACGAGGCGACGCTCGGCCGACGGTGCCCGAGCCCCAACGGCGTCGGCGCGCGGACGATCTGGACGATGTTCCGCGACGCCTATCAGCCAACGATCGCCGTGGAGGCGTTCGACTGCCTCGACCGCCGGGTTCTCTAGAGCGGGCTGGGCGCTCGCTGACGCGCGCGCCTGCTCCAATAGGCGCGCGCGTCAG
>JALHOE010000174.1 GCA_022843175.1 Deltaproteobacteria bacterium
ACGGGCGCGGGCGGGTCTGCCGTAGCCGGGGGCGGCGCGGCGGGCGGCCACAGCGAGATCGGGCGGATCGGTGCGGCTGCGACCGGCGTGAGCGAGACCGCGGGGCCGACCTCGAGCGCCTTGACGGCTCGTTCGCGCGCACGCCGCTGGCTGACGAGCTCGTTGCCGAAGTGCTCGGTCAGCCAGTCGCCGAGGCGGATCGGGCTCGCGACGAGCCGCGCGCGCGCGACGTAGCGCTGCAGCTCGTCGAGCATCGCGGCCGCGGACGGGAAGCGCCCCTCGCGATCGACCGCGAGCGCACGGGACACGATGGCGTGCAGCTCCTCTTCGAACGGGAGCCCGCGCGGCGGCAGCGCGGGGATCTCCGCGCGCCGCGCGATGGCCAGCAGCGACTCGGGCTTGTCCTTCTCGGCCTTGTACATACGGCGGCCGGAGAGCAGCTCCCACAGGATGACCCCGGCCGCGAAGACGTCGGCGCGGCCGTCGAGGGGCTCGCCGCGCGCGTGCTCGGGGCTCATGTAGCCGGCCTTGCCCTGGATCGCGTCGGGCGAGAGCGCGTCGGCGGTGTCGTTCGCGCGCGCGATGCCGAAGTCGCAGAGCTTCACCTCGCCGTCCACCGAGACGAGCACGTTGGAGGGCGACACGTCGCGGTGCACGATGCCGAGCGGCTTGCCCGCGTCGTCGGTGCGTCGGTGCGCGTAGTCGAGGCCGCGCAGCACCTCCATCACGACGAGCAGCGCGAACTCGATCGGCAGCGGGACCTTGGCCCGCGCGCACCGCCGCAGGAGCTCGTTGAGGTCGAGGCCCTCGACGTACTCCATGGTGATGAACAGCCGGTTGTCGCCCCCCTCGCGCCCGAGATCGAAGACCTGCGCGACGTTCGCGTGGGAGAGGCGAGCTGCAAGTTTTGCCTCCTGAACGAGGGCGTCAGCAAACTTTGCGTTGGCCGAGAGCTCCGGGAGGATCTGCTTCACGACCACCAAACGCGAACCGCCGACCTCGGTCGTCTTCTCGCGGGCGAGGTAGATCTCTGCCATGCCCCCACGACCGATCAGGTCGAAGAGCACGTAGCGGCCGAATGTCCGCGGCAATCCCGCGCTGGGCGCGCCGTCTCCGGGGCTCCGGGCGGTGTCCACGGCGCACTTGTCGCCCTCATCGCGGGGGCGGTCAAGATGCTACCGTGGGCGCCTTCCCATGAGCGGCATGATTGTTCGCCTCGTCCACGAGTTTCGCTTCGAATCGGCGCATATGCTCCCGCGCGTCCCCGACGGGCATAAGTGTCGCCGGCTGCACGGCCACAGCTTCAAGGTGGAGCTCTCGCTCGAGGGACCGGTCAATCCGGACACTGGGTGGTTCATCGACTTCGGCGAGATCCACGCCGCGTGGGAGCCGCTCCACAAGATCCTCGACCACAACTACCTCAACGACATCGAGGGCCTCGAGAACCCCACCAGCGAGGTGCTCGCCAAGTGGATCTGGGACCGCCTCCGTCCCGGGTTGCCGTCCCTCACGCGCGTCACCCTGTTCGAGACCACCGACGCGCGCTGCGAATACGAGGGTAGGTGAGCGACGACCTGCCACGCTCGCCGCGGCGCCTCTCCGCGATCACGATGCCCGAGGTCCCGATCGCGAAGCACTCGTCCAACCAGATGCTGGCGGTGCGCCCGTTCGCGGTGAAGATCGGCGACGCCGCGCCGCCGTTCGACGGCCTCGCGGCGTGCCTCGGGCGGCCGTTGATCGTGCTCTTCGCCCCCGTCGCGGCGCACGGCGCGCTGACGATTGCGCTGCGGGACGCCTGCGCCGTGCTCGAGAAGAAGCGCGCGCGCGCCCTGCTCATCGTGGCCGGCAGCGCGCCGCAGAGCGACGTGACCATCCCCGATCACGACGGCGCGATCCATCGAAAGTACGGCGTGCTCGATCCGGACACCGGCCGTCCGCGCCTGTCGGCGTTCTTGATCAACAGCGACGGTTGCGTGGCGGGTGTGTTCGTGCCGGGTGAGCCGGAACGGGCCCTGCGGCTGGCGCTCGATGCGCTCGATCTCGCGCGCTAGTCTCTCCCGCGCATGTCGAGCCAGCCCCGTTTCTTCACGCTTGAAGAGGCGTCCGCGCTTCTGCCGTCGGTGAAGTCACTCGTCGGCCGTCAACTCGAGCGTCGCAGCGCGCTCGAGCTGATGCTCTCGCAGCTCGCCCTCAAGACGGGGACGCCGCCCGAGACCGTCGTCGAGAACCCCGACGACCCGGACGACATCAAGGCCATGAAGCGCGACATCACGCGGCGAATCGAGGAGTACCAGCGCGGCTGGAACGAGCTCGAGGACCTCGGCGCCGTGCTCAAGGACGCGCGCACCGGTCTCATCGACTTCTATTCGAAGATCGAGGGCCGCACGGTGTTCCTCTGCTGGAAGCACGGCGAGGACGCGATTGAGCACTACCACGACCTCGAAGCGGGGGTCGCCGGCCGCAAGCCGCTCGCGGCGGTGCGCAAGCGCCTCTACAACTGATGGACAAGGTCGCCGCCGCCGTCGCGATCGACGCGTTTCTCCGCGCGCTCGGGCACGGGGACAACCCCGAGCTCGCGGGGACGGGGGCCCGCGTCGCCTCGCTCTTCGCGGACGAGCTCCTCGACGGCTATCGCCTCGACCCGTCGACGCTCCTCGCGGACGCCATCGCCGCCAAGTCGTCGCCGCTCGTCATCATCGAGCGGCTCACCACCCACGTGGTCTGTCCGCATCACCTCACGCTCGGCCGTGGCTTCGCCAGCGTGCTCTACCAGCCGCGCGATCGCATCGTCGGCCTCGGCGCGATCGCCCAGCTGGTCGACGCGTGCACGCACCGCTTGGTGCTGCAGGAGGACGCCGGCGCCGCCGTCGCCAGCGCGCTCTGCGATCACCTCTCCGCGCGCGGCGCCGCGTGCGTCCTCACGCTGCGGCACGACTGCCTCGAGCACCACGGCGAGAAGAAGCGCGGCGCGGTCGTTCGCACCATGGCGCTGGCGGGGTCGTTCCGCGAGGACTCCTCCGATCGCGCCCTCGCGCTCGCCGCCATCGGTGCGCTGCCACGGCGAGGAAAGAAATGATCGCGGTGGTCACCGGCGCGAGCCGCGGCATCGGTCGCGCTACCGCCGAGCGATTCGAGGCGCGCGGGCTCACCGTCGCGCGCCTCGGCCGTCACGACCAGTTCCGCTGCGACGTCTCCGACCCCGCGTCGATCGAGGCCGCCGCCACCCGGGTCCTCGAGCAGCTCGGCGCCCCCGACGTCGTCGTCAACAACGCCGGCATCGTCGAGCGGGCCGCGGTCGACGCCATGACGGTCGAGCAATGGGACCGCGTGCTCGACGTGAACCTCCGCGGCCCGTTCCTCGTTTCGCGGGCGTTCCTCCCCGCGATGCGCGCGCGCGGGAGCGGGCGAATCCTCCACGTCGGCTCGATCAGCTCGACGCTCGGCACGGCCCAGCTCTCTTCCTACTGCGCGTCCAAGTGGGGACTCGTCGGCTTCATGAAGTCGCTGGCCGAGGAGCTGCGAGGCAGCGGCGTCCAGACCGCGGCGATCCTCCCCGGCTCGGTCGACACCGAGATGCTCGAGGGGTCCGGGTTCCCGCCGCAGATGACCGCCGCAGACGTCGCCAACGCAATCGTCTACGCCGCGCTCGACGCGCCGGCGGCGATCCACGGCAGCGCGATCGAGATGTTCGGGCCGTGACTACTCCCCGATGATCTTCACGAGCACGCGCTTGCGACGACGCCCGTCGAACTCGCCGTAGAAGATCTGCTCCCACGGGCCGAGATCGAGCCTGCCCTCGGTGATCGCGACGACCACCTCGCGGCCCATGACCTGTCGCTTCATGTGCGCGTCGGCGTTGTCCTCGCCGGTGCGGTTGTGCCGGTATTGGCTGGTCGGCGCGTGGGGCGCGAGCTTCTCGAGCCACTCGTCGTAGTCGTGGAGCAGCCCGCCCTCGTCGTCGTTGATGTAGACGCTCGCGGTGATGTGCATCGCGTTGACCAGACACAGGCCCTCGCGCACGCCGCTGCTGCGCAGCTCGGCTTCGACCTGCGGCGTGATGTTGATGTAGGCACGGCGCTCCTTGGTCTCGAACCACAGTTCCTTGCGATGCGACCGCATGACCTTTCCCTCCGGGACGCGACGGAAGCGGCACGTGAATTTGATGCGGCGCCCCGCCGCCGGACAGTGCATCGTACACGCGTGGGAACGCCGCCTCCGCCGCCGTCGGGTAAGCAAGCAGACCTCCGCGGAGCTCTCAAAGAGCTGCCGATCTTTCCGCTTCCGCAGGCCGTGCTGTTCCCCGGCGCGCTCATGCCGCTGCACGTCTTCGAGCCCCGCTACCGGCAAATGACCCGCGACGCGCTCGACACCCACCGCATCCTGGTCGTCTCGCAGATCCTCCCCGGCGCGGGCGAGGGCCCGCCCGGCCACCCGGCGATCGCCAACGTCGCCGGCGTCGGGGCGATCGTCGAGGCGCAGGAGCTCCCGGACGGCCGCTTCAACATCCTCCTCGAGGGGCGCGCGCGCGTGCACCTCACCGAGCTCCCGTTCGTCCCGCCCTACCGTCGCGCGCGCGGCGAGCTCCTCGAGGACAAGCCGGGCGAGATCTCCGACATCGACCAGCACTCGCTCATCGCCGTGGCCAACGCGTTCACCGCGTTCGTGCAGGCGCGAGACCCGAGCTTCAACTTCACCCTGCCGCCGAGCCTCCCGTCGCCGCGCATCGCCGATCTGTGCGCACATCACCTGATCCTCGACGCCAAGGAGCGCCAGACGATCCTCGA
Organism: Deltaproteobacteria bacterium; assembly: GCA_022843175.1. Taxonomy (GTDB): domain Bacteria; phylum Myxococcota_A; class Polyangia; order Polyangiales; family JADJMO01; genus JALHOE01. The sequence continues at coordinate 4,785 of JALHOE010000174.1, forward strand.
GACCCTCGACCCGGTCGCGCGGGTCCGCCTGGTGTCCGAGTCGCTCGCCCTTCAGCTCGCGATGCTCAAGCGCGAGAACCGCAACACGCTCAACTGAGATGCCGCGTCTGCTCGTCGCCGAGCCGCGGGCGATCGATGTTCGTCGCCTTGGTCTGCCGCTCGGCGCCGGCAGGGTCGAGGCCGCGGCCTACGTCGCGCCGATCGTCGGCGAGGGGATCCTCCTCGGGCGATTCCAGCGCGTGCGGTCCACCCTCGATCTCCCTCGCCTCGAGGGCAGCGGGCTGTCGCTCGTGCGGCGGCAGAGCGGTGGGCCGGCGCTCCGCGTCGGACGCGGCCAGGTCTACGTCTCGCTCGAGCTCGCGAGCCCGGCGTCGCTGGGCGGCGTCGCCGACCCGGCCCGCGCGCTCAATCGGCACGTCCGACCGCTGCTGCGCGCGCTCACCTCGCTCTCCGACATCACGGCGACCTCGGGCGGCCGCGACGTGATCCTCGCGCGCGGCGAGCCGATCGCGCGCGTGTTCGTTCACCACCACCGCGGCACCGGCGTCACCGGTCTCGAAGCGGTCATCCATGTGTCGCGCGCCTCGGACCTCGACCCCGCCGTCGACCTCGCGCACGGCGCCGTCGAGCGCGCGCCGTCGCGCACGCTCAGCGAGGTGCTCGGCCGCGAGGTCGAGACCGCGGCCGTGGTCGAGGCGATCGTCGCCGAGCTCGCCGCGCTCGCCGGAGGAGACGTCGGCTCGTTCGCCCCGGCCATGCTCTCGTCGCGCGTCGATTCGGAGGAGCCCGCGTTCACCGCGATGATCGTGGAGTCGATCGGCCTCGTCGGCGCGGTGGTCGAGCGCGACCGTGTCGCCATCGGCGGCGACCTGATGGCCTCGCACGACGCCATCGAGGAGCTCGGTCGTGCGCTTCACGGCGTGACCGACGCGGAGGAGATCGGCGCGCTGATCGACCGTCACCTCGGGGGCGCGATGCTCCTCGGCGTGAAGTCGCTCGAGTCGATCCGCAAGGTGGTGCTCGCCGCCACAAAAAGCGCGAACGCGCCGGGTTAGCGGCGCGTCCGTACAGTCGAACAGCTCAGTTCGAGAGGAAGATCGCTTCGATCTCGTTGCGGACCTGGTCCTCGGTCTGGCTGCGGGCGATCGCGATCTCTTTGACGATGAGCGAGCGCGCGGTATCGAGCATGCGGCGCTCGCCGAACGACAGCTGCTTATCGGTCTTGAGGCGATAGAGATCGCGCATGACCTCGGCCACGTCGTAGATCGAACCGGTCTTGATCTTGTCCATGAAGCCGCGATAGCGCCGGTTCCAGGTCTGGTTGTCGAACGCGATCGTGCGCTCGCGGAGGATGTCGAAGATCTCGCGGATCTCTTCCTCGCTGATGACGCTACGGAGCCCCACGGCCTTGGCGTTCGTCACCGGCACCATGATCTTGCGGTCGGTATCGAGGATGCGGAGGACGTAGAAACGCTGGCGCGAGCCGGCGATGTCCTTCTCCTCGATGCTGACGACCTCGGCCACGCCCTGCGCGGGGTAAACCGCCTTGTCGCCGACCTTGAACTGCACTTCGGTGCCACTCGACATGCCGTCTCCTTCTGTGAAAGTGCGGCCCCCAATCAAGGGAGTCGCGAGAGAAACGCGCCGACCCGTGGATGAACGGGCGGCGCGCTCGAAATCCTTTGCTCCCGCGGTTCTGAAGGCCTAACGGCTCAGCTCACGGCGACTTTTGCGGACAGTCGGCCAACGCAGGGATGGGGGCCGTTGTTCCCCGGGACAAGACCTCGGGAAAAAACGGGCGAGAGAAGATGGCGGCGGCGGGTCTCCAGTCTGGCGAGCCGCGGACACAATCGCGGCGAGCGCGCGCACTCTACTGAGCGTGACCCATCGTGTCAAACGATTTTTTGATGGGGTGCGTCATTTGCGATGGATTCAGTCAACTCGAGCGCGAGCCCCCATCGGACGCCACGGTCGCTCACAGTAACCACAGATGCCGCGAGCGCTCGTGCGGCTTCAGCGAGCACGACGCCGCCGGCGACGATGACGTCGGCACGGCCGGGCTCGAGGCCGGTGGTGTGGCGGCGCTCCTCGAGCGTGAGCGCGGCGAGGCGCTCGACCCACGTCTCGATGCGGCCGAGCTCCATGCGGTGACCGTGCGGCGGCGCGTCGGCGTAGCGCACGAGCTCGAGGTCGATCGCCGCATAGGACGTGGCGGTGCCCGCGATCGCCACCACCGCGCTGAACGGGCCGCTCGGGGGCGCGGGCGATCGGTAGACGCTGCGCACGTCGGCGCTGATCGCGTCGAGCCCGGCGCGCCCCGGTGGATCGGAGTGCACGTGGCGCTCGGTCATCCGCACGCTGCCCACGTCGTAGCTGTGGGCGAACACGATCGCGCCGTCGGCCTGCCCGACCACGATCTCGGTCGAGCCGCCGCCGACGTCGATCACCGCGACCGAAGCGCTGCGCTGGATCCCGAGACCGCCGAGCGCGCCCCGGAACGTGAGCACCGCTTCGCGCCCGCCGGACGCGACGTCGACCTCGGCGCCGAGGATCTCGCTCGCGCGCGCACGGAACTCGGCGCCGTTCACCGCGTCGCGGGCGGCGCTCGTGGCGACGGCGGCCGTGCGCACCACGCCGAGCTCTCGCGCGCGCGCCGCGTACTCGCGCAGCACCTCGAGCGTGCGCGCGACGGCGTCGGCGTCGAGACGCTTGGTGCGATCGACGCCCTTACCCAAGCGGGTGATGCGCGCGTGATCCTCGACTGCGCGGAGCTCACCGTCGCGCGCTTCCGCGATCAACATCAGCACCGTGTTGGTGCCGATGTCGATCGCGGCGACGCGAACTGTCACTCCACGTCGAGCTTCATCAGCTCGGACGCGTCCGGGAGGATCGCGATCTCGACGCGGCGGTTGCGCTTCTTCTCTTCGGGCGTCTGCGTCTCTTTGGAGCCCGCGACCGGGTCGAGCTCGCCGTAGCCGGCGGCGCTCCACTTGTCGGCCGGAAGGCCGCCGCCGAGGGCGTCGTCCTTCTTTGCGCCCTTCTTGGGAGCGGCGCTCGGATCGCGCGTGAGGAAGCTGTAGACCTCTCGCGCGCGCATGACCGAGAGACCGACGTTGTCCTTGAACGCGCCGCCGTAGGGCGAGTTGTCGGTGTGGCCGATCACCTGGTAGTGGCGCTTGACGAGGTCCGGGTCGCCCTTGATGACCTCGGCGACCTTCATCACGACCGTCTGACCTTCTTTCGAGAGGAGGTCCGAGCCCGGCGCGAAGAGCACGTCGCCCGGCATCTCGATGACGATCTGGTTGTGACGAACGGTGACCTTGAGGTTGAACTTCTTGAGCTCGTCGAGCTTCTTCTTGAGGGCCTCGAGACGCTTCTTGGCGGCTTCGAGGGCCTTTGCGCGGGCCTCGGCCTCGGCGAGCGCCTTCTCGAGCTTCGACGCCTTGTCCTTCTCGCTGCCGAACTGCTTCTTGAGGTCTTCGTAGGCGGCGAGATCCTTCTTCAGCTGATCGACTTCGCCCTGGACCTTCTTGAGCTCGGCCTGCGTCTTCGAGTGCGCCGCGCGTTCGGCGTCGAGGTCGGCCTGGAGCTTTTTCTCCTTGCCGAGCTGCGCCTGCCACTCGTCCTCGCTGTAGCCGCAACCGGCGAGCGAATTGCCCGCGACCGCAAGCCCAATCGCCAGCGCCAACGACGAGAATCTCCGAGAGAACATGCCCTTCTCCTACGTGATCCGCGCGCGAGGGGCGCGCGGGCGGCGACCGTACCGAGCAGGCCGAGCGAGGGTCAAGGACTGGGTAGGGCCAACTTTTTTGCAAGCCCTCTCTTGACAGGTACCTTGCGTGACGATACGTATCAGGTCACGTACTGTACCAGGGAGGTACGACTATGGCTGCTAAGAAGGCTGCGAAGAAGACTGCTGCGAAGAAGACCACCAAGGCTGCGAAGAAGCCGGCGCGCGGTGGCGCGGCGGGCAAGGTCGCGAAGCGCGGCGGCGCCAAGAAGGGCGCGAAGAAGGCCGGCAAGCGCGGCGCTGCGAAGCGCGGCGGCGCGAAGAAGGCCGCGAAGAAGGGCGGCGCTAAGAAGGCTGCCAAAAAGAAGGGTGCAAGGGGCAGCGCGAAGCGCGCGCCTCGTCCCTCGACCCGCAAGGCGGCGCCGCCGGCTGATATGAGCCCGGCGATGTCCGCTCCGATCGCGGGTGGCAGCGACGAATCGGAGGAGTGAGCTCTCCGAGTCTTTGGACACTGACGTAAAGCGAGGCGCCGTCCGGGTTCGGGCGGCGTTTTCGCGTTTTTGCACCTCTCGAAAACACAGAGGCGCTCCTGCGTGGACGTATCGGGCCCGGGCGCCCCGGTTGAAGTAATCTACCCAGTCTTCGTCTCTGCAGTCGCCACGAGGTTGAGCTTCCCCATGCAGCTTCGCTTTGCTTCGCTCGCCGCCGTCTTCTCGTTGCTCGCGTGCTCGAGCAGTGGAGACAGCAACCCCATCACCGCGCCCGACGACACCGGCGAGGCCTCGGAGACCTCCACCGAGGACAGCGCGTCCCCGGAGGACTCCAGCACCGGCGAGGACACCGGCACCGCGACGGACAGCACCGTCGACAGCGCCACCGGCGAGACCGCGGGCGATACCGCGCCCGCCGACGTGTCGACGACGTGCGCCGAGGCCGGCGCGGTCGAGTCCCAGGACTGCGGCAAGTGCGGCAAGCGCGCGCGCCTCTGCAACAGCGACGGCAAGTGGCTGCCGTGGGGCGCGTGCACCGGCGAGAAGGGCATGTGCACCCCCGCCGAGACGCGCATGACCGCGTGCGGCAAGTGCGGCAAGCGCGCCGAGACGTGCAGCGCGACGTGTGGCTGGGAGCCCGGCGCCTGCACCGGCGAGGGCCTGTGCAACGCGGGCGACGTCGAAGTGCAGTACGGCGCGTGCCCCATCGCGAAGCAGGTCAAGACGCGCACCTGCAACGATACCTGCGGCTGGAGCGACTGGAGCGGGTGCGTGGCGCCGAAGGGCTGGAACGACATCGCCGCGGCGCCGAGCACCTTCTACGGCCGGCAGTATCACTCCGCGGTGTGGACCGGCACCGAGATGGTCATCTTCGGCGGCTACTCGTCGAGCGGCGGTTACATGGCCGACGCGGCCGCGTACAACCCCACGACCGACGTATGGCGCACGCTGCCGGCGAGTGGGATCACGGGTCGCCAGTACTCGACCGCGGTGTGGACCGGCACGCAGATGCTGGTGTTCGGCGGCTACAGCACGTCCCTGCCGTACTCGAGGAACGACGGCGCGGCGTGGGACGCGGCGAGCAACACGTGGTCGCCGATCCCCGCGCCCACCTCGCCGACGGTCACCGCGCGCTACAGCCACTCCGCGGTGTGGACCGGCAGCGAGATGATCGTGTGGGGCGGCTATCTCGCGTCGCCCGGCACCTACCTCGCCGACGGCGCGGCCTACAACCCGACGACCAAGGTTTGGCGCACCATCGCGGCGTCGCCGCTCGCCGGCCGCTACGACCACGGCGCGGTCTTCGCCGGCGGCAAGATGATCGTCTTCGGCGGCCGCGGAACGAGCTGCCCCGGCAGCACGAGCGGCTGCTCCGACGCAGCGGCCTACGACCCGGTCGCCAACTCGTGGACCTCGCTCACCCCGCCGTCCGCCGATCTCGACGGGCGCTACGGCCCCGGCTCGATCGTCGACAGCACCGGCAAGCAGGCGATCTTCTGGGGCGGCTACGGCGCCTACGTCTCGCCGTCCTACACGCGCAACACCGGCGCCATCTTCGACACCACGACCTCCACGTGGAAGTCGATCACCCCGCCGACCGACACCGTCTTCCCCTCGTCGAAGCGCTGGCTCACCAGCATGTGGACCACGTCGACGGCGCTCTACGTGTGGGGCGGCAGCACCAGCAGCACCTCGGGCACCACGGCCAACGGCGCGTACTACGAGTTCGCCACGTCGACGTGGAAGGCGATGACCGACACCAACGCGCCCACCGCGCGCAACGGCGCCGTCACGGTCTGGACGGGCAACGAGGCGATTGTCTGGGGCGGGTACTCGTACAAGAACGACGGGAAGATTTATCGGCCATGAGCGCGCGCTTTCGCTTTGCATTCCTTGCCATCACGTTGCTCGGCGGCTGCGCCACGAGCGAGGACCAGGCCGAGCTGCCGCCGCCCAAGCGTCCGCCGGACGCCAACACCTTCCTCGACACCGCCGAGGGTGGCACCGGCGACACCAGCGTCGCCGAGGACAGCGCGGCCGACACGACGACGGGCGAGGACGTGGGCACCTGCGAGCCGCTCACGACCGAGAACCGCGGCTGCGGCAAGTGCGGCACCCAGACGCGCACCTGCGCCTCGAGCGGCACCTGGAACGAGTGGTCGATCTGCACCGGCGAGAAGACGTTCAGCTCGTGCACGATCGGCGAGGTCCGCGCGACCGACTGCGGCAAGTGCGGCACGCAGAAGGACACCTGCGACACGACGACGTGCGAGTGGGTCACCGGCGTCTGCCTCGGCGAGCCCCCCTCGGCGTGCACCAAGGGCGAGACCGACACGAGCACCGCGTCGTGCCCCACGGCCGGCGAGGTGCGCACCCGCACGTGCACCGACAAATGCGTGTGGGGCGCCTACGGCGACTGCACGCTGCCCAAGGGGTGGATCAAGATGTCCGCCGCGCCCACCACGATGGACGCGCGCTACTTCGCGACCGGCGTGTGGACGGGCACCGAGGCGATCCTCTGGGGCGGCTACGGCACGTACGTGTCGCCGACCTACACCAAGCGCACCGGCGCCGCGTACAACCTCGCGAGCGACGCCTGGCGCGCGATCGCGCTCCCGCCCACCACGTTCCCCGGTCGCTACAACCACACCGCGGTGTGGACCGGCAGCAAGATGATCGTGTGGGGTGGCAACGACTACTCGTCGGGCTACCGCAACGACGGCGCATCCTACGACCCCACCGCCGATTCGTGGACGACGCTCGCCACCACGACCCTCGCCGCGCGCCACTTCCACGGCGCCGTATGGTCGACCACCACCAACGAGATGCTGGTGTGGGGCGGCTACGGCAGCAGCTGCACGGGCACCTACTGCGCCGACGGCGCCGCCTACGATCCGGCGACCAACGCGTGGACGCCCATCCCCGCGGCGCCGATCGCCGGCCGCTGGAAGCACACCATGGTGTGGACCGGCACCGAGCTCATCGTGTGGGGCGGGCAGAATGGCGCGGGGTACCTCCGCGACGGCGCCCGCTACGATCCGAAGACGAAGATCTGGATCAAGTTCGCCGATCCGCCCGCTCTCTTCGAGGGCCGCATCGAGAACGCCGCGGTGTGGAGCGGCAAGGAGCTCATCGTGTGGGGCGGCGTCGGCGCGTACGTGTCGCCGACCTACGGCAAGAACGATGGCGCCCGCTACCTGCCCGGTGGCAGCTGGACCCGGTTCACCGTGCCGATGGACGACATCATGGGCACCGGCACCCAGTCCACGCGGCAGGCCGTGCAGTCGTGGTACGGCAACGGCAAGCTCTACGTCTGGTCGGGTGGCCTCGGCACCTCGACCGGGTCGACGATCGCGCAGACCGGCGGCGCCACCTACGACCCGCTCACCGACAAGTGGACGACGCTCGACGTCATGGGCGCCCCCACCAGCCGCTCTCGGGCCGCCGTGGTGTGGACGGGCAAAGAGGCGATCATCTGGGGTGGCTCGAACTACACCGGCGGCTCGACCTACTACAACGACGGCATCGTCTACCGGCCGTAGTCGCTACCGCATGTCGCCGAGGTAGAGCCGCAGGGCCTCGGCGGCGGCGCGGCGGTCGAACGGCGTGCCGGCGAGCTCCTCGCGGCGGCCGATCGACTCGAACAGATCCATCAGGAAGCTATAGAACTGCTCGCACTCGGTGAACGCCGTTTGTAGGCGCGCCGGGTCGACGAGATCGGTCTCCTCGAGCGACGACATCGCGGCGATGAACTGGTCGAAGCGCGGGTAGTCGTTGGCGCGCAGCAGGGGATATCCCATCGCGCGGAAGTACCCGAGGAACTCCTGCACGAAGCGGAAGCCATCGACGCTCGCCCAGCGGTCGCCCCGGTCGGGGGCGCGGACGACGGCGGCCTTGGCCGCGAAGCCGCGGACGATCTGCGCGAACATCCAGACGTCGCGGCGGAGGCGCTCGCCGACCTCGCGCTTGGCTGCCAGGTCGTCGAACACGAAGTGCACATCGAGGCGTGCGCCGAGCGCCTTGCAGAGGAAGAGGATGGTGCTCTGCACCGACGGGCGCAGGCTCTCGGTCGCGGCGCGGAGGCGCGGCTCGAGGTCGTGGCGGGGGGTGGGCGCTTCGACCGCGGGCAGCTCGCGCTCGAACGCGCGCCGCAGCTCGAGCCGCAGCTTGGCCGCGATGCCCTCGAGCGCGGCCTTGATGCCGAGGAGGCGGTGCCCCTCTGCGAGCAGCGACTCGTAGCGGGTGAGCAGCCCGCGCGAGGAGACCGAGAACAGCTCGCGCTCGTAGCTGCCGGCGAGCAGCCCGCCGGCGTGCGAGCGGAGGTGGCTCGTGAGCGCGCGCGCGTCGGAGCGGAGCGCGGCGAGCACCAGCATCGCGCGCAGCGGCTGGCCGGTGGCGGCGATCGCGTCGATGAGCGAGAGGTAGCGGAGGTTGCGGAACAGCGAGAGGATCGCGAGCGCGACCAGGCGGTGCGCCTCGTCTCCCGGCACCGACTGGACGAGCTCGTAGACCTCTTTGCTCTTGAGGCGGTCGAACTCGGGGCGAAACTCGAGCGCGCGGATGGGGTTGAAGAACGAGTTGCGGGCGACCTCGCGCTGCACGAGCCCGAGCACCGCGTAGAAGGTGCGGAAGGACACGCGGTCCTGGCGGAGCAGCGCGTCGCACACCTCGATGGTGTGGGTGAAGGCGTGGCGGAGCGCCACCAGCGAGTCCTCGGGCGTCTCCTGGCTCGAGGCCGCGCGCGCGATCCGCGAGCGGGCGCTGTCCTCGGTGGTGGCGTGCTCGAGGTAGCGCTGGAAGATGAACGCGCGCTCCTGCTCGCCGAGGAGGGTGCGGGCGATCATGTTGCAGCGAGCGAGCCCATCGCGGGCGATGCGCAGAGCCTCTTTGAAGTCGACGGTCACGATCGCCGTGCGGCGCGGCGGCCCCGGGTGATTGCGGGGGTTGGCGAAGCAGGCCAGGCCCTTGAGGAGCACCTCGAGCTCGAACAGCAGATCGCCCTTGCGATCGACCGCCAGCGCCGCGAACCAGGTGTCGCGGGCGATCGCGTGATCGCGCCGCATGTCCCGCGAGCCGGTCAGCAGCGAGCGATATCCCTCGCGCGGCGGTTTGCCGCCGGGGTTGTCGTCGGCCGTTTCGGGGGCGCGCGGCGCGGCCATGAGCACACAACTCATAGACCACCGCGCGGTCGGGGTACAATCGCGCCCCGATGTCCGCCGCCACGTCACGACCCGTCGAGCCGGGGGAGGCGAAGATCCTCCTCGACGTGCGCGATCTCGCGACGTCCTTCCGCACCGACCGCGGCCTCCTCCGCGCCGTGGACGGCGTGTCGTTCCAGGTACCCGAGCAATCGACGGTCGGGATCGTCGGGGAGAGCGGCTCCGGTAAGAGCGTCACCTCGCTCTCGATCATGAGGCTCATCCCCACGCCCCCCGGCAAGATCGAGAGCGGCGAGGTGCTCTTCGCCGGCCAAGATCTGCTCAAGCTCCCCGAGCGCGAGATGCGGCGGGTGCGCGGCAACGCGATCTCGATGATCTTCCAGGAGCCGATGACCTCGCTCAACCCGGTCTACACCGTGGGCGCGCAGATCGTCGAAGCGGTGCGGCTGCACCAGAAGCGCTCGCGGAGCGAGGCGTGGACCCGCGCGGTCGAGATGCTGCGACTCGTCGGAATTCCGTCCCCGGAGACGCGCGCCAAGTCCTATCCGCACGAGCTCTCGGGCGGCATGCGCCAGCGGGTGATGATCGCGATGGCGCTGGCCTGCGAGCCGAAGCTGCTCATCGCCGACGAGCCCACCACCGCGCTCGACGTCACGATCCAGGCGCAGGTGCTCGATCTCCTGCGCAAGCTGCAGCGGCTGCTCGGCATGAGCGTGGTGTTGATCACGCACGACCTCGGCGTCGTCGCCGAGTTCGCCGACCACATCGTGGTGATGTACGCGGGGCGCGTCGTCGAGCAGGGGCCGGTGCACGACGTGTTCGGCGCGCCGAAGCACCCCTACACCGAGGGTCTGCTCCGCTCGATCCCCGAGCTCGGCACCTCGGCCGATCCGTCGAAGCGGCCCCGCCGCCTGCCCACGATCGAGGGCATGGTGCCCGATCTGCGCGCGCTGCCCGCGGGCTGCCGATTTCGCGATCGGTGCGACTACGTGATCGAGAAATGCAAGACCGTCGAGCCCGACCTCCTCCCGGTGGTCGGGGCGACGGAGCGTCGCTCGCGGTGCCACCGCGCAAACGAGATTGGAAAGTGACGGCCGAAGCTCCGCGCGAGACGCTGACCACCGGAGCGGTGCCCACGCACGGCCGCGACACCGGGCCGCTCGACGAGCCCGGCGAGCAGGTGGTCGTGCGCGCCGAGGCCGTCTCGAAGCTGTTCGCCGTCGAGCAGGGGTGGTTCGGTCGCGGCAAGAAGGATCTGCGCGCGGTCGACAACGTGTCGCTGGCCGTCCACATCGGCGAGACCGTGGGGCTCGTCGGTGAGAGCGGCTGCGGCAAGAGCACCTTCGGGCGCGTGCTGCTCCGGCTGCTCGACCCCACGTACGGCCGCATTCGGTTCGAGGACACCGACATCACCAAGATGACGCAGCGAGAGCTCCGCCCGCTGCGCCGTCGGATGCAGATCATCTTCCAGGACCCGTACTCCTCGCTCAACCCGCGCATGACGGTGCGGCAGATCGTCGGCGAGGCGATCCAGATCCACGATCTCGCCAAGAACAGCCGCGACGAAGAGGACATGGTCGCGGCGCTGCTCGCGAAGGTCGGCCTCCGCGCCGACGCCATGACCCGCTATCCCCACGAGTTCTCGGGCGGGCAGCGTCAGCGGATCGGCATCGCGCGCGCGCTCGCGGTGATGGACAAGAACACCGGTGGGTTCGTCGTGTGCGACGAGCCGATCAGCGCGCTCGACGTGTCGATCCAGGCGCAGATCGTCAACCTCTTGCAGGAGCTGCAAGAGGAGCTCGGTCTCTCGTATCTGTTCATCTCGCACGACCTCAAGGTCGTCGAGTACGTGAGCCATCGCGTCGCCGTGATGTACCTCGGCCGGATCGTCGAGCAGGCCTCGAACAAGAGCCTCTTCGAGCGCCGTCATCACCCGTACACGAGGGCGCTGCTCAGCGCGATCCCGGTGCCGGATCCGGCGCGGCGCAGGCTGCGGGTGCTGCTCGAGGGAGACGTTCCGAGCCCGATCGATCCGCCGAGCGCCTGCACGTTCCACCCGCGCTGTCCGAAGTTCCAGAAGGGCGTGTGCGACGTGGAGACGCCGCCGCTGCGCGAGCTCGTCCCCGGCAGCGAGCACTTCGTGGCCTGTCACTTCCCGGAGGACGCGTGAGCGACGACGGCGAGCGGCTCGACGTGCGCCTCGAGCGCGGGGCCGTCGAGATCGACGAGGTGATCGAGATCGCGCGCATGCTCGCCGTGCACCTCGACGCCGAGCATGCGGCCGGGCGCGTCGACGGCGCCGTCGTCCCCTCGCGGATCGAGCTGCGCCCCGGCGGCGCCCCGCGGCTGCTCGAAGCCGCGAAGGAGCACCGCGGGCAGAAGGCCTATATCGCGCACGAGGTGTGGGGCATCGCGTCCACCCCGGCGGCCGACCAGTTCTCGATGGCGGCGATCCTCTACGAGGCGTTGTGCGGCGGGCGGGCGTTCCCCGGCGACGACAGCGACAAGATCCGCGTCTCGATCACGACCGGCAATCGGGTGCCGCTCGCCGCGCGGGTGCCGGGCCTCGCCGACGCCGTCGACGACGTCTTCACCCGAGCGCTGGCGGTCGAGCCGGCCGACCGCTACCCGAGCTGCTCGGCGTTCGCCGACGAGCTGGTGTCCGCGATGGAGCGTTCGCGCGACGCGCAGGTGCTCGTGCAAAAACCCTCGTCGCGTCCGCCGGGGTCGCGTCCGCCGGGGCGCATGCCCCAATGGGACGACGAGGACCCGCCGATCCCGTGGCTGAAGGTGGCCGTCGGCATGGTGATGCTCGCCGCGATCGCGGCGCTGCTCGCCGTCGCCAGCAAGTGAAAGGACCGAGATGCACACGCCCGAGTTGCCGCCGCTGCCGTTGCTCGACGCGATCATCGATCGCGCCCTCCACGAGGACCTCGCGGGCGGCGATCTCACGACCGACGCGACCGTCGACGAGGGGCGCACCGCGCGCGGCGTATTCGTTGCGCGGAGCGAGCTGGTCGTCGCGGGGCTGCCGGTGGCGCGGCGCGTGTTCCACCGGCTCGATCCCGCGGTCGTCGCCGAGCTCCACGTCGGCGAGGCGAGCCTGGCCACCAAGGGCACCGCGCTGATGGAGGTGCGCGGTCGGGCGCGCGTGCTCCTCGCCGGCGAGCGGGTCGCGCTCAACCTCGTGCAGCGGATGGCGGGCGTGGCCACCATCACGCGCAAGTACGTCGCGGCCATCCCGGCGGGCTCGCGCACCCGGATCGCCGACACGCGCAAGACGACGCCCGGTCTGCGGATCCTCGAGCGCTACTCGGTCCGCTGCGGCGGGGGGCACAACCACCGGGACATGCTCGGGAGCGCGGTGCTCATCAAGGACAACCACCTCGTGGCCGCGGGGGGGGTGCGGCCGGCGGTCGAGCGCGCGCGGGCCCACGCGCCGCACACGTCGCGCATCGAGTGCGAGGTCGAGTCGCTCGCGCAGCTACGCGAGGCGCTCGACGCCGGCGCCGACGCGGTGCTCCTCGACAACATGGACGACGCGATGGTCGCCGCCGCCGTCGAGGTGGTGCGGGCGCGCCCCGGAGGCGACCGGATCTTCATCGAGGCCTCCGGCGGTATCACCCTCGGACGGATCGCGAGCCTCGCCGCCACGGGGATCGACGTGATCTCGGTCGGCGCGCTCACCCACTCGGCCCCGAGCGCCGACGTGGCGCTCGACCTGGCCGTGTAAGCACGAGAGCCAGTAGATCCCTCGGATCGGGTAGACTGCGGGCATGGAAGCGACGGCGCAGGGGGTCCTCTCGAAGACCCCACTCGCCCACCTCGTGGTGTACTGCCTCGAGAAGAAGCTGCGCGGCACGTTGATCCTCCGCCCCGAGGGCAACGACGACAACGCCGCGGCCGACGTCGTGTCGCTCGTCGACGGCTTCCCCGCGAAGATCCGGATCGCCGATCCGATCGAGCACCTCGGTCGAATCCTCCTCGAGCTCGGGGCCATCGACGACGTCGCGTTCAACGAGTCGTTGATGGCCCTCGGCCGCCAACAGGGCCTGCAGGGGCAGATCCTGCTCGCGAGCGGCAAGATCGACGCGGCGACGCTCGAGCGCGGGCTCCGCGCGCAGATCGTTCGCAAGCTCGGGCACCTGTTCGAGCGCCCGGAGACCACGCGCTACGCGTACTACGACGGCGCGGACTTCCTCCAGCGCTACGGCGGGCCCGAGCTGTTTCCGGTCGACCCGACGCCGGTGATCTTCGCGAGCATCCGCAGCCACCCCTCAATGCCCCACGCCGACGCGACGATCGGTCGGGTCAGCACGATGCAGCTGCGGCTCCGCCCCGGCGCCGACCCCGGCAAGCTCGATCTCACGCGCGCGGAGACCGAGCTCCTCGCGCGCCTGCGCGCGTCGCCGCTGACGCCCGCGCAGCTCGCCGAGGCGGGCGATCCGCGCACCGCGAAGCTCCTCACCTACGGTCTTCTGCTGCTCAAGCTGGTCGAGCCGATCGCGAG
>JALHOE010000175.1 GCA_022843175.1 Deltaproteobacteria bacterium
GGCCGCGCGCGCGGCTCCACGCGGGCGAGCGCCGTCGCCACGCCGACGACCTCGTCGCGGGCGCGCCGCTGCGGCCGTTTCACTACCTCCGGTTCACGCTCGCCGACGCGCTCACCGTGGAGGCGCGCGGCATCGAAAAGGGCGGCGCGCTCCTGCACGAGCTCGATCGATTCGTGATTCCCCTCGCAGACCAATGACCGGCGCACGAGCGTGTAAGGCTCCGCCCACACTCGCCGTTAATGGGAGATGCGGGGGGCTCTGGTGGCGGCTCTGGTCCTGATCACGTCGACGGCCAAGGCGGTCCGTCCGGCGGACGAGTACGAGTGCGATCGCCCGAGCGCCGCGCGGTTCGAGGTCGCGCCGTGGCTCGCCCTCGGCACCGGCGTTCGCGCGCACGACGGCAGACAACAGGCGCTCGGGACGATGGCGATGGACGTCGGGGTCACGCTGCAGGTCGCGAAGATCCTCCGCCTCGGCGGGTGGTCGTCGCACGGGACCAGCAACTTCAGCTCTTTCGACGTGGCGGGCGGCGCGCGCGTGGAGCTGCAGACCAACGACTTCAACGGCGAGAGCTCGGCCCTCTTCGGCGTCCGCGGCCGCTACAGCTTCATCCTCGACGCAGGCGGCGGTCACCGTTTCGGCAAGGAGGGCGATCGAGGCGCGTTCTTCGCGCTCCGGCTCGCCGCCGGGTTCACCGCACCGAATCTTCTATATAGTCTTTATGGAAAGGCACCGCAGTGCGAGTGCGGCTCGCCGAACGAGGCACCGGCCCTGTGCCGCCCGGCGGCGGGCGTCGTCGCCGGCGCGCGGCCGTTCGTGCTGTTTCACCGCGCGGTCGACGGAGGCCGGACCGAGATCACCGCCGGGATCGAGTTCGAGGTCATCGGCGCCGGCTGGTGGATGTTCTCCAAATAGGCGCGCGCGTGAGCGAGCGCCTGGGTGTTCATTCGGGTGTTCATTCGGGTAGGCGCTCGCTGACGCGCGCGCCTGTCCGCGATAGGCGCGCGCGTGAGCGAGCGCCTGGGTGTTCATTCGGGTGTTCATTCGGGTAGGCGCTCGCTGACGCGCGCGCCTATTTCTTGATCAGCTTCTCGAGCTCGGCGAGCTGGGCCGGATCGATCGTGCCCTGGAGCTCGGAGAGGTCCTCGGGGAGCGCGCCCTCGGCGTCGGCGGCGTCGAGCACGCGCGCGGCGAGCGCGTTGAGCTGATCCTCGCCGCCGAGCGCCGCGGCCATCTGCGCCTGGAGCTTCTCGATCGCGGAGAAGTCGCCGCTGGCGAGCGCGCGCTGGATCTCAGCGAGGTTGTCCTCGCCGATCGCCTGCATGGCCTGGCCGATCGCGGCGGCGAAGCTGCCCTCGGGCGCTTCGAGCAAGCCCTCGGGGACCTCGCCGGCGCCGATCTTGCGCACCCACTCGCCGGCCTCGCCGATCTCCTCGATGACGGCGGCGTAGGACTCGCCGCGCGGCTCGGCGACGTCGGGGAGGACGAAGATGCCGCGCGCGTCGTCGTGCGCGTCGAGCGCGTCTCCGACGGCGGTGCGCACGGCGTAGGCGAGCATCTCGAGGTCTGCGCCGAACGCCGCGCCGGTGTAAACGAGCGTGGCGTCGGCGAGCCGGACGGCGTGGAGCCGGCTCGGTACGGCGAGGTCTTTACCCTTCAACAGCGCGACGGCGTCGATTCCCATCGCTGCCTTCTATCACGAGCGCGGCGCTCTCGCGGCCGAGCCACTCGAGGAACTCCAGCGTCCACTCCAGCGGCCTCGCGCGCACGCGCGCCGCGAGCACGAGATCCCACTCCGCGAAGTCGGCGGTGAGCTTGTCGCGCAGCGCGGGGGAGGCGCCGCCGAGCGCGTCGTCGCACACGTAGTAGTTGCAGGTCGCGCTCCGCCGATCGTGTGGCACGGTGCAGCCGCGCTCGCCGTGGTAGACGCATTTGCGTTCGCGACCGGTCGTCGCCGCGTCGGGGTTCTCCACGCGGTGGATCGCGAGGCCGCGGGGGCAGGGGTAGAGCCGCTCGTGCGCGAGCTCCTCGAGCAGCCATGGCGCGCCCCCGAGGTTGACGATGCGACCGAGGTCCGCCCACGCGATCACCGGCGGCGCGGCGCAACACCCCGTGACCCCCTGCGGACACTGCCCGCACAGCTCGGATTCGAGGCGGGTGTGCGGGCCGCTCGCGACGACGCGGATCATCGGCCGAGCCACGGGCGGATGTCGACAGCCAGCATGCCAGCGGCGCGGGCGGCCTCGAGTCCGAGGTCTGCGTCCTCGAACACCGCGCAGTGCTCGGGCGAGAGCTGCAAGAGCGCGGCGGCGCGGAGGAACGTGTCGGGCGCGGGCTTTCCGCGCGTGACCTGATCGGCCCCGACGATGACCGGAAACAGGTGCGCGAGGCCCGCGCCGCGCAGCGTGGCTTCGACGATGTCGGTGGTGTTGCCGCTCGCGACCGCGAGCTTGCGGCGGCCGTGCTCACGCCGCGCGATCGACGCGACCGCCTCGATCGGCGGGTTGTCGTGCGCGCCGCGCCGGTAGAGCTCGTCCTTCGCGTGCGCGACAGCGACCGCGTCGACGGTGACGCCCTGCTCGCGCGCGAGGAGCTCCACGGTGGCGACCGACGACTTGCCCGCGAGCGCCAGGAACCGAGGATGCTCGAACACGAGGCCGTGCGGCTCGAGCGCGCGATTCCACGCGACGTAGTGCGCGGGCATCGTGTCGACGAGCGTGCCGTCGCAGTCGAAGATGAGCCCGGTGTAGCGCTCGGGGAGTTCCATGGCGGCGGACACGTTAGCCGAAGAGGGCGTCGACGATCGGCGTGGCCGCGTGGGCGAGCGGGATCATCGCGCCGCGCTCCAGCTCGGCCGCGAGCGCGGCGTCGGCCTCGGCGAGGCTCATGGCGGAGATCTCGACGACGAGGGCCTTGGCCTCGTGCTGTTCGGTGACGAGGTGCTCGTAGATCGCGTGGCCGAGGATCCAGAGCTCCGCGCCGCGCAGCGCGCCGCCCTCGTCGAGCATGGCCAGCATGTCCTGCTCGCGGGTACGTGCGCCGGGGAGCCGCTCCATGCCGGGGTGCACGCGCGCCCGCAGCGCCGCTCGTTGGCGCGCGTTGATCGCGCGCTTGGTGCGCGGAAACGTCGCCCACACCAGCATGTTGAAGAAGTCGTGCCACGTGCGCGCGCGGCTCGGGACCTCGCCGCGAGTGAAGATGCGCTCGTCGTAGATGGCGTCGATGTCGACAGGGCCTCCCCGTCGCTTCGGTGGCTGGGCCACGAAGCGGATGGGCGCGCCGCCCGCGGAGAGGAGCGGGGGGAAGGCCGCGTTCCAGTCGTCGAGGGCCGGCCAATCGCGGTGCGCCCGAAACGGCGCGAACGCGCGCGCGAGCGGCGCGAACGCGCGACGGTTGCGATCGAACTCGGGATCCCAGCGATCGGCCACGTGAAGCCACCCGAATGATACGTCGCCAAGCCGCAACGCGCGCACCGACGTCCTGATTTGTCCGAGGAGGCCGCTCGTTTCGACGGATGCGGACGCAACGCGCCGCGTGCTACCCACGGGTGGGAGTTGAGACCAGCCATACGCCCCACGCGAACGCCGCCGAGAGCGTCGCCAGGAGCACGCTGAGCGCGATCCAGCTGGGCCGCGTCGGCGCGCCGATCGCGCTCAGCTCGCTGATCGTCTGGTCGGCGTAGCTGTAGCCTTCGTAGGCCGACGAAACGACGAGGTCCGCCGTCACGTAGAGCAGCGACGAGAGAACGCCGCCCTGGAGCAGCGCCTTGACCAGTCGAGGGGTCGCGCGCATGCCCTGAAGGTGTGCATCACGCATGCCCGACCGCGCGGAGCGCGCGGGCCTGTCACCGGGGTGTGCATTCATGCGTCCTCTCCGCGACCGATACCGTCGCGTGGCGTGATGCCGCGAGCGAGTTCGACGAATGGCGCCGCGCGTTTTCCTGCGCTCCGCACCGCGGTGAATGGCTTGTCCTCGGGCACGCGGGGTGCTCGGTGGAAGCCCCCAGGAGGGCACTGTCATGGACAACCTGGAGATTGGTAAGCGCCACCTCGAGGCGTACAACAATGACAAGTGGGATGACTACAAGGCCGACCTCGCCGACAACGTGAAGTACGAAGAGATGGCGACGCGCACCACCGCCACTGGCAAGAGCCAGTACGTCGAGGTCGTGCGCCGCTGGAAGAAGGGATTCCCCGACACGAAGGCGAAGATCCTCAGCCAGTACTCCGCGGGCGACACGGTGATCTCCGAGGTCGAGTGGACGGGCACGCACACCGGGGCGTTCGAGGGACCGTTCGGCACGATTCAACCCACCAACAACCGCGGCACGGTCCGGGCAGTGCTCGTGACCAAGTTCGCGAACGGCAAGATCGTCGAGGTACGTCACTACTTCGACATCATGACCATCCTCGCGCAGGCGGGCGCGCTCGCGGGACTCGGCGCGGCGGCGCAGCGCAAGACCGGCGAAGCTCGGCCCTCGGCCAGCTAGTCGCATCGCGAAGGCAGTGCACGCGTCGCCGCAGCTCGCGGCGCGCGTGCACTCATGCGTCAGGGCACGGGAGCCCCTCGGGTCGCCGTTCGGAGTGGCGACGGATTCTATGTGGACGCGCCCGCCGGAGTCCCCCGCGAGCCGCTCGAGCTTCTCCCCCTCAACAGTCGTCGACGCGCGGGGGCGACCTCGCGCGCAGCGACGGCGGCCGCGACCCGCCCGGAGTACAAGCACGGCGCGACGCCATCGCCGAACACACCCGCGCCCGCCAACACGAGGTTCGGCACGAACGTCACGGGGCGGAACCTGCGCAGTCCCGTCTGGGCGGGTGTCATCGCGGGCCCATAGATGCCGCCCTCGACCGCGAGCGTGTAGTGCTCGTCGGTGAGCGGTGTCGAGACCTCCTGCACCACCACGTCGCCGACCAGCCCGGGCCAACGCCGCTCCAGGGTCGACAACATCCAGTCGGCAATCCGGGTCTTCTCTGCCTGGTACTCGGGCCCGCGCTCGCCGCAGGGCTTGCCGCTCCACCGCTTGAACATCGAATACGGCGCCATGGTGACGATCTCGAGCGTGCTCGACCCCGCCGGCGCCATCGCGCCCGAGTCGTCCTTGAGCGAGTTCGGCGAGAGGAACAGCATCGGATCGTCGGGAAGGCGACCCTCGAAGACCGGCGCGTACTCCGCGTCGATGTTCCACCCCGAATGGCTCCAGACGTTGAAGCGGCCCAGCCCGTGTGCTCGAAGATCCCGCCGCATTCCAAGGAAGAGGCCGCAGACGCCGAGCGAGTGCTCGATGTTCGCGAGCTTCTTCCGCATCGCGCGCGGAACGATCTCGGGGTCGAGCATTTGCCCGAGCGTTCGCACCGGGTTGACGTCGGACACCACCACGTCGGCCGCGATGAGTTCGCCGGTGTCGAGGATGACAGAGCTCGCGCGGCCGTCGTCCGTCAGGATTCGGGCCACCCGAGCGCGCGTGCGGAACCGCGCGCCGTGCCGCTCCGCCGCGCCCACCAACGCGTCTCGGAGAGCGCCGCTCCCGCCGCGAGGAAAGAACGCGCCGTGCGCGTAGTGCGCGAGGAGCTGCAAGCCGACGATCGCCGACGCGCGCCCCGGCGGCAGACCGTAGTCGCCACCGGCAGCTGCGAGCACGGCGCGGAGCCGCGGATCGGCGATATGGGCGAGCAGGAGCTCATCGAAGGTGCGTGACGCCCAGCGCATCACGAAGGGCAGTTGCGCCAGCCCCTTGAGGGTCGACCAACCGAGCTTCATCGAGGTCATCGAGACCAGCTCGTCGACGCGTCTCACGACATCGAACAAGCGCACAAGACCGTCGCGTTCGTGCGGGAACAACGCCGACAGCCGCGCGCGGTATTCGTCGAGCCCGCGACACGCGCGCACCTCGAAATCCGGGAACTGGTAGACGTCGAACCCGTCGGGCTCGAGCTCGCAGAACAGCGCTGTGGGGTCGATGTCGAGCCCGGTTAGTACCTCGTGCATGATCCGACCGGGGCTGCACTCGCCGACGTAGTGCACGCCGGGGTCGAACAAGAACCCATCGCGCCGAAATGGATTGAGATATCCGCCGAGGTGCTCGGCTTGTTCGAGCGCGAGCACGTCGAACCCATCCCTCGCCAGATACGCCGCCGCGGCCAAACCGCCCGCGCCGGTGCCGATGACCACGACTCGCTTCGTCGTATTCATGATCCTGCCCCCCTCCGGTCAAAACCCCGCAACTCCTGCGCCACGCGCACGACGCAGCATTCGACCGAGCGGCAGAGCGCTGAGCGCGAACACGACAGCGAGCCAGAGCGCCTCGTGGACGAGCTGGCGGAGGAAGATGGGGGCGAGCGCGAGACGCCACCGGCGCGTCGCGGCGATCGGCCGAGCTGCGCGTGCGTGGTCGCCATGCGCGCAGGCGGTGCGACGTTCATGCCATGTGGCCTTCGAGAGCCCGAGCGCGGGCCCGATCGCGTCGAGTCCACGACGCCATTCATCACAGGGCCGCATGCGTGGGCCCATGGCTCGAGTGTCGTGTGCATGCGACGTGATCGCACTCGACCTCGTGCATCGTTACTCGCGTGCACCCTCGCCGATTGGTCGCTCTCGCTTCCGCTCTGTGCGTGACTTCGAGCATCGCCACCTCCGGCGCCGAGACTCCCTCGCCGACCCCCGCTCCCGCCGTCGCAAGCGCTTCCGTTCCCGTTTCCCCTCCCGCGACGAACGGTGACGTCGAGCACCCCGAGTCTCCCGCGCGGAAGTCCTCGCTCGCGCCGAAGCCAGTACTCCCCGCACCGGCGCGCAAGCACTTCGTGGCGGAGCCTGTCTCCGACGCAGCGACCCTCGGGATCGCGGTCGGGTTCTTCGCCATATCGGAGCGACTCAATTCGAGCGGCGAGCTGCGGCCGCAGCAGCCCGTCGCCACGTCGAGGCTCTCGACGATCGACCGGTGGGCGATCACGCAGACCATCGATCCGCACGCGGAGCGCCTCTCGAGCTATGGTCTGTACGTGGCGACGGGGTGGTCGCTGGTGCACCCGTTCATCACGGCGATCGAGACGCACAGCACGCAAGCGTTCCTCGTCGACGCGATCATCTTCGCCGAGAGCCTGACCATCACCGCGGCGTTGACCAACCTCGCGAAGATCGCCGTGCGGAGACCCCGCCCGCGCGCCTACGCAGAGCAGGCGCGGCTGAACGAGCAATATGGCGAGGGCAACGCGCCCGACATCACCGGGACCGACTACGCGCTCTCGTTCTTCTCGGGACACGCGTCGATCACCGCAGCGGCGACGGCGACCGCGACGTACCTCGCCTTCGAACGGTCCGGTCGGGGGAGCCTGCGCCCCTGGCTGATCCTGCTCCTCGGCACGGCGACCACGGTGTTCACATCGTACGAGCGCGTCCGCGCGGGCGCGCACTTCCCCACCGACGTCATCGCAGGCGCGCTGGTCGGTGGCGGCGTCGGCATCCTCGTGCCGCACGCCCACCGCGAGGAGACGCTGAAGGAGCGTCCGGTGTGGATCGGGTTCGACGTGCCGCGCGGCGGCGGCGCGCTCGCGACGGTGAGCCTGTCGCTCTAGCCGCGGGCCGAAACGCGAGGGCGGGCACCGCCGGCGTTGACCGGCAGAATACGAATACTCGGCGCGCGACTGTGCGGTCGGCGCGCGCTGGCCGACACTACGATATGCGATCGTTGCTCGTCCTCGCCCTCCTCGGTTGCGGTGGCTCCACCGAGGCCGATCCGTCCAATCCCGCGGCGGATACCGGCACTCTCGCGGACGCAGTCGTCGAGGCCGCGGGGGACGCGCCCCCGAGCGCCACCGCATGCACCGAGCTCGCGGCGATTTGGGCGAGCGGAACCGCCAACAAGCAGGGCGACCGATGGGACGTGTCCGGTTGCGTCCCGCGCAGCGGTCCCGTGTTCGAGACGGTCAAGCCGGCGACGCGCGCGCCCGAGCGATGGGCGGCCGCGCGGTGCAACGACGGGTCGCCGTTCGCGTTTGTCACGCGCATCGCGACGCCGCCGTCGAAGCAGTGGGTCGTCTTCCTCGAGGGCGGCGGGTATTGCGATGAGGTGTCGATGCCGTGCGCGGCGCGCGAACCCGAGCGCACGACGACGGTGCCCGAGGCCGACCGCGCACCCTCGTCTCGCGCACCGAGTGGGTTGCTCTCACGCGATGCGACGGTCAACCCGGCGTTCGCGCAAGCCAATCACGTCTTCGCGCACTACTGCTCGAGTGACTTCTGGAGCGGGAGCACGACCGAGAAGCGATCGTCGTACAGCTGGTACTTCTCCGGCCACGCGAATGTGCGCGCGATGCTCGAGCTGCTCGTCGAGCGCTATGGGTTGGACGACGGCGATGCAGAGGTGCTCTTCGGCGGCGGCTCGGCGGGCGCCTTCGGCGCGCACTTCAACGTGCACCTCGCCGAGAAGCTCCTCCCCAAGACCTCCGCCGCGAGGAAGCTGCGGCTGTTCGTCGACGCGGGATGGAAGATCGAGTGGGACGATCCGGCGTACCGCCTCGGCAAGTCGACGCTCCCAGACCTCGAGGCGTGGCGCGCCGCGCGGGAGGTCTGGGGAGGCACGTTCGATCCCGTCTGCGAGGCCGCGGAGAAGGATCCGGTCAAGTGCCTCTTCGGCCCGGGCTGGTATCCGCATGTCAGCAAGCGAATGCCCGTGCTCCTTCAACAGAGCACGCGCGACACCGTCTTCATGGGCGTGCACAACCTCAAACCCGGAGACCCCGCCGCGGCCAAGTGGCAGCTCCAGGTCGAAACATCGTTGAAGGACGTCGGCTGGTTGTTCTCGAGCGCTGGTCTCTATCACGTGCTCGCGGGCAGCGACGCCGGGATGAAGCTCGGCCCCGCCGGCTCGACGCTCGCGCAGGTCCTCGCTCGCTTCGTCCGCGACGGCGCACCCGAACGGGTGTTGTTCTGATCCGCGTCTTGAGCCCGGTGAGCGCAGCTTGGACTTGGCCCTCCAAGCGGGCGTTCACGGCGTGGTGCGGTCCCGAGACGTCCCGGAGCTCATGCGTCCCTCATCCCGCCGGCTGCACTGGCCACGGGAGCTTCTCCAGTCGGGCGTAGCTCGCCTCCATCCCGTGCTCCATGCCCGTCGCCAGCATCGCTGCGCGCGTCTCCGCGCTCGGCAGGGTCATGCGCATTGTCATCAGCGTCCCCGCACCGTCCGCCTCGAAGCGCGTCTCCACATGATTGTCCGGCGTGGGGTCCGGCAGGTGCATGCGTTCGATGTGGACGATCTTGCTGAACGGAGACAGTTCGACGTACTCGCCCGTGAGATGGAAGCCGCCTCCCTTGCCGTCGGTCCACTCGTAGCGAATCTTCCCGCCCACTCGCGCCTCGCTGACGCAAACCGGCATCGTCCAGCCGTCTGGCCCGAGCAACCATTGTTTGATCAGCTCGGGATCGGTGTGTGCGCGAAACACCATCTCGGGCGGAGCGGCGAAGCGCCGCGTCACGACGACGAACCGATCTCCCTCAGTGCTCAGTGTCAGTTTGCTCATGGCGTCTGCCTTCCTTTCGTGTGTGGCTGCATGTCTGCGAGCACCTGGTCGAGTCGGTCGTAGTTGCGTGCGAAGGCCGCGCGCATCATGTCGAGCCACTGCTCAATCGCGCGCATGCCGTCCTTTCGCAGGCGACACGGACGTCTCGTGCCGTCGACTCGTCGAGCAATCAGCGCGGCGTCTTCGAGCACCTTCAGGTGCCGCGAGATCGCCGGCTGGCTCATCTCGAAGGGCTCTGCGAGCTCCATCACCGTGGCCTCGCCCTGCGCCAGCCGCGCGAGGATTGCGCGCCGTGTGGGGTCCGACAGCGCGAAGAACGCGGCGTTCAACGACTCCATAACTTAACAGTTATATAACGATTCGGACATGGTCAAGCGCTTTGTCCGCGTCGTTCCTCAACCCGCGCAACGCCTTCGCCGAACCCCGGGGACCTGCTGTTTTCGAACCTTGGGATGGCGCGCGCCGTCATTCGCCGAGCGCCTTGCTTCTCCGATCCGGTCTCCGCAAGACTGGACGCCGGTCCTGAATTACGGAGACTTTCGATGCCGCGTCGCTCTGCCATGCTGTGGCTCTCTCCCCTCCTCGCGTGCGTTGCATGCAGCGCTGGCAACGACAAAGAGGGCTCCCCGAGCAACCTCGGCGTCGACGGCGGCCCGACCGCGGACGGCTCGGTGAGCGGGTTCGACGCCAACGATCCCGACGCGCCGTACGATCCAGACGCTGCCTGCGCCGCGCGATCGTTCAGCGGCAAGAAGCTCCCCCTCACGATCGCCATCGTGTTCGACACCTCGAGCAGCATGTCGACCGGTGGCCGCATGACGACCGCACAGGCCGGTCTGAAGAAGGCGTTCAGCGCCCCCAAGTTCGACGACGTGGCGGTCGCGCTGTTCCGCTTCGGCGTGATCGAGGGTCTGAGCGGGTGCAACAGCGACACCAAGCCGTTCTTCGATCCCGCGCCGCTGAAGGACGCGCGCGCGGCGCTCTTCGCCAAGATCGATTCGCTGGCGCCCTCCGGCGCGACACCCACGTTCTCCGGTCTCAACGCCGGCTACGCCTGGCTCGGGCCGAAGATCAGCACCAAGACACCGCCGCTGGACGGCAAGGTCGCGGTGATCCTCGTCACCGACGGCGCGCCGACCTGCGGCGTCGACTCGGTCGCCGAGTACGTGGCGCTGGTGAAGAAGGGGCGCGCGGCGACGATCGACACGTTCGTCATCGGGTTGCCCGGCTCGGGTGAGGTCATCAAGGACGATCCCGAGGGAACGCACTCCTCGGTGCTGCTGACGAAGATCGCGGCCGCCGGCACCGACCTCGCGAACCTCCCCAAGGGCTGCGCCACCGATCCCAAGCCCGTGTCGGCGCCGGTCACGAACCCCTGCTACTTCGATCTGCAGAAGGACGGGCTCTCGGTCGACACGCTCTCGAATGCGCTGGACGCGATCCGCAAGGCGGCGACCTCGTGCGAGTACGCGCTGCCGGCGACCGACGCCAAGTACGACACCGGCAACCCCGGCGTGGTCGTCGTCGACGGCGCCGGCGCGGCGAAGACGCTCGCCCGATGCGTCGATCCCGCGGCGCCGCCCCCCGACGGCTGCTGGGACTGGGCGGACGCTGCGAAGACGAGGGTCAAGATCTTCGGCGCCGCGTGCGCGACCGTGAAGACCGACGAGGCAGCGCGGGTGGACGTGCTCCTGCAGTGCCGCGCCAAGTGATCGACGCAGCGGGCCGGCGCGCACGCATCTTGTTCGGGGCGCTGTCCCTGAGCGTCGGATGCACCGGGGACCCGCAAGCCAACCCGCCGCCCGGAGCGGACGCGGCGCCGCCCGACGCGACGCCCGTCGAACCGGTCCGCCCGCCGAAGCCAGCGTCCCTCGTCACCCATCTCGTCGGCAACGACGCCGATCGGGCGGCGATGCCGACCGGCGGGCTCATCCTCATGGGTGGCGGCACCGACGTCGACGCCGCCTTTACGTGGTGGAAGCCGCGGCTCGATGGTGGAGACGTGGTGGTGCTGCGAACCGACGACCGCGCGGGCTACGGCCCGTACCTCTATGGCGAGATCGGCGGCTGCGACTCGGTCGAGACGCTCGTGGTGACGACACGCGCGCTCGCCGACGATCCCTATGTGGCGTGGACGGTCGCGCACGCCGAGGGGATCTTCATCGCCGGGGGCGATCAAGCCGCGTACCTCCGCACCTTCCGCGGGACAGCCCTCGAACGCGCGATCGCGGCTGCCGCGAAGCGCGGTGCGATCGTCGGCGGGACCAGCGCGGGCAGCGCCGTGCTCGGCGACGTCGCGTACGCCGCCTACGAGAGGGGCGCGACCTCGAGCGAAGCGCTCGGCGATCCCTATCACGTGAATGTCACGCTGGAGCCCGAGTTCCTCACCTTCGCAGCGCTCGACGACGTCATCACCGACACCCACTTCGGCGCGCGCGACCGGATGGGTCGCCTCGCTGCGTTCGTTGCGCGGGCGGAGCAGGACGGCCTCGTCGCAGCCGGCCGCGGTCTCGGGATCGACGAGGCGACCGCGCTGGTGATCGACGCCGCGGGGCTCGGCACCGTCGTCGGCGCCGGAAGGGTGTACGCGCTGCGCGTGCGGTCGATCGCGAGCTGCACGAAGGGTGCGTCGCTCGATGCGACCTTCGAGCTCCATTCACTCGCAGCGGGGAACACGCTGAAGCTGCCCGCGTTCACGACGACCGTCGCGGCGACGGAGCTCACAGCGCGCAAGGGCTCGCTCACGCCGGCGAATCCCTACTGATTGCGCCTCGCTGCGCCGGCGGTCGCCGCGAGGCTACCGCCGTTGCAAACAACATCGGAGAGCTGCTACCGCCAGCGCGGCGCGGGCAGGACGATCAGGGGGCCTTGTAGCTCGGCGGCGCGACGGTCTTCGGAGGCGACACCGTCCGGGTCGGCCAGGAGTCCGGGTCGCTGATGCACTCCTTGCCGCTGGAGTTGCTGCGGCAGCACATCCGGATGCCGCCCGGCTGCGTCTCCTCTCTGCCGCCCTTCGCCCAACAGCTCTCGAGCCATGAATCGCACGTCCGCTTCGAGCAGAGCGCCTGCGCCTCGGCGCTGGGCTCGCTCTCGTCGCCGTCCGCCGCGGGGACCATGCACCCACCGAGCATTCCCACGGAGAACACCACGCCGACGACCCTCATCCAGTTTCGCATTGGAATCTCCTCGCGCCCATCGGCGCCGCGCTGTCGCATCGCTTCGCAGACCACGGCTTCGAAGGGAGCCTCTCGGTCCTGCGGCCGCCCATCAGCAAGGCCGAGACCACCGCAAAGAGGCACGATCGCGCCGGTTTGCTGCGCGCGCTTCCCGGGCGCCCGGGGGCGCGCCCGCCCATCGCCCGCAGCGGAGATTGACGAGCGGCACGCCTCCGGCGCAGGTCGCCGCATACTTCAAAGACGGGTACTTTCCCGGCATGCGCTATCGCTCACTCGGTTCGACCGGCACCCAGGTCTCGGCTCTCTGCCTCGGCGCGATGACCTTCGGCGAGGCCGACGAGAAGTCGATGATGCACAAGGTGAGCTCCAACGAAGAGGAGAGCTTCGCCATCCTCGATCGGGCCCTCGAGGCTGGCATCAACTTCGTCGACACCGCGGACGTCTATGGCCAGGACGGCCTCTCGGAGCGAGTGTTCGGCAAGTGGCTCGCGTCACGCAGCGCGCGCGACCGCGTCGTCGTCGCGTCCAAGGGGCGGTTTCGCATGGCCGCTGGCCCGAACGGCACCGGCGCGTCGCGGATGCGAATCCTGCGTGCGATCGACGCGAGCCTTACGCGGCTCGGCACCGACCGAATCGACCTCTATCAGATCCACATGCAGGACCTCCGTACCCCCGAGGAGGAGCTCATGCGCGCGCTCGACGACGCGACGCGCGCGGGCAAGATCGTCTACTTCGGCGCGTCGAACTACGCGGCGTATCGGCTGATGGAGTCGCTATGGGTCGCCGATAAACGCAATCTCAACCGCTTCGTGACGCTGCAGGCGCAATACAGCCTCGCGACGCGCGCGCTCGAGCGCGAGCACGTCCCGCTCTGCAAGAAGTTCGGCCTCGGCATCTTGCCCTGGTCGCCGCTCGCGGGTGGGCTCTTGAGCGGCAAATATCGTCGCAATCAGGCGCCGCCCGAGGGCAGCCGACTCGCGCAGTGGAAGACCCGCTACGAGAGCTTCAACACCGATCGCAACTGGACGATCGTCGAGGCGCTCGCGTCGGTGGCCCACGACCTCGGCAAGACGCCGAGCCAGGTCGCGCTCGCGTGGTTGCTCGCGCGCCCGGTCGTGTCGTCGGTGATCTTCGGCGCGCGCACCCTCGCGCAGCTCGAGGACAACCTCGGAGCGAGTGAGCTCGAGCTCTCCGCCGATGCGATCACTCGCCTCGACGCGGCGAGCGCTCCCGACCTCGGGTACCCCTACGACATGATGAAGAACGTCGACGGCGGTTGGTGACTCGAGCGACCGATTCCCCCGCGGAGGCTTGCGAGCGCGCGCACGTGCGGCGGGTGTGCGCGCACACCGCCGGGCCGCGCCGAACCGGCAGAATGCACGGTGTTTTGCGTGTCGTGTGCTTGGCACGTCGGCTGCTTTAGGGACCCGCACACCAACCGATGCGGCGCACGCCGCGACCGCACTCGCCAAAAGGGTTCCATCATGAAGAAGCTCATCTCGCTCTCGTTCCTCGCCGCCGTTGCCGCTGTTGTCCCTGCTCCGCGCGCCGAAGCGCAGATCGCGATCATGCCGACCGGCCCGCTCACGATCGCCGGCGTGCCGATCAGCGTCGCCTGTAAGAACCCCGGCTCGTCGCAGGACGTCGCCAAGACGCCGAGCCTCACGAACACCACGAGCTACACGATCGCGAAGGGTCGCACGCTCATGTGGAAATCGAGCGACGGCGACAGCGGCAGCCACAAGCTCGAGGCGGACCTCGCGCCCGGCGCGTCGGTGAAGGCGATGGGTAAGGCGGGGAACGCGTACACCTGCGCCGGCACCTACCTCGCGTACCCGGATCTTCGCGTCGCGTCGGTCGCGGCCTCCGGGTCGGGCTACACCGTCAAGATCCAGAACCTCGACAAGCACGCGCAGTCCGCCGGTTCGACGGTCAAGATCGAGTTCCTCTCCTGCTCCACGAACGCGGTGATCGGCGTCGCGCAGGGCACCGTCCCGAGCGTGTTCGCCGGCGGCACCGCCAACGCGCTCGTCACCGCGACCAAGCCGGGCAAGTCGTACATGCGCATCACCGCCGACTCGTCGAAGCAGGTCGTCGAGGGCAACGAGTCGAACAACACGTTCACCGAGAGCCTCAACGTCTGCCTGTACTGATCTCTGCGAGGTGCCGTGCGGGCCCGTGAGAAATCACGGGCTCCCGCGCTTTTGGGCTCACCGTTCGGCGGAGACATCCCGCCCGGTTCGACGGCGCAGCCAGCAAACCCTCGGACCCGAGCTGCCGAGCTCGGCTCCGGTGCTACGCTTCTCCATCATTCCGGGAGGCGGCATGCGACTTCGCTTCATCTTCGTCCTGCTATGCGGAGCGACCTCGGCGTGCTCGAGCAGCGAGTTCACCGTCGCGGCTGGAAGCGACGCGGGCAGCGCCGACGGCGCGACGACGACGGACACCGGCCTCGTCGAGGACTCGGGCGTCGTCACGACCGACGCGGAGCCGCCTCCCGTCGATGCGCTCACCGACTCGCGCCCCGACCCCCCGTTGGACGCAGCGCCCGGTTGCTTGCCGATCAACGAGACAACACCGACGGTCTACGTCAACGCCGCCGCACCCGACGGCGGCACCGGCTCGGCCGCGTGCCCGTTCCGCACCCTCGCCCGGGCCGCGACCGCGCCGCTCGGCCCCGCCGTCAATCGCACCGTCTCCATCCGCACCGGCACCTATGTCGAGACCGCGACGATCAGGGTTCGCCCGCGCGAGACCTACAAGAGCGACGGCTCTGGCCTCGTGAAGGTGAGCGGCAACGCGACGACAACCTGCGCGAGCGGCGATCCGTGCACCTTCCAGCTCGACGGAAACGCAACGCTCGAGGGCATCCTCGTCGAAGGCGGCACCGCCGCGAACGGGATCGTCGCCGCCGCCATGAGCGGTGGTCCTCCGCTGATCAAGAACACCACGGTGAAGAACGCCCCGAGGGACGGCATCGTCGTCATCGGCATCGGCGCCTCTCTCGGACCGAACACCCACGCCGACGCCAACGGCTGGTCGGGCCTCATCGTCCGCAACGGCAAGGCGTCGGTGAACGGCGTCGGCAACACCTTCGACGGCAACAAGGGCGGCTACTACGTCGGCTCGACGTACATCCCGGGCGCCGGCATCTACGTCCGCGCGGGCGCAGGGTTGTTCGTCGACGGCGGCTCCTCCGCCAGCAACAACAACGCGAGCGGCGTCTGGTTCGACGCCGGCGGCGCCTCGGGGTCCAACACGATCAGCCAGCTCACCGCGATCGGCAACAAGGGCAGCGGCGTCTTCGTCTCGAAGGGATGGCAGGTCGTGTTCCGGAAGTCGTACTTGAACAAGAACAGCGGCTACGGGCTGATGGTCTCGTACGACGCGACGACCAGCGTCGACCTCGGCACGACTGGCGCGCCCGGCGGCAACACGTTCGGGACCGCGACCTCCCGCAACGTCAGAGGGGGCATCTTCCTCTGCCGCTCGAAGGCGGACACGCAGATCGCCGAGGGAAACGTCTGGGGCGCGTGCCCGCCGACGCAGATCTCGGTGGCGAACTGCGACGCGTCGCCGACGTCGTACGTCGACGTGGCCTATGCCCCCGAGGTTTCGGGCGACGGGCCGCCGATCTCGACGCCCGTCGCGTGCAGCAGCTCCTGAGCTGCTCCGAAGTGCGAACTCGTCGACGCCGACGGTGATCGGGTGGTTGCGGGGTCTACGCCCGCGCTCGCTCGGTCCGCGCAATCGCATAAGTCACTTAAGTATCTCACCGGCCCGGCCGTAACTCCCGTGCGGGGAAGGCCCTGCGAAAGGGCCTCCATGAACGCATCTTCTCTATTCGCTGCGGCGATCTGTCTCTCCTTTGGCTGCAGCAGCGGCGAGTCGACTCCCTCCACGACGACCGACGCCGCGACGAGCGTCGACAGCGTGGCGAGCGACACCGGCAGTCCGGTCGACTCGGGCGAGCCGGTCGACACCGCCATGCCCACGATGGATTCGGCGATGGCCGGCGACACGCCCGCCGACGCGCCCGCCGACGCGCCGGCGGCGTGTACTCCCATCGCAAACGTGGGAACAGCAGTCTCCAAGACCAGCGTCGCCGGCCCGCCGCCGGCGATGACCGGTGGCGCGATCGTCCCCGGCACGTACGCCCTGACGAAGTTCGAGCTCTACGCCGGCGGCACCGGCACCAGCACGCACAAGGAGACGATGGAGTTCGGCGCCTCGACGCTCTCCAACGTCGTCTCCAACGACGGCGGCGCGGACAAGGCCGGGTTCTTCACGTATGCCACGGCGGGCGCCACGATCACGCTGTCTGCGACCTGCGGAAAGATGGGGAGCCAGCCGCTCAAATACACCGCGACCGCGACGCAGTTCGTGATGGTTGCACCGAGCAACCCGAACCAGGTGCAGACGTACACCAAGCGCTGAGCGCTGCAGTCCGCAGCGACCACGAGTACGTCGTGCCCAATCGTCCCGATGGTCCGGCCCGCGAGCAGCTGACGCTCCGGGCTATTCGGTGACGAGTGAGACCAAACCGATGTCGAGCGTTTGGCCCATCGCTTCCTCCGACAGCGCGTAGATCGCGAGGCTGTCTTCGTCGCGCGCCAGCGGGACCGCGAGCTCGACGAGGTGCCACTCCTTGTTGCTCAGCGCCTGCACCACGAGCGTTTGCGTGTGGGTCTCCTCGCCCGCGTCGTCCTTGTGGAAGAAGCGCGCGATCACGCCCGGTTGTTGGCCGACCTCGCGGCCGGGGTTTCGGAAGAGTGCGCGGAGGCGATAGCGCGTGTCCTTCTTGAGCGGCGCCGACGCGATCGGCTGCCTCAGCTCCGAGTACGCTCGAGGTTCGTGAGGCGAAGGCCCCTTCCGCACGGGCCGACGATGGGGAGGATGTCGAACGCGTGGTTGCTCCAACCGCTCGCTCCCATCGAGAAGTCACCGTTGACGAGAAGGTTGCCCTTCACCGCACACGCAGCTGCGATCTCGCCGACGTCGGCGGTCGACACATCCGCGGTCTCCGCGGTTGCAGCGTCGGTGGTCGCGGAGGCGACCGGTTCGCCCTAGCAGCCGCATAGCGCGACCGCGAAGAATAGGCGGGGGAGCATGGCAACTCGATCCTACGGGGCGACGGCGAATGTGACGAGGGCACCGTCTCCGAAGCCTGCCGCCGAAGCGTTCGGAATTTCAGCACACCATCACCCGCGCGCGAAACAGATGGAGCCACGACAAGCGCGCGGTGTTGCCCACGTGCGAGCCGCCCGTACCACCTCACGGTTTCTTTGTTTCGCCGCATTCCGCTAGCATCGGCGGATGCGCGTTCAGCCACTGCTGCTCCTCTTGTCTGCGAGCTTTCCGGCCTGCGTCGTGACGCACCAGGATGCCGTGAGAACGCGCGCATCGAACGACTTCAAATGTCCCGAGGGCAACATCGTCGTCAAAGAGGTCGGAGGACACGCCTACCGGGCGATTGGCTGCGGTCGGAGGGCGACCTACGCGTGTACTGGACCAGCCGAACAGATGGACAATGGGGCGGTCAACATGACGTGCGTGCGAGACGCCGATGAGTGAGCTGGGTTGAGAACCCAATGGTGCTGCTCGAGTCCCGCGGCGAATATCGAGGCTGAAGTCGTCGGCGTCGGGGTCGCCGACCTGCACCGTCACCGCCGAATGGCGACGGATCCAACCACCTCGCTCGTCGCTTGCCACGATACGTAGCTGGTGCCGACCGAGAAACGGCGCGGCGAGGATCACGGAGCGGCCGCCGTCAGGGTGTGGCTTCTCAAAACCATTGCCCCCCGCCTTCTCGGAAGGATGGCACCCGGTCGCGTGACGTGATCAGTGTCGGTTGGTCGGCTTGCGCTGTCCAGATTGCGAGCCGGAGGCGAGCTG
>JALHOE010000176.1 GCA_022843175.1 Deltaproteobacteria bacterium
CGCCCATCCCGCGGCGTGCTCGACCGGGAGCGCGTCGAGCGCCTCGGCGACGCGTTCGAGCGCGTCCTCGCCGTGGTCGATGCGCAGCTCGTCGATGGGATCGATCGCCAGCTGAGTGCCGGCCCAGCCCTCCCCGGTGAGCAGGGCGACGCCTCGACCGTCCCGCTCGGCCGCACGCGCCGCCGCGAGCACCGTCGCGTGGGAGAGGCGTCCGAGCTCGCGGATCATGGCCGGGCTCGTCGTACTCGCCTCCCGCCGTGGCGTCGAAGCTGGCCCTCACGGCCGCGTCGCGCTAACGAGTGCGGTCAGGAGGATTCCATGGGCTTCGTGGTCGCCGTCGTGGGGGCAACAGGTGCAGTCGGGCGCGAGATGTTGGCGACGCTCGAGAAGCGAAGGTTCCCGGTCAGCGAGATCGTGGCGCTCGCGTCGCCGCGCTCCGCCGGACAGAAGCTCACCTTCAACGGCAAGGAAACGACCATCAAGGCCACCACCGCCGAAGCGTTCAAGGGCGTGCAGATCGCGCTGTTCTCCGCCGGCGCCTCGGTCGCGCGCGAGATGGGGCCGGCCGCGGCCGCCGCGGGCGCCGTGGTGATCGACAACTCGTCGGCGTGGCGCCAGGACGCGCAGTGCCCCCTCGTCATCCCCGAGGTCAACGCCGCGGCCATCAAGGACCGCCCGCGCGGCATCATCGCCAACCCCAACTGCTCGACGATCCAAATGCTCGTCGCGCTCAAACCGCTGCACGACGCGGCCACGCTCCGTCACATCATCGTCTCCACGTATCAGGCCACCAGCGGCAAGGGCCACGCAGCCGTCGAGGACCTGCTCCAGCAGGCGCGCGCGCTCGCCAACGGCCAGCCGGTGAAGCCCACCATCTTCCCCGGCCAGATGGCGCAGAACCTCCTCTGCGACTGGAAGCCGTCGGCCATGGAGGGCGGCGAGGGCTACAGCGAGGAAGAGACGAAGATGGTCTTCGAGACCCAGAAGATCATGGGCGACCTCACCATCGGCGTCTCGCCGACGTGCGTGCGCGTCCCGGTCGTCAACGCGCACTCGGAGTCGATCCACGCCCGCTTCGCGCGGCCGATCACCGTCGAAGAGGCCAAGTCGCTCCTCCGCAACGCGCCCGGCGTGGTGCTCGACGAGCGCCCCTACGCGCCCGGCGCGCACCCGCAGCCGATCCAGGCGAGCGGCAAGGACGAGGTCTTCGTCGGCCGCATCCGTAGGGATTTCACCGACCCGAACGCGCTCAACCTGTGGGTGGTCGGCGACAACCTGCTCAAGGGCGCGGCCCTCAACGCAGTGCAAATCGCCGAGCGCGTGATCGCCGAGTGACCGTCAGGCCGGCCCCTTCGCGCGGCAGATGTTGCTGCCGTCGGGGCCGGGCAGGCACGCCAGCGGAGCGCAGCAGATGTCTGCGTCGCCGCACTTCGCGCCGAACGGCGTGCACGTGCCGGCGTCCGGCGGCGGCGGCGGAGCCTTGCCCGCGCAGCCGAACTGCACGCTGACCTTGCCGCCCGGATCGGCCTTGAGGCCGGTGCAGGCGGTGCCGCACAAGAGGATCTTCGTGCCGTCCGGCGAGAGCTGCCAGCCGTTGGAGCCCGACGCACACGGCTTGTCGTCGCGCGCGATCGGCACCGAGCCGCCGCTCGACGGCGTGTAGACGACGTTGATCTTGCCGGGATCGAACACCTCGCCCGCGGGCGGCGGCGGCACGGCCACCTCGCACGCGACGACGCCGGCGATCGTCTTCGCCATGTCGGTGAACAGCGGTCCGAAGTCGGTCGAGCACAGCGGGAACCACTTGCCGCCGACCAGCTTCACCAGCTTCACGTACGTGGGCCCGTTGTTGACCATCGTGGTGCCGCACCGCACCTCCGACGGATACGTCGACGAGCCCATGATCGGGAACGCCCCGTACTTGCGCGCGGTCGCGGTGCCGAACACGCCCGCGCCCTTGGCGAGCAGCTGGGTGTCGAAGCTGACCTCGTTGAGCGACGAGTTGTCGTCGGTGATCGGGACGATCGCCTTGTAGGCCTCGGGGCGGATCGCGTCCTTCCAGCCGATGCCGACGGTGGGGTTGTCGTAGGTGCTCAGCAGCTTGGAGAGCGCGTCGACCGAGCCGATGGTCTGGTTGCTCGTGCGATAGATCGGCGGGTTCGAGTTGCGGAGCGGCTTGGTCGTCGCGCCGCAGTCGGTGAGCGGGCCGCCGAGCGGAGGCGGCACGCAGATGTCGGTCGACGTCGCGGCGGTGCTGGTGCCCACGCGCGCGATCATCACCACGCGGTAGTCGAGGCCGGTGGCCTTGAGGTAGTCCGAAAGCTTGTTGATGTTCGCCTTCACCCGGACGATGTCGTCGTTCATAGAGCCCGACTGATCGACGACGACGATGACGTCGACTGGCGGCTTCGCGGCCAGCACCTCGCTCGTGGCGCAGGTGGTGTCGCCGGGCGCGTCGAACACGAGCACGTCGGTGTTGGTGTCGAACGCGGTGTCGGTCACCGTCGCGTCACCGCCGCTGCCGCCGGTGTCGTCACCGCCGCCGACGTCGAAGCCGGGATCGCCGGAGTCCTCGCCGGTCGCGGTCTCACCGGTGTTGTTCGAGGTGTCCTCGTCGCCGGGGAGCGGCTCGACCGGCGTCTGCGCGTCGCCGCCGCCACATCCAAACATCAACGCCGCGAACAGGAAGACCGACCGCCTCATACGGACGAGGTTTTCACTGCGATCGGATCCGTGCAACGTAGACGGACGTGGGCGCAGGTGGGCTACTTGTGATCCCGCAAGCGAGCCCCGAGCGCGAGCCCGAATTCCTCGGCCTCCCGAGGGGTACGTGCGGTACCGCGCTCGGTGAGCACCCGGAAGCGCGAGCCGTCTTCCTCCGACAACCACGCCTCGAGGGCGAGCGCGTCGCCCTCGACGACCGCGTGCGCGGCGAGCGGCACCGTGCAGTCGGCGCCGAGCGCGCGCAGCACGCCCCGCTCCGCGCACGCGCGCAAACGACTCACGTCGTGCTCCATCGGCGCGAGCACCTGGCGCGCGCGCTCGTCGTCGTGCCGGATCTCGATCGCGAGGATGCCCTGCGCGACGGCCGGGAGCATCTCGGTGATCTCGATCGGCCGATGGGTGACCGGGATCGCCACGCCGAGGCGTGACAGGCCGGCGGCGGCGAGCACGATCGCGTCGTGCGCGCCGGCCTGCAGCTTGCGCATGCGGGTGTCGATGTTGCCGCGGAGCGGCTCGATGACGGCGTCCTTGCGGTGACGGAGCAGCGCCACGCGCCGCCGCAGGCTCGACGAGCCGATGCGCACGTGGCTCGGCAGCGCGGCGAGCTCGGGCGTGAGGCCGTCGCGCACGAGGAGCACGTCGCGCGGGTCGGCGCGCTCGGGCACGCACCCGATCGCGAGCCCTTTGGGCTGCTCGGCGGGCAGATCCTTCATGGAGTGCACCGCCAGATCGGCGCGGCGATCGAGGAGCGCCTCTTCGATCTCCTTGACGAAGAGCCCCTTGCCGCCGACCTCGTTGAGCGGGCGGTCCTGGATGCGGTCGCCGGTGGTGACGACCTGCAGCTCCTCGATCTCGAGGCCGGGGTTCTTCTCGACGAGCGCGGCGCAGAAGGCGCGCGTCTGCGCGAGGGCGAGCGCGCTCTTTCGCGTGGCGACGACGAGCTTCATGGGACGCTCAATGCCGCGGCGAGCGCGTGTCGTCCACCGCCGACTCGATCTTGTCGTTCTCGGTGCTCAAATCGAAGAGCGTGCGCACCGCGTCGACGATGCCGGCGCCGTCCGGCTTCTCGTTGGCCTGCTTGAGCGCCTTGGTGGGCGCGTGGAGGATCTTGTTGGCGGCGGCCTCGAGCATGGTGCCGAGCGCCTTGCGGTCGTCGTCGCTCAGGTGTTTGAGGCGGCCGGCGAGTGTCTTCTCGAGCTCGGCGGCCAGGGTGCCGCGGACCCGCTCGCGGAGCGCGACGATGGTGGGCGTGATCTCGAGCTGGCGCGCGAGCGCCATGTATTGATCGACCTCGAGGGCGACCAGGCGCTCGGCGGCGTCGGCTTCGGAGCGGCGCTCCTTGAGCCCCTCGGACACGATCGTCTCGAGGTCGTCGATGTCGTAGCGGTAGCAGTTGTCGAGGTCGTGCACGCGCGGGTCGACGTTGCGCGGCACCGCGACGTCGACGAAGAACAGCGCGCGCCCGCGCCGGCGCTTGACGGCCTGCGCCGCGAGCTCGCGGGTGACCACGAAGTTCGCCGCGCCGGTGGACACGAGCACGATGTCTGCGTGCTCGAGGAGCGTGGGCAGCTCGCCGAGCGACCGCGCCTCGGCGCCCTCGATCTGCGCGGCGAGCGCCTCGGCCTTCTCGTAGGAGCGGTTGGCGATGATCAGGCGCACCGCGCCCGCGGCCTTGAGCGCGCGCGCGGCCGACTCGGCGATCTCGCCCGCGCCGAGGAGGAGCACCTCGTGACCGGAGAGGTCGCTGTAGATCGTCTTGGCGAGGTCTACCGCGACGCTCGCGACCGAGACCTGGCCGGCGCCGAGGGCCGTCTCGGTGCGGACGCGCTTGGCGACGTGGAACGCGCGGGTGAGGCAGCGCGAGAGGGCGCCGCCGATCGACTCGACCGCGTTGGCCGCCTCGAAGGCCTCCTTCACCTGACCGAGGATCTGCGGCTCGCCGACGACCAGCGAGTCGAGCGAGGCGGCGACGCGGAACACGTGGCGGACCGCGTCGAGCCCGCGGCGGTCGTAGAGGAAGGGGCGGAGATCTTCGCCGGGCACGCGCGAGGCGAGGAAGTGACGCGCGCGCTCGACGACCTCGGCCTCGTCGTCGCCCGCGGCGTAGATCTCGACGCGGTTGCAGGTGGAGACGATCATCGCCTCGCGGACCTTTTGCTCGGCGCGGAGCTGACCGAGCACGTTCTCGCGCTCCTCGCCGGCGATCGCCACGCGCTCGCGCACCGCGACCGGCGCCGATTTGTACGAGACGCCGATCACGGCGACCTTGAGCGGATCTGGCTGCCGAGGACTCATCCCTGAACGTTCCGCACGAGGTACACGAGGTAGACGAGGAAGGCGCAGCCGAAGCCGAGGATGGTGCCCCACGCCGCGCGTCGCCCGCGCCAGTTGCCGGTGCTCCGCATGAGGAGCACGCCCGCGAACAGCACCCACGCGGCGTAGGCGAGCACCTGGCGGATGGTGCCGAGCTTGCTGCTGCTCACGTGCCCGACCCACAGCAGACCGGTGAGGATGCCGATCGTGAGCAGCGGGAAGCCCGCGAGCAGGAACCGATGCGACGCGCGGTCGAGCACGTCGAGCGCGGGGAGACGTTGCAAGAGGCCCCCGGTGCGCTTCTTTTTGAGCTGCTTCTCCTGCAGGAGGTAGGTGGCGGCGAGGGCCGAGGCGATCGTAAACAACGCGCTCGCGAGCAGGATCGACGTGACGTGCAGCGGGAGCACCGCGGTGCGCACCGGCGTGGTGTCCGGCGAGCCGACGAACCGCGAGGCGAGGAGCGCGGCGAGCCCCTGGGGCGCGACGAACGCGCCGATGATCTCGAGCTTCTTCACTCGGCTCACGAAGAGGAAGATCGCGACCGCGATCAGCGCCATCAGCGAGGTGGCCTCGTGGATCTCGTCCACCGGGCAGGTCTTGGCGTTGGCGGTGACGACGAAGAAGTGCGTGAGGTGGAGGAGCGTCGCGCTCGCGAGGACCGGCCGCGCGAAGCGGTGACCGCCTTCGCGACCCGCGAGGTGAAGGAAATACAGCCCCGACGCGACCGCATAGGTCAGCACGGTGATCGCCAGGATCACGTCGGATGCGCGCGAGAGGCTCACGAGGCGGAGTCTAGACGCAGTGCAGCGACGCCGCACCTCCTCGACCCTGAAAACGAGCGCGACTATACGGGGCGCTCCCCATGCCCCGCTTTCGCATTCGTGGCGTCGACCCCAAGGACCACGACGACCTCGTCCGCGTCGCGAAGCACCTCAACTCGGTCAACCTCCCCGAGAGCAGCGAGGCGGTCCGCGGGATCATCGAGCACTCCACCCAGTCGTTCCTCGGCAAGGTGCCGGCCAAACGCGCCGAATACGTGTTCGCGCTCGAGGAGCTCGCGAGCGGCCGGGTGGTGGGCACCTCGATGGTGATCGGCCAGCTCGGCCGTCGCGACGCGCCGTACATCTACTTCGACGTGCGGAGCGAGGAGAAATACTCCAACTCGCTCGACAAGCACTTCCATCACACGGTGCTCCGCATCGGCTACTCGTACGACGGCCCGACCGAGATCGGCGGCATCGTGCTCCTGCCCGAGTTCCGCATGGGCAGCGAGCGCCTCGGCCAGTTCCTCTCGTATGTGCGGTTCCTCTTCATCGCGATGCACCGCGACCGTTTCCGCGACGAGATCCTCGCCGAGCTGCTCCCGCCGCTCGAGCCCGACGGCACCTCGCACCTGTGGGAGGCGCTCGGCCGGCACTTCACCGATCTGAGCTACATGGAGGCCGACAAGCTCTCCAAGAAGAACAAAGAGTTCATCAAGGGGTTGTTCCCCGAGGGCGACGTCTACGCCTCGGTGCTCCCCCGCCCTGCGCAGAAGGTGATCGGCGAGGTCGGCCCGCAGACCAAGGGCGTCGAGAAGCTCCTCGAGCGCATCGGCTTCCGCTACTGCGAGCGCGTCGACCCGTTCGACGGCGGCCCGCACTTCCTCGCTGCGACCGACGACATCACGTTGGTGCAGGACTCGCTCCGCGGCCCGCTCGTCGAGGTGTGGCCCGGCGACGTACCGCCAGCGGCGCCGCGTCACCGCGCCGTCGTGGCCACCGAGACCAAAGAGGCGCCGTTCTGGAAGGCCGTGATGGTCCCCCACGAGCTCCGCGGCAACGGCATCGTCATCACCGAGGACGCGGCGCGCGCGATCGACGCGAAGGTGGGCGACGAGGTGATGTTCCTCCCGATCCTGCCGCCGCGCGCGAAGGGGCAAGCGCGGTAGAAGCGATCGGGCAGGCGCTGTCGGCCTTGGTTTTTGCAGTCCGGGATGTCCCGCGCCTTATACGCACACTCTCCGCATCGGGGAGGAGCGTCGCGACGAGGTCCAATCAGGCCGGCTGTTGCAGAGTTGGTCTGAGTCCGAACCATTGAGTCCGAACCATCTGAACAGCAACAACAGCAACGACAGTTGTAAGTTGTACCGACGCTATTGGGCTGCAACGCCGGCCGCACAGCGGACACAACATCGAGAGTAGATGCTTATGGCGCGGCGGATACGAGTACTCGAGGCGATCGGACGACTTTGGCGCGGTGCGGGACTTCACTGACGCGGCAACGCACAGGGGTGCGAACGTCAGGCTGCTCGCGATTCAAAGAACTCCGCTCCTTCCTCCAATTCGGCCACGTTTTCCTCGATTCGCATCGGGTACCGAGAACGACGACGCTACTCGCAATCCGCGGGGTCCCGCGGCGTGCAGACCCCATCGACGCCGCGGCTCACGGCTGGGGCGGCGGACACTTCACCCCCCCAACCTTCTCGGAGTAGGTGCATCCCCCCGGAAGCAACTTACGGAGCTGCTTGACGCGGTTCTGAGCGAACGTGACTTGTTCAGCGTCGTTCGGGCTGCTTCTCAGAAACCACTCGTAATAGTCGACAGCCAGAGAGATGGACCCTATGCGATCGTGGGACAGCGCCAGATAGTAGACGGTCCGCGCATGAAAGGCGGCGGCATTTGAAGACTCGAAGTGGTCGGCGGCTCGCCCGAACTGCCCGGCGTTAAAGCAAATGACCCCAGCCTCGAAGGCCGCGGACGCCCGCAGTTTTGGATCAGTGTCGTCCGTAGATTTCGAGGGGGCCGGGCTCGGGCACAGACGCTTGCCGTCGGCGGGTGCCGCCGCTGCGGATGGTTTCGGCGGCGCTGCCGGTGCCGATCGAGCCGGGCAGCCAGCCAGCAGCGCCGACCCGATCGCCACCAGAATCGCGCGTTCAGAAAAGCTTGGGGTCATCGCTCGTCGGCCGACGATACCAAACAGCACCCGCTCGTTCCGCGCCCCGAACGCGCCCATCGTCGGAGGGTAGCGCTGTCGCGGTCGTCGCGATGGTGACCGCGGAGAGCGTCTTGAGGTGCTGTGCGACGATCATCTCGATCGTGCCTCCCTCGATGCGACGTCGCGACGGACTCGCGCGACGCGGAGGCAACCAGCATCGACCGTGCCGGCGGCGAAATCGCGGATATTCACGCGAAACGCAAGAAGCGACACCGCGACTTCGTCAGAAATTGTCGCGGCGATCGATCGAGACACTTACGGCGAGGTGTCGCGGTATGCATTGAAAGAACTTCGATCGGCGCCCCGTTGCGACGCAGGCTGTCGCATACCGCCTCGCTTCGACAGATTGCGGCTTACAGATTCGACGTCAGACCGCGACCGCGCCGACCCGCATGGGTGCGAACACGTGCGAACACGCTGTCGTCACCTCGCGCCGGTCTACCGGACGTACAGCGGCGCCTCGACGAACTTCTTGTCGTCGGGGCTCCACACGAAGAGCTTCTTGTCGTCGACGACGGCGCCGCCGCCCTTGCCGTCGCCGCGCACGCTCACGACGAGGAACGCGAGGTCGTACGAGGGCGCCTCGCCGCCGGCCAGGATCGTCTGCGCGTCGGTCTCGCTGAAGTACGCGCCGCAGTCGAGGTGGCTGTGCCACAGCACCTTGATCGGCTGCCCGCTCTCCTCGGCCGCGCGCACCTTCTTGCTGAACTTGAGCGGGTCGATGAGGAAGTAGGTGCGACCGGTGCGCGGGTACCCCTCGGGATCCATCGCGTGGTACTTGTTCGCGAGGTTGGGGAGGCGCTCCTGCGTGTCGGCCACGAGGTCGCCCGCGGCGCCCGCGATGACGCCGCACGCCTCTTCGCCCTCGTGCCCGCCCTCGATCTCGAGGCCGCCGGCGTAGGCCTCGCGCGAGGCGGCCTCGATCTCGTCGATCACGCGCTGCGAGACGGTGACCCCTTCGCGCGCCCACGGGTGCTTGGCGAGATCCATCACCACACGTAGCTCCTCTCCCACTTCATGGGGGCAAAGTAACGGTCTCCGCGGTCGCACACGATGGCGACGATGGTGGCGGGCTCGCCGCGCGCGATGCACTGCTTCGCGAGCTGCACCGCGGCCCACACGTTGGCGCCGGACGAGTGGCCGACGTGCAGACCCTCCTCGCGGGCGAGGCGGTCGGACATGTCCCAGCCCTCGTCGGTGCCGACGGGCATGATCTCGTCGGGCACGTGCGGGTCGTAGATCGCCGGCACCAGCGACGAGGCCATGTGCTTGAGGCCCTCGAGGCCGTGCAGCGGCTGGTCGGGCTCGACGGCGACGCAGCGAATCGGAAAGCCGGCCTCTTTCAGCCGCCGCGTGCTGCCCATCATCGTGCCGCTCGTGCCCAAGCCCGCGACGAAGTGGGTGAGCTCACGCCCGAGGTCGTCGAGGATCTCCTTGGCCGTGCCGAGGTAGTGCGCGCGAGGGTTGGACGGGTTCGAGTACTGGTCCGGGTAGAAGTACTGCTCCGGGCTCTTGTCGACCATCTCGCGCACCTGCTTGATGGCGCCGTCGCTGCCCTCCATCGGATCGCTGAAGGTGAGCTTGGCGCCGAACGCACGCGCCACCCGCTTGCGCGGCTCGGTCACGTTGCGCGGCATGACGAGCTCGACCTTGAGACCCAGCGCCGCGCCGATCATCGCGTAGGCGACGCCGGTGTTGCCGGAGGTGGAGTCCACCAGGATCTTGTCGCGGGTGAGGCGGCCGTCGGCGAGCGCGTCGAGGATCATCTGCCGCGCGGCGCGGTCCTTCACGCTGCCGCCCGGGTTCGCGAACTCGAGCTTCGCGTAGACCTTCACGTCCGGCGCGCGCTGCAGCTCCTTGAGCCGGGCGAGGCGCACCAGCGGCGTGTTGCCGACGGCGTCGAGGATGCGGTCGAGCGTGCGCGCCCTGTGCAGCTTCATGCGACGAGCTTCATGACACGCTGGATTTGAGCAGCACCGGGACCACGTCGATGCGTGCGGCGACGCGGATCTGGCGGAGCGCGCGCGCGGCGCCCTGCGCGACGGCGAGCACGGCCGGGTCGGTGACGAGCTTGGCGAGCGCGTCGGCCAGCGGGTGGTCGGGCGGATCGCCGGGATCGGCGTCGGCGGCGATCGCCACCGCGGGGTTGGTCTCGCGGGCCGCGCGCGCGGCGGCGTGGGTGGCGGTGCGGATCAGGCCGAAGCCGGCGCCCGCGAGGTAGTGCGCCTCGACCTCGCCGCCGAGGCCGATCGTCGTGACGATCGCCGTCGCCGCGTCGATGTGCGACTGGCCCTCGCTCCCGATCTCGGGGACGAGCCGCTGGCGCACGGTGCGCGGACCCGCCATCTCAGCCGCCGGCGATCGCGGGGACGATCGAGATCTGCTCGCCGTCCTTCACCGCGGTGCGGAGTCCGTCGAGGAAGCGGATGTCCTCTTCTCCGACGTAGATGTTGATGAACTTGCGGACGCCCTTGTCGTCGAGGAGGCGGTCCTTCATGCCCGCGTGCTTCACCTCGAGGCGGTCGATCACGTCCGACACCGTGCCGGCCTCTTCGACGTGGACTTCTTCGTTGCCGCCGGTGAGCGAGCGGAGCGGGGTGGGGATGCGAACGATGACGGCCATTTTCAGTTCTCCTCGGCTTCGACGGGGTGATAGCGCGCCGCGTCGATGGCGTCGATTGTCGGGCTCGAGCCGCACAGCGCGCACCCCGCCCGGGCAGGGATGCTGCGGACCCGCAGCTCGTCACGGAGCCCGTCGAGCGAGATCAGGGTGCCGTAGGCGGCCGTGAGCGCGAGGTGCGCCTGCAGCGCGCCGATGACCCCGCATATGGGCCCGACGACCCCGGCCACGTCGCAGCCGGCCTGGGCGCCGGGCGGGATGTCCTCGAACAGGCAGCGATAACAGGGCCCGCCCGCGCCGGAGACTGCGAACGCGGTGCCGATGAAGCGGATCGCCGAGCCGTGGACGATGGGGAGCCCCCTGAGCCGCGCGACGTCGGCGGCGAGGAACTTCGTCGCGTAGTTGTCGCTGCACTCGAGGATGACGTCGCAGCCGTCGATCACCGCCGCGTTGGCGGGCGTGAGCCGGCCGGGGCGCGGGTCGAGGTGGGTCTTGAGGCCGGCGCGGCGCAGGCTGTCGACCGTGGCGTCGAGCTTGGAGCGACCCACGTCTGCGTCGCGGAAGAGGATTTGGCGGTGGAGGTTCGAGCGATCGACGACGTCGTCGTCGATGAGGATCAGCCGCTCGACGCCTGCGCGCGCGAGGGCGAGCGAGGCCGGCGCGCCGAGCCCGCCGACCCCGATCACGGCCGCGGTCAGCCCCACGGGGGCGCCTCGGGGATGTGCGCGAAGTGCTCGCCGAGGGAGAAATAGCGCTCGCCGGTGTCGCACAGGATGGTGACGACGTTCTTGCCCGGGCCGAGCTCGCGTGCGACGCGGAGCGCGGCGAACACCGCGGCGCCGCTCGAGATGCCGCACAGCACGCCCTCCTTGCGGGCGAGCGCGCGCATCGTGCGCCACGCGTCGTCGTCGTCCACTGTGTGAACCTCGTCGACGAGCGAGCGATCGAAGATCTTCGGGACGAAGCCGGCCGCGAGGCCCTGGATCTTGGTGGGCCCGCGCTCGCCGCGGGAGAGCGTGGCGCAGCGCTCGGGCTCGACGGCGATGACCCGGTCGATCCGCGACCGCAGCGCGCGGGCCACGCCGGTGACCGTGCCGCCCGTGCCGACCGTGGCCACGAAGGCGTCGATGCGCGTGTCGCCCAGCGTCTCGACGAGCTCCCGCGCCGTCGTCTGCACGTGGACCTCGGGGTTGGCCGGGTTGTCGAACTGGTGCGGGACGAACGCGCCCTCGATGGTGCGCGCGAGCTCCTCGGCCCTCGCGATCGCGCCCTCCATCTGGCGCTCCGGCTCGGTGAGGACGACCTCGGCGCCGAACGCCTCGAGGAGCTGCCTTCGCTCGAGCGACATCGAGGCCGGCAACGTGAGCACGCAGCGGTAGCCCTTGACCGCGCACACCATCGCGAGCGCGATGCCGGTGTTGCCGCTGGTGGGCTCGATCACCGTGCCGCCGCGGCGGAGCTCGCCGGACTTCTCGGCGCGCTCGATCATCGCGAGCGCGATGCGGTCCTTGACCGAGCCCGCGGGCTCGAGCTGCTCGCACTTGCCCCACACGGTGGCGCGACCCGCCTCGTCGTCGTCGACGCGCGAGAGTCGCAACAGCGGAGTGTCGCCGACGAGCTCGAGCATGGACCCGTAGACAGCCATCGCCTTCGTTCCTAGCGCGAGCGCTCCCATGAATCGAGAGCGGCCTGCGTCGCGGGG
Source organism: Deltaproteobacteria bacterium (assembly GCA_022843175.1). Lineage (GTDB taxonomy): Bacteria > Myxococcota_A > Polyangia > Polyangiales > JADJMO01 > JALHOE01. Next base: position 12,336 of record JALHOE010000176.1, read on the forward strand.
TCGATCGTCGCCGGTTCTCGCCCCGGTCCCTTCGCCCGCGCGCTCAGCCAGGCGGCGCGGGCCTCGGCGGCGAGGCCCCATGCGGCGAGGTACTCGAACGGGCGCTTGGCCCGGAGATCCTCGTTGCCCACGCGCGGCTCGAGGCGGGGCGCCTTCTCCCAAGCGCCGACCAGGCGAATGTCGCCCCACGCGAGCTGGTAGCCGTGGCCGTCGTCCGACAGGCGGGCCACGTCTCGCGCCGGCTCGTCGTCGGGCGCGAGCTTGCCGAGATCGCGCCCGAACAGGCCCTCTTGCGGGCCGCCGAACGCGGCGACGATCGTCGACGCGACGTCGGTCGGATCGGTGATCGCCTGAACGACGCGGCCCGCGGCGAACTTGCCGGGGAAGCGGATCACCAGCGGGATCGCCAGCGGATCCTCGGGCGCCTCGGCGGGCGGCTGCGCGTTGGGGTCGGCGGCGTGGGGCAGCGTGAACGGCGCGTCGCTGGTGACGATGAGGGTCGCCTTGTCGAGCGTGCCGTTCGCCCGCATCGACTCGATCAGCGCGTCGAGCTTCTTGCTCTGCGTCTCGACCGCGGTGTTCATCAGGGCCTCCATGCGCGCGCGATCGGCGACGTTGACGCGGAGGAGCCCCTTCTTCGCCTTGGCGAGGATCGCGACCACGTGCTTGGGATCGACCGCGCCGGTGTAGCCCTCGGGCGGCAGCGCCTTGAGCTCCTCGGCGGTGACGTCCCACGGCGGGTGCGCGCCGCGCGCGTGGCCGACGACGAACGCCTTCTTGCCCGCGTGGGTGTCGAGCCACTTGGCGATCTCGTCGAACGCGACCGACGCGCCGTCGAGCGGCGAGCGCGCCGCGTAGTTGCTCCAGTCGTGCGCGAAGCCGAAGGCCGGCCCGGTGGGCGGCACCTCGGTGAACATCGCGCTCGCGACGCCGAACGGATGGAGCGCGCGCGGGAGGAGCGCCGTGCGCGGCGACAGGCGAGCGCCCGAGTCCTCGAGCGCGTGCACCGGCACCGGCATGCCGGTGACGAGCGAGGCCACCGACGACGAGCCGAGCAACGACGGCGCGCGATGCCCACGGAACACGACGCCCTCTTGCGCGAGCTTCTGCAGCGCGGGCAGGCCGAAGTGTGCGTGGCGGAGGCCGGCCATGACGATCACGATCACCGTCTGCGACGGGGGCCTGGTGACGGGCGCGGGCGGCGCGGCGGCGCGCACGATCCGCGGCTCGGCGATCGCGACGCGGCCCTGCTTCGGGCCCTTGGTGATCGCGATCTCGATCACGGCGAGCCCCTCGCCCGTCGCGCCGAGGGCCGCCGACACCCCGCTCCATCCGGTGGCGCTGGCGGTGGCCCTGGCGAGCAGCTTCGGCGTGTCGCTGCCGGTCGTGCGCGCGCGCACCTCGATCTCGCCCGACGTGCCCTCGGACACCGCGCCGACGTCGGCGACGAGCGACGCGTCCTTCGGGAGGAACGCGACGCAGCGGATCACCGCCGGGGCCATCAAGGTGTAGGCCCGGCGGGGCGCGCCGCCGAGGACCACCTGGGTGATCGCGTCGCGGCGGGTGGGCGCGGCGTACGCGCTCGTCTCGCCGTCCGCGGCGCCGACGCGGATCCAATCGAGCTCGGCGACGGGCTCCTCCTTCTTGACGGCGCCCGCCCATCGCAGCGTGACCGTGTGCAGTCCGGGCTGCAGCGTGAGCCCGCTGTTGGTCGCGATCGCGACCTTGTCCTCGGTCGGCGACAGCGTGAGGGTGCCGACCACGCGCCCGTCGACGCTGGCGATCGCCTTCTTGCTGCCGCGGGCGCGGCCACGGATCGACACCAGCGCCGGGCCGGCTTGATCGATGGCGAAGGTGAACGACTGCGTGCGATCGAGCACGCGTCCCCACGTCGCGCCGTCGCGCTCGAAGGCGGGGAGGCTCGCCAGATCGGGGTGGCCCGGCGTGGCCCACGCCGCCTCGGGCGTGCCGAGATCGATGAACGCGCCGCGGTGCTCGACGCGACAGCGGGGCGAGGTGGCGAGCAGATCGACCGCCACCGAACCGGGCGCCGACTCGGCGCTCGGCGGGGGCAGCGCGCTGCCGGCGTCGCGGGGGGCCTCGACGACCGGCGTCTTCTTTCCGCACCCGATCACCGCCGCGATCGCGAGCAGACCGCGCACGCGCACTACGCGCCCCGTTTCGGCGGCGGGATCGTTCCGTCCTCCGGCGGCTCGGGGGCGACGCCATGGAAGGTGTCCACGCGGGGCACCGATTGGGCGCCGACGCCGCGCGCGGGCGTGGGGGTCGCCGAGTAGCGTTGCTCGTGCGGCGGCTCGCTCCGGGTGGACCGCGGCTTGAGCTCGCGGGTGTCGATGATCGGCGGCTTCTCGTGCGTGGACGCGCCCGTCGAGGCGAGCACTGCGTCGGCGAGCGAGCCCGGCGTGTTGCTGTCGGGCGGGAGCGAGGGCGCGCCCGGCGGCGGCGCCATCGACTCGAGCGAGAACTCGATGGGCGTCGGCGCGAGGGACTCCGGGCTCGCTTCGCGCCGCGAGCTCGGCGGCGGGGCGTCTTCGAACGAGTCGAGCTGGGCCGAGGCCCGGGCCAGGAGATCGACCCCCTTCACGCTGAGCGCGCGCACCACGAGGCCGCGCGACGCCGCGTCGACCAGCACGTCCTCGAGGATCGCGGGGGCGACCTCGCCGGCGAGGATCATCGTGCGCGGCGACGCGCCGTCGGCGAGCTTCTCGAGCAGGCGCTTCACCGGCGCCGGCGTGGAGGGCAGGTAGCTCGCGAGCATGACCGGATCGAGGCCCACCGCCGCGAGCTCGATCGTGGCGACCCCGCTCACCGCGTCGCACGCCGCGCGCAAGCGGTGGAGCACCGGCTCGAGCTGCTCGTCGAGCTCTCCGTGCATGGCCGACTCGGCCGGGCCGGGGAGGGGACGCACGAGGAAGCGGCCGCCGATGACGCCGAGCAGCCCGGGGATGACCTCGTCGCCCTTGGCGAACGAGCCGTCGACGCCGGTGCGCGAGACGCGTCGGATGCCGCCGCCCTCGAGCTCGACCTCGAACACGTGCGCGGCGTCGCGCACGATGACGCAGGCCTCTTTGCGCACGGCGTTGGTGATGTGGAGGAGCGAGGCGACGGTGAGGTCGTCGAGCCGTCCGCGCACCTCGGCGCCGCCCGCGACGCGCGCCTCGATTCGTACGCGACCGGCGAGCACCTCGCGCACGCGGGTGACGATGGTGCGCGCGTCGTCGCTCTTCTTGAGGGTGCCGCTCGTGCCGACGCGGAGATCGCGCAGGCGCTGGAGCAGGTCTTCCTTCCACGACAGCAGGATCACCGGCCGATCGCGGAGCGCGACGTCGCGCCGGAGCGCGCGCGCGAGGCCGACGCCGTCGAGCTTCGGCATCAACACGTCGGTGACGATCACCGCGGCGTTCTGTCTCCGCGCGAGGGCGAGGGCGCTCTCGCCGTCTCCGGTGCGCGCGACCGTGGCGCCCGCGTCGCGGAGCGCGTCCGAGATGTAGGCGGCGATCGCCGGATCGTCGTCGGCGACGACGATGGTGCGTCCCTCGAGATCGACCTCGGGGCCGCCGCGGCGCGCGAAGCGGCGATCGTCGGCCGCGCTCGTCTCGCCGAGCGGCGCCACGGCGATCGGGCGGCGGAGGTGGTCGTCGCGGAACGCCACGCCGCCCTGGCTCTTCTCGCGGAGCACGTCGCGAATGCGGGCGAGCGCGCCCCAGTACGGACCGAGGATCTCGGCGCCGGTGCCGAGCGACACCTTGCGATCGCGCGAGGCGGGCTCGAGCTGGTCGAGGAGGAGCCGATCGAGCTCGACCCGTAGGCGCGTCGCGAGCTCGGTGACCGTGAGCTCGCCGAGCTCCGGGTGCATGGCCTGCGGCATGGCGCGCGAGCGCTCGCCGACGACGTCCGAGCACGCCTCGCGCAGCGTGACGCCGGCCACGGGCTTCTCGAGGGCCTTGGCGACGCCGAGCGACATCAGGCGCGCGAGCTTCGGAGGGTCTCCGCTCCCGAGCCGCTCGCCGACGGCGACGACCGGCACCGCGCCGGTGAGCACGTCCTCGGTGACGGCGGCCACGAAGTCGAACGCGCCCTCGAGCTCGATGTCGACCACGACGAGATCGGGCGCGACGGCGCGCGCGAGATCGACGGCGGTGGCCACGTCCGCGGTGCGCTCGATCTCGCACGGGAAGGTCGCGCTGTCGTCCTCGAGCGAGAGCGCGAGCGCCTCGGTGCCCACGACGAGCACCGTCCACGGCGCCGCGATGGGCGTGAGCGAGATCGCGCGCGGCGGCTCGGCGGCGGCCGGGAGCGCGGTGCCCTTCTCCCAGGCGAGCTCCGGGAGTCGATCGACGAGCGCCTCGAGCTCGCGGAGCATCCCCGGTGGGACGGTGGCGGCCTCGTCGATTTGGCGGGTCGCTCGGGCGATCGCCGCGGCGAGCACGCCGAAGTGTAGGAGCCGCGCCCCGACGCCCAGCGCGTGCAGCTTGCGCCGGAGGTCGTCGCGAGCGCGATGCGCCGGGTCACTGGTGAGCGCCGAGAGCAGCGGACGTAGCTCCGCCGCCTTGCGACCCAGGCTCGTGATGAAATCGGCCGCGGCGCCGCCGAATCGCGACGCGTCCCGCTCCCCGCCCGCTCCCGGCATGACGTCACCGCGGGTAGCACGGCCGGCAGGTCGCTCACAGCCTCGCGGCCCCTTGTTGTCATGTTCTTCCTTTCGAGCGCCCTCAGCGGCTAGCATGCCGGGTCGATGGGCCAGGACACCCGGAAGGATCCGCGCGCGAAGGTGCTCAGCCTGAACGTCCGCTACAAGAGCGCGACGGTCGATGAGTTCATCGAGCATCACTCGCACGACATCTCGAAGGGGGGCATCTTCATCAAGACCCCGAGCCCCTTCCCTGCGGGAACGCTGCTCAAGTTCGAGATCCGCATTCGCGAGGACCAGCCGCTGATCGCGGGCGTCGGTCGCGTCGTGTGGAAGCGCGAGCCGCCGCAGGCCGGCGCCGAGCGCCCCGCCGGAATGGGCGTGAAGTTCATCAAGCTCGACGGCCATAGTCGCGAGCTGATCGACCGCATCGTCGCCGAGCGCAAAGACGAGGGCCCGTCGTTCGAGGAGACGCCCGACGGGCTGTCGCCGAGCGTGCGCCCTGCCGCGCCCGCATCCACGCCGCCGGTCAACACCGTCAGCGGCAGCGGCGGCGGCGCGTTCTTCCCCGCGGGCCCGCCCGCCGAGCAGCCGCCCCCGGCCGAGCGCACCGTCATCAAGCAGGCCGACGAGATCCTCGCCGACGCGCTCAAGGGCGCGGGCCTGGGCGAGGTCTCCTCCGCTCCGCCGCCGATCGAGCTGCCCAAGCCGCCGGTGAGCACCGGCGGTGCTCCGCCGCGCAAGCAGACGCTGCTCGGCATGCCCTCGGCGCCCGGCGCCGGCTTCAAGCTCCCCGACGACGTAGCCGCCGCGGCCAAGGAGTTCGAGAGCAAGATCAAGAGCGAGCCCGAGCCCGAGCCCGAGCCCGCGCCGAAGCCTCCGATGCCCTCCGAGCCGCCCACCGCCAAAGAGCCGGCCACGCGCGCGCTCGAAGATCGTCCGCCGCCGTCGGAGCCGCCGAAGAAGATCGCGTCGACGCCGCCCGTGGTGGCCAAGCCCGTCGCTGCCGCCGCTGCTGCGGCAACGCCTGCGAAGAGCGAGTCCCGTCGTCCGCCGCCGCTCGCGCAGGCCGCGGCGCCCGCGCCCGAGCAAAAGGGTGGCGGAGCTGCGGGTTGGCTCGTGGTGCTGTTGCTCGTCGCCGCTGCCGGCGCGGGCGGCTATTACCTCATGACCAAGGGCAACGACGCGCCGCCGCCGCCGCCCTCCACCGCGCCCTCCGCGCCCGCGCCCAAGCCGTCGCCGTCCCCTGCGGTCACCGAGAGCGCCGCTCCGTCTGTGAGCGCGCCGCCCGAAGAGAGCGTGTCGGCTGCGCCGTCTCCGTCGCCGTCTCCGTCGCCGTCTCCCGCTCCGTCGGCCTCTCCGCCGCCGCCTGCGACCACCACGGCCGCACCGCCGCCGCCGCCCCCGCCGGTGACCGCGAAGCCGCCGCCCCCGCCGGTGACCGCGAAGCCGCCGCCCCCGCCGAAGCCGCCGTCCGACGACAACCCGTATCAGTGACTCAGTGACTCGGCG